>NZ_CP042582.1:3092187-3411250 GCF_008728835.1 Hypericibacter adhaerens
CTGCCCCGATTACCGGGGCCGCGGCCGCTCGGCCTACGACCCCGACTGGCGCCACTACCGGCCGGAGGTCTATCTCGAAGACCTGATGCAGCTCCTGACCCTCGAGGGCGTCGAGCGCTTCGTCGCGATCGGCACCTCGATGGGAGGCCTGCTGACGATGGGCCTCGCGGTGGCGAAGCCGGCGGCGCTGGCCGGCGTCATCCTCAACGATATCGGGCCCGAGCTCGAAACCGGCGGCGTGTCGCGGATCATCGACTATATCGGGCAGGACCATCCCCAGCCCGACTGGGCCGCCGCGGTGGCCCATCTCAAGGCCACCTACCCCGATCTCGGCCTCGCCGACGAGCGGGCCTGGCTCAACCAGGCGCAGGCGACCTTCCGCGAGGCGGCGGACGGGCTCCATGTGGATTGGGACGTGGCGCTCGCCCGGCCGCTCCGCGAGGGCGGCCCGATCCGCGATCTCTGGCCTCTGTTCCGCGCCTTCGACCACCGCCCGCTGCTCGTCATCCGCGGCGGCAGATCGGATGTCTTGTCGGATGGCTGCCTTGCGAAAATGATCGCTGCCAAACCCGACCTGATTCATGTGACCCTGCCGGGCGTGGGCCATGCGCCCATGCTGGACGAACCCGCCGCCCTGGAGGCCATCGATGGTTTCTTCGCCCGCCTCGACCGCACCCGCCGCTGACGCCGTCGCGAGCCGACCTCTGCCCACCTATCGCGATGTCGAGCAGGCGGCCCTGCGGCTGGCCGGCCATGCGATCCACACGCCCCTTCTGCGCTCGCCGGCGCTCGACCGGCTGACCGGCGCCCGCGTCCTGATCAAGCCCGAGACCCTGCAGCGCACCGGGTCCTTCAAGTTCCGCGGCGCCTTCAACAAGATCCGCAAGCTGGTCGAGGAAGGCCCGAAGCCGAAGGCGATCGTGGCCTTCTCCTCCGGTAACCACGCGCAAGGCGTGGCCGCGGCGGCGGCTCTCATGGGGCTGCCGGCCACCATCGTCATGCCGGCCGACGCCCCCGCCATCAAGATCAACAACACCCGCGCGCTGGGCGCCGAGGTGATCGCCTATGACCGCTACCGGCAGGACCGCGAGCAGGTCGCCCAGAAGCTGGCCGAGGAACGGGGTGCCGCCATCGTCCGGCCCTATGACGATCCCGACATCATCGCGGGCCAGGGCACGATCGGGCGCGAGATCGCCAGCGACGCGCTCGCGCTGGGATTGCCCCCGGAGATCGCGCTGGTGCCGGCGGGCGGTGGTGGGCTGATCGCCGGGACGGGCCTGGCGCTCAAGCACGCGCTGCCGGGGATCAAGGTCTATGGCTGCGAGCCCGCGGGCTTCGACGACACCAAGCGCTCGCTCGAAGCGGGCCGGCGCGTCGCCAACGCGCCCGACGCGCGCAGCATCTGCGACGCGCTGATGGCGACCACGCCGGGCGAGCTCACCTTCGCCCTCAACCGCCAGCAGCTGGCCGGCGGGCTGGCGGTCAGCGACGACGAGGTCATGAAGACCATCGCCACCGCCCATAACCTGCTGAAGCTGGTGGTCGAGCCCGGCGGATCGGTGGCGCTGGCAGCGCTCCTCGCCGGCAAGCTCGATGTCAAAGGCCGCACCGTCGCCGTCGTTCTCTCCGGCGGCAATGTCGATCCGGATCTCTATGCCCGGGCCATCGCCCAGGCCGGCTGATACCCTCCGCAACGCAAAACGCGCCGCCTCGGCCCCGATGTCAGGGCCAAGTGGCGCGTCTTGGAACGAGGGCGCCCCGTCCGGGGCGCCGCAGCCCGCAGGAACCCTGCGCGAGCCTTAGAGGTTCGCCGCGGCCGGGACGTCGGATCCCTGGCTGCGGTCATGCTCGATCAAGGGCGTGACGGTATCGGCGGTCACGCTCTCGATCCGGCGGCAATGACCCTCCAGGAACGCACCCGGCTCGATCGCCAGGCTCGCATGCAGGATGTCGCCCGACACGCGCGCGGTGCGATCGAGCGATACGGTGTTGCCGCGAATCTGCCCGGTCACGGCACCGCAGACCCGCACCGTCTCCGCCGACACCGAGCCGCGCACATGCGCGGTGGCGCCGATGGTGACCGTCCGGCTCTGGATGTCGCCCTCGACCTCGCCATCCACCTGGATGTCGCCGTTCGACACCAGGTCGCCGACGACATGCAGGTCGGCGCTGATGATGGACGGGGTCGAAGAGGTTCGTGTCGTCGTGGGACGTACCGGCTCCGCTTGAACCATGGTCGAACTCGACGTTGTTTTGTTGCTACCCTTTGAAAACATAGCGTCCTGCCTCAAGGAAGTTCATCGGATCGTAGGCTTTATCATCCACGCGCACCTCATAGTGCACGTGGGGGCCAGTGCTGCGCCCGGTATTGCCGAGCGTGCCGATCTTTTGCCGGTAGGCTACCTCATCTCCCACCTTAACAGTGATGGACTTCAGATGCCCGTACCGGGTGTGGATCCCCAGTCCATGGTCGATCTCGACCATTTTGCCATAATCACCTTTCCACCCGGCAAAGATGACCTTGCCCGGCGCCGTCGCCATGACGGAGGCTCCCAACTCGCTCGAAAAATCCAGCCCCTCGTGAACCGCCAGCTTCCCATTGAGGGGATCGCGCCGCGTGCCGAAGCCGCTCGATAGCATGAAATGGTCCAACGGCGCCGCCAGCGGCAGGCTGTGCAGAAC
The DNA here is from genome assembly GCF_008728835.1 of Hypericibacter adhaerens. Lineage (GTDB taxonomy): Bacteria > Pseudomonadota > Alphaproteobacteria > Dongiales > Dongiaceae > Hypericibacter > Hypericibacter adhaerens. Next base: position 3,094,870 of record NZ_CP042582.1, read on the forward strand.
GAACTGCAGCCGGTCCCAGCGGTCGACCTCGTCGTCGAGACTCGAGACGGTCAGCATGGCGCTCTCGGCGGCGTTCAGGTCCGCGACCTGGGTCAGGTCGACGAAGGGCCCGCCGATACCGGGCATGATCTCGCCGGCCTTTGCCAGCAGCTTGTCGACATTGAGCCCCGTCATGGCGACGGTCTTCAGCACCTCGTCCACATTGGTCCGGGTCCGCTGGGCCAGGTTCTCGACCACGGACTGCTGGGAGGTCTGGTAGGCGATCAGCCTCTGCTCGAGCTTCTTGATCTCTTCGGCAAGCTGGGCCCGGCGATCGACCAGCGCATTGCGGTCGTGGGTCAGGGTCGCGACCGCCTGCTGCAGCAGACGGATCCGCTCCTCGCGCTGCTCCTGGTCGCCGACGACCTTGGCCATCTGCTGGCCGCTGTCCTGCAAGGCGGCGCTCAGCGCCGCGTTCTCGGCCTCGGACTGGCTGCGCTCCCGATCCGCCAGGCGCAAATCGTCCTGCAATTGCGCGATGGTCTCGTTCAGCTTCTGATGCTGGGCCGCGATCGAGGTCAGGTCGCCTTGGAAGATGGCCAGCTTGGCGCGGATGGCGGCGTCCGCCTGGTCGAGAGTTTGGCGCGCCGCGGCGGCGCGCCGCGTGACCTCGGCCATCTGGGCGGGATCCTGCGCCGCGTCCATCTCGGAATCGGCGAGGCCCAACAACTCGCTCTGGCTCTTCTGAAGATTGCCGACGAGCCGGGCGAACTCGTCATAGGCGCTGCCGACGCCGTTCATCAGATCGCTATAGGCCTGGCGCGCGACCGCGACCTCGGTGGTCTTCTGTTCGATGACGCGCTCGTTCACCACCAGCCCGACGGAGCTGTAGGTCGTCCAGGCGATGCCGGCCAGGATCGTGGCGGCGACGGCCTTCTGCAGGTTCGGCGAGATCGATATGTAGGTGACTTTGCCGTCGGCCCGGATCAGAACTTCACGCGTCATGAACACGCGCGCTTGCCAGCGCGCGGTCCGATGTCGGATCCCTTGCAGCCAAGCAGACATCCCCGTCCCCCCAAGCGATCCACGGGACGCGGCGAACCGCGCCGAAAACAGGACCAGACGGTCGACACCCCTCGTGCCGGCCTGGTTCCTAACCTATCGGTATCGATCCATTGTTCCGGTCCCTGTCCCGGAACGATGGCATAGGGCCTGTGATTCGGTGCCGCCTGGAGCGGCAGATTGTCAACGCAGAGGACCGTAGCGGGCGGGTCTGGCGGGCGCAAGCGGAAATCACCCTAACCCCCGCCAAAACCCCGCGAATCTGTGGAGAAATCGTGGCGATTCACCGGCTCTTCGCAGGGTCCTTCAGCGCGATATGCCGTTCGATGTAATCGAGCACCTTGCGCACGCTGTCGGCCACCGAAAGTTTGTTTGTATCGACCACCAGCTCGGCCGCCTCGGGCGGCTCGTAGGGTGCCGACACGCCGGTGAACTCCGCGATCTCGCCGGCACGCGCCTTCTTGTAGAGGCCCTTGGGATCGCGGCTCTCGCAGGTCGCGACATCGGCCTCGACATAGATCTCGTGGAACGCGCCCTTGGCCGCCTCGCGCGCCCGCTGCCGGTCGGCGCGATAGGGCGAGATGAAGGCCGTGATCGCGATCATGCCGGCATCGGCGAAGAGCGCCGCCACCTCGCCGATACGCCGGATGTTCTCGGCGCGGTCCTCGGGCGAGAAACCCAGGTTCGAGTTCAAGCCGTGCCGGACGTTGTCGCCGTCCAGCACGTAGGTCTGGTAGCCGCGCACGAACAGCGCCTGCTCGACCGCCATCGCGATGGTCGATTTGCCGGCGCCCGAGAGCCCTGTGAACCAGAGCACGCCGCCCATATGGCCGTTGCGGGCGGTGCGCGCATCGATCGCCACGCCATGGGCGACACGCTTGATGTTGCGGCCCTTGACCGTCACCAGCTCGCGCTGGTCGGGATAGCCCTCCATGCTGACGACGCCGCCGGCGACGATATTGTGCCCGTCGCTGAGCGCGAAGCGGCCCGAGCGCGCCATGTCGCGGCCCTCGTCCAGCGCCAGCAGCCCCCGGCTCCGGAGGATGACATCGGCGACGCCGTGCCGCGGCACATCGACCGCCGCCTTCTCCGAGAGGTCCTCGGCATCGAAGACGCGCTCGATCTTCTGCACCGTGACCGGCGCCGAGCGCGTCATGAGCTTGAGCTCGTAGCTGTCGCCGACCTTGAGCGCCTCATGGCCCAGCCAGAACAGCCGGCCGCGGAAGACGTTGGTCTCGATCGGCGCATCCGTCTCGTGGCTCGCGATCTCGCCGCGCTCGAGGAAGAGCTGCTCGTCGAGCATCACGCCGACCGACTGGCCGGCCTGGGCCTCGAGCGGCTTGGTGGGCGTGCTCCAGCTCTCGATCGAGGAAACCCGTGCCGTCTTGTTCGAGGGCGAGAACATCAGCCGGTCGCCGACCGAGAGCCGGCCGCTCTCGATCCGGCCGACGACGATGCGCCGGTCGTCGAACTTGTAGACGTCCTGGATCGGCAGGCGCAGCGGCTGGTCGGTCGGGCGCGTCGTCGGATGGAAGCTGTCGAGCGCCTCGACCACCGTCGGCCCCTGATACCAGTCCATGCGCGTCGACCGCTCGACCATGTTATCGCCGTCGCGGGCCGAGATCGGGATGAAATAGTCGGGCGTCACGCCGAGCCCGCCCAGATAGTGGGTGTATTGCTGGCGGATCTCGGCGAAGCGATGGGCCGAGTAGTCGACCAGGTCCATCTTGTTGACGACGACCGCCACCTGGCGGATGCCGAGCAGGTTGAGCAGGAAGCCATGCAGGCGCGACTGCTGCTGGATGCCGTGGCCGGCATCGATCAGCAGCATGGCCGCCTCGGCGCTCGAGGCACCGGTGATCATGTTCTTGATGAATTCGCGGTGGCCGGGCGCATCGATGATGACGTAGTCGCGCTTCTGGGTCTTGAACCAGATCTGCGAGGTGTCGATGGTGATGCCCTGGTCGCGCTCCGACTGGAAGGAATCCATCAGGAACGCCCACTCGAAGGGCATGCCGCGGCGCTCGCACATCGCCTTGATGGCTTCGTACTTGCCCTCGGGCAGCGAGCCCGTGTCGTGGAACAGGCGGCCGACCAGGGTCGACTTGCCGTGATCGACATGGCCGACGATGACGATGCGCAGCTGCTCACGGGCTGCGCGCGGTTTCGGTTTGCTCGACATCCGGGTTTCCAGGCTCACATATAGCCGTCGGCGCGCAGGCGCTCGAAGGCATCCTCGGTCTCGCGATCCATGGCGCGGCCGGCACGCTCCGGCGTGCGCGTCGCCTCCAGCTCGGCGATGATCTCGGGGATGGTGGTGGCGGTGCTGTTGAAGGGGTTGGTGATATCGGCGTCGCCCAGCGAGCGGTAGCGCTTGCCGTCCTTGGCGAAATAGAGCGGCACGCAGGGGATCTTCTCGCGCTCGGTGTAGCGCCAGATATCGACCTCGGTCCAATGCAGCAGCGGATGCACGCGCAGATGCGTGCCGGGCGGCAGGTCGGTGTTGAAATGGTCCCAGAACTCCGGCGGCTGGTCGCGGAAGTCCCACTGGCCGGAATCGCCGCGCGGGCTGAAATAGCGCTCCTTCGCCCGGACCGCCTCCTCGTCGCGCCGGATGCCGGCGATGATGCCGGTGAAGCCATGCTTGGCGATGGCGTTGCGCAGGCCCAGCGTCTTGCGCGCGGCCGAGCGGGCGGCCGGCGGCAGCGAGGGATCGGTCTCCTCGATCGGCGGGCAGTTCTCGCGGATGAAGTTGAGGTTCCACTCCTTCGCGTAACGGTCGCGAAAGGCATACATTTCCGGAAACTTCTTGCCGGTGTCGATATGCATCGCCGGGAACGGCACATGGCCGAAGAAGGCCTTGCGCGCGAGCCAGATCATGACGTTGCTGTCCTTGCCGAGCGACCACAGCATCGCGAGCTTTTCGATGCGATTGAAGGCCTCGCGCAGGACATAGACGCTCTGCGATTCGAGCTGATCGAGATAATCCATGGAGACAGCCGATAAGGTGGGAACGGGCCGGGAGCCGCGACAATCGGGGAGCCCCGGTGGGCTCCTCCGGGACCGCTTTCGCAACCCCAGAAAAACTATACCCTAGCTGGGCTCCGGCGATTTAGCGTCTCGACCGGGGAAAAGCAACGGCTTATCCGTCGCGGCCACGGAAAACCCACGGGGAACGGGTATTTAGCCTCCGGTCGGGGCCCCGGCAGGCGCCGCGCGGCGGACACCCCATTCGAACACGACCAGCAGGCAGCCGCTTTCGGTCCAGGAATTGTGGCGGGTCCCCGGCTGATAGCTGACGAAATCCCCCGCCCGGAACCGGCGGCCGTCGCTGTCGACCAGCTCGCCCTCGAGCACCATGAACTCCTCGAAGCCGGGATGATCGTGGGCGATCGTCACCGCACCCGGGTCCATCCGCATCAGGTAGCAGCCCTCCTTGGTATCGTCGCGGTAACTCAGGGGCAGATAGCTCATATCCCGCTGGAGCGGCCCTTCCATGTCGTAATCATGAAAGGGAACGCTCCGGGTGACGACGACGCGCCGGCCGGGAACCGAATCCGACATCGATGCTCTCCTGCTCCTGGGTGCCGCGCCCTCCCCGCCTTTGCGGGTCGCGGCCGACATATCCGATGCTGACCATGCCGCCCGGTGCCGGGCAAGCCTCGCAAAAGCGCCGCTCACGGCTGTTTGAGGGGCATGTGAACGCCGCGCGCTTCATCATGGGGCCGACGCCGATCCGGCCTCCTCGTTTCCGTTTTCCGCGACGCGGGGGCAGCGTTGTCGCAACCGCGCCAGGATTTGATATTGATGGTCTCCGTTCCCACCATTCTCTCTGCCAGGAGACCTCAGGTAATGAAGACCCCATTGATCGTCGCTTCTGCCGTCGCCGCCGCCATCGTCATGGTTCAGGCGGGCACCGCTGCCGCGTCCGACAATGAGAAATGCTACGGCATCTCGGCCGCGGGCAAGAACGACTGCCAGACGGCGACCAATGCCTGCGCCGGTACGAGCGCCAAGGACAATCAGCCGGATGCCTGGATCTACGTGCCGAAGGGCACCTGCGAGAAGATCGCCGGCGGCAGCCTGCAACCCAAGACCTGATCCGAGAATGCCGGGATCGTCCGCCACCGCCTCTGTCACATTCCCTGCCGCCGGCAGGATCCCGGCGGCTGCGGGTATCGGCCTGCGCCATCCCCACCACCGTGCCCTGCTCGACGGCGATCGCCGCACGGGCTGGCTGGAAGCCCATGCCGAGAACTACATGACCGGCGGCTGGATCCGCCATGTGCTGGGCCGCCTGCGCGAAGCCTACCCGCTGAGCCTCCATGGCGTCGGCCTGTCGCTGGGCGGTGCCGCACCGCTCGACCGCGATCACCTCGAGCGGCTGCGACAGCTCGTGCGGCAGACCGAGCCCGGCCTGGTCTCGGAGCATGTCGCCTGGACCGGCATGGGCGGGCTCTACCTCAACGATCTCCTGCCCCTGCCCTGGACCGAGGAAGCGCTCGCCAACCTGGTGGCGCATGTCGGGCAGACCCAGGACGCGCTGGGCCGTACCATCCTGATCGAGAATCCCTCGAGCTATCTCGCTTTCCGCCATTCGGAGATGAGCGAGCCGGCCTTTCTCGTCGAGGCCTGCCGGCGCAGCGGCTGCGGGCTGCTGCTCGACGTCAACAATGTCTTCGTCAGCGCCCGCAATCTCGGCTTCGACCCCGAGGCCTATCTGCAGGCCATCCCGGGCGAGCTGGTGGGCGAGATCCATTTGGCCGGCCACAGCCGGCAGGACGTGGAAGGGGTCGAGCTCAGGATCGACGATCACGGCTCAGCGGTGGCCCCGGAGGTCTGGGCGCTCTATCGCCAGACGATCGCCCGGATCGGGCCGCGCCCGACCTTGATCGAATGGGATTCGTCGATTCCCGATCTGCCGGTCCTGCTGGCGGAAGCGGCCAAGGCCGATGCCGTTTTGAGCGGCTATGGCGGGGCCGGTGTCGCGGGCGAGGATCGTCATGCGGTTGCATGAGCTGCAGCAGGCGATCGGCGAGCGGGCGCTCGATCGCTCCCCGGGCCCACTCGACGGCGCCTTGCTCGATCGGGTTGACGGGCGCGGCCTGGCGCCCGCCCAGCGGCTGCAGATCTACCGCAACAACTGCCTGATCAGCCTGACCGAAGCGCTCCGGGCCACCTTTCCGACGATCGAGCGCCTGGTCGGCGAGGGCTTCTTCCGGACGGCCGCGGCCATTTTCGTGCGGGCAAGACCGCCGCGGGAGGCGCGCCTTTCCCGTTACGGCGCCGAGTTTCCGGCCTTCCTCGCGGACTATCGCCCGGCGGCCTCGCTGGTCTATCTGCCCGATGTCGGGCGGCTGGAATGGGCGATCAACATGGCCTTGCACGCCGCCGATCTGCCGGCGCTGGCACCGGCCGACCTCGCCCAGGCCGCCGAGGCCATGACCCCGCTTCGCCTCCATCCGGCCTGTCATCTGCTCCGCTCGCCCTGGCCGATCGAGCGCATCTGGCGCGCCAACCGGCCGGGGGCCGATGCCGATGCAGACATCGCCATCGATCTCGAGGAGGGCGGCGGGCCGCTCCTGGTCTATCGCCAGGGCTTCGACCTGGCACTGGCATCGATTACGGAGGGCGAGTTCGCCTTGCTGAGCCGCTTCCACGAAGGGGCCAGCCTCGAGGCCGCGGCGGGCGGCGCCCTGGCCGCTGATCCCGCGCTCGATCTTGCCGCGGCCCTGGCCGGCGCCTTGGGGCGAGGCTGCCTGGTCCCGGACCTGCCCTAAAAAGCTCATAGGCCCGCCAGAGCCGGGGCAAGCGATACTTGGCGGCGAACCGCGGGAACAGAGCGGTCGACCACCGAACGGCCATGCGAATGCAGTACAGCCTGGTCATTCCGGCCCATAACGAGGCCGACAACCTGCCGCCGCTGCTGGCCGAGATCGCGGCACTTCCCCCATTCCGGCGGCCGGCGGAAATCATTCTGGTCGACGATGCGAGCGAGGACGAGACCGCCGCCGTCATGGCGGGCCTCGTCGCCGCGAACCCGCGGCTGCGGCTGCTGCGATTGCCGCGACGCTCCGGCCAGAGCGCGGCCATGCTGGCCGGCGCCCGGGCGGCACGCTCGCCATGGGTGGCGACCATCGACGCCGACGGCGAGAACGACCCGGCCGACCTGCCGCCCATGATCGAGCTGGCCATCGCCTCCGGCGCCGATCTTGTCGGCGGCTTGCGCCGGGAACGAAAATCGAGCGGGTCGAAACAGCTCGCCTCCCATATCGCCAACGGCCTCCGGCGGCGCGTGCTGAAGGACGGATGCAGCGACAGCGCCTGCGGCCTCAAGCTCGTTCGGCGCGATCTTCTGCTGCGGCTGCCGAGCTTCAACGGCATGCACCGCTTCCTGCCGGCGCTGGTCCAGATCGCGGGCGGCCATACCCGCTTCATCGGCGTCAACGACCGGCCGCGGCGCCATGGCCGTTCCAACTACGACAATCTCGGACGCGCGGCGCGCGGCCTGATCGATATGGCGGGCGTCCTCTGGCTCAAGCGGCGCGGCCTGGCCGCCGCCGTCGCCGCGGCCGAGGAAGCAGCACGAATCGAAGAGCCAAGGATCCGGGCGGGCAGGCACTCATGACAGGCTGGCTGATCGTCGGTTTCGCCGGGCAGGCGATGTTCTCGCTGCGCTTCCTGCTGCAATGGATCGTGAGCGAGCGCGCCCGCCGCAGCGTCGTTCCCGAGATATTCTGGTATTTCTCCGTCGCCGGCGGCATGATCCTGCTCGCTTACGCGATCTGGCGTCGCGACCCGGTCTTCATCCTGGGCCAGGGGGCCGGGCTCGCGATCTACGCGCGCAACATTTTCTTCATCTGGCGTGACAAGCTGCGGGCGCGTCATGTCGCACAGCTCTGATCGGGTCTGGAAAGAAGCCGCCCCTCATCCTCTGGGCCGCCTGGCCGCGATCGTCGAACATCCGCAGAAGAGCGCGCCGCTGCTGGCCTTCCTCGCCCTGCTCTGGCTGCTGCCCGGATTCTTCAGCCTGCCGCCGATCGATCGCGACGAGGCGCGCTTCGCCCAGGCCACGCGGCAGATGATGGAGAGCGGCAACCTGGTCGATATCCGCTTCCAGGACGCCCCACGCTACAAGAAGCCGATCGGCATCTATTGGCTGCAGGCGCTGGCGAACGGTCTCAGCGGCGGCAGCCCGGCGGAGCCCAGCATCTGGCGCTACCGGCTGCCCTCGCTGGCCGCGGCCCTCGCCTCGCTGCTGCTCACCGCCCGGATGGGGCGGCTGCTCTTCGCGCCGGGGATCGGCTTCCTGGCGGGGGTGATCCTGGCGGCCTCGCCGCTCTTCGGCATCGAGGCGCGCCAGGCCACGACCGACATGGTGCAGCTAGCGCTGATCCTCGCCGCCACGCTGGCCCTGCTGCGGGTCTATCTCGCCGAGACGGCACCGGCCGCCCGCATGCCGGGATGGGGCAATGCGCTGCTGTTCTGGTCCGCAATCGGCGCCGGGCTCCTGATCAAGGGCCCGGTGATCCTGTTCTTCGTCGGGCTCACCGCGCTGGCCCTGGCGCTGCTCGAGCGCCGCCGCCGCTGGCTGCTGCGGCTCTACCCCGTTCCCGGCATCCTGCTGGTGCTCGCCCTGGTGGCGCCCTGGTTCATCGCCATCATGGCCAAGAGCAACGGCGACTTCGCGCGGCAAGCGCTGGGGCATGACTTTCTCGGCAAGGTCGTCGCCAGCCAGGAAGGCCATGGCGGCCTGCCCGGCTATTACGCGGCGACCCTGTTCCTGGGCCTCTGGCCCTTCGCCCTGCCGGTCGGGCTCGCCCTGTTCCGCTTGGCCCGCCGCCGCGACGAGCCGCCGATCCGCTTCTGCATCGCCTGGCTGCTGCCGGCCTGGCTGGTGCTCGAGCTGATACCGACCAAGCTCCCGCATTATGCGCTGCCGCTCTATGCCGGCCTGGCGCTGCTGACCGCTTATGCCATCACCCAGAATCTGGCCTCGCTTTCCTCCCGGGTGCCCTGGCACCGGGCGCTGGGCTGGCTCAATCTCACGGCGACCATCCTGATCGGTCTCGGCATCGCCGGCATCGGGCTGTGGCTGCCCACGGTGCTGGGCCAGCCGATCGACGTCATGGCCTGGCCCTATGCGCTGGTGATCGCGCTCGCCATGCTGGCCGGCAGCGTGATGACGGCCTATGGCCGCCCGCAGCAAGGCGTCGTCTGTCTCCTGGTCGCCAGCCAGCTCGCGAGCTTCATGGTGTTCGGCCGGCTCCTGCCCAATCTCGACGTGCTCTGGCCCAGCCGCCTCGTGGCGGAGGCGGTCCAGGCCCATGCCGACTGCCCCGCGCCGCGCCTGGCCAGTACCGGCTATGACGAGCCGAGCCTGGTCTTCCTGCTCGGGACCGAAACCGTGATGACCGAGCCCGCCCAGGCCGCCGCCTTCCTGGCCGACGATCCCGCCTGCCGCTTCGCGCTGATCAGCGAGGAGAACCGCGCCGATTTCGACGCGGGCGCCCGCAAGAACGCCATCGCGACCGAGATCCTCGCCCAGTTCGACACCTTCAACTACAGCAAGGGCGCCTGGTTGCGCCTGACCCTCTATGATGCCGCGCGCTGATCGGCTCGGCATCGCGAACCCTGGCCACCGCACGCTCCTGCTGCTGCTGGCGGCCGCCCTCGCGATTCCGGTTCTGATGCTGTTCGCCGACCGCCCGATCGCGATCGCGATGCAGGGCCTGCCGGCCGGATTCAAGAACCTCGCCGCCGACATCACGTTGTTCGGCAAGTCGCTGAGCTGGCTGCTGCTGAGCGCGGCGGCCGCCGGCTTCTGGGCCTGGCACGCGGACCGGGCCGAGCGACCGAGCGACCGCCACGCACGATGCCGTGCGCGCGCCTGGACGGCGACCTTCCTGTTCGCGGCCGTCGCTCTTTCGGGAATTCTCGCCAACATCATCAAGCTGGCGATCGGGCGGTTGCGGCCGGACCGGTATCTCGGCGAGGGCGCCTATGGCTTCCAGCCCTGGAACCTCGAATCCGATCTGCGTGGATTTCCCTCGGGCCACGCCACAACGGTCTTCGCGCTCGCTTTCGCGATCGCCTTGATAAGGCCGGCCTGGCGCTGGCCCGCCTTCGCCGCCGCCACGCTGGTCGCCGCGACGCGCGTCATCCTCAACGCCCATTATCTGAGCGACACGATCGGCGGGCTGCTTCTGGCCTTCGTCACGGTGCTGTGGTTGCGCCGCCTGTTCCGGCGGCGGGGCTGGCCGGTTCTCGACGGCAACGAGGCGATGCCGGTCGCGGATCAGAAGCCGAGGATGGCGCCGTAGAACAGCAGGCCGATCAGCGCCAGCAGCGAAACCCCGGTGGTGGTGGCGAAGATCAGCAGCATCCGCCAGATCTGCTGACCCTGGTTCTGAGCCACCCGCACCGGCGCGAAGCCGCGCGCCGCTTCCTCGCGCCGGCTGAGATCCGTTCCGTGATCGAAGATCCGAACCGTGGCCATGATGCCTTCCTCGGCGGGATTCGCGCGAGCATCCTGCTCCCGCGTCAAAAATCGCGTGCCGCAGAAGTATCGCCGGCCATCGTTTCTATAAGCTGAAGGCAGCGAAAAATTGCCGGATTTACGGCATTTTTAGGATAACTGTCCCAGCGGCATGGTTAGCGGCGGCTTCACCATCTTCGCGCGCCGCCACCGCGATTCAGCGCCCCTTCCAGACCGGCGGGCGCCGCTCCTGGAACGCTTTCGGGCCTTCCCAATAATCCTCCGAATCGCGCATGCGCTGATAGTCCGGCAGCGCGCCGCTCGTCAGCAGCTTGTAGCCATCCTCGACCGTCAGCGCCTCGGTCGCCTGCAGCACCGCCTTGACCGCCATGACGGCAAGCGGCGCCGAAGCGACGAGATCGTCGGCAAGCGCCCTGGCCGCCGGCATCAGATCGGCCAGCGGCACGCAGCGGTTGAGAAGCCCGTGACGATCGGCCTCCGGCGCACCCATGCGCCGTCCCGTCATGAGAAGCTCGGTGGCGATGGCACGCGGCAACCGCTTGGGCAGGCGCAGCACGCCGCCGCCATCGGGGATGAGGCCGATCTTGACCTCCGGCAACATGAATTCCGCGCTCTCCGCGGCCACGATCAGGTCGCAGGCCAGCGCCAGCTCGAACCCGCCGCCGGCGGCGATGCCGTTGACGGCGGCGATCACCGGCTTGCGCAGATTGAACATCTCGGTCAGGCCCGCGAACCCGCCGCGGCCGAAATCCTGGTCCGGGGCCGCGCTCTTCAGGTCCCAGCCGCCGGAGAAAAAGCGGCCGGCCGCGGTCACGATCGCCACGCGCAGCGAGGGATCGTCGCGATATTCCGAGAAGATCTCGCCCAGGCGCTGGCTTATGCCCGGATCGATCGCGTTCGCCTTGGGACGATCGAGCGTGATCTCGATCACCTGGCCGCGCCGCTCGGTGCGAACGCCCTCGGCGTAATTCGTGACGGACATCGGCAATGGCCTCCTGGGATGGCGGGAATGAAACGGTGGGCGGCGGGTGTCAGCCGCGGGACGGCGGCGGCCCCATCAGCGCCGGCAGGAACAGGAAGATGGTCGTGAGCATGATCACCAGCGACAACAGCAGCAGAAGCCCCATGCCCGCGGTGCCCGGGTGGCTCGAGAGCGCAAGGCTGCCGAACGAGGCGCCGGTCGCGAGCGCACTGAAGAGCACGGCGCGCGAGGTGCTCGAGGTGAGCGGATGGGTGACGCCCTTGCGCCAGTTCACCACGAAATAGATGGTGAAGGCGACCCCGATGCCGAGCAGCAACGGCAGCGCGATGATGTTGGCGAAATTGACCTCGAGCCCGATGAGGACGCAGACCAGCATCGTGGCGAAGCCCGCCACGAGGATGGGCGCCAGCACCAGCAGCACGTCGCGCAGCCGGCGCAGCAGCAGCCCCAGCAGCAGGGTGATCGCCACCAGCGCCGTGATCGTGGCGATGCGGAAAGCGTTGGCGACGGCCCGGCCCGATTCATAGATCTGCACCGCCGAGCCGGTCGCGTCGGGAACCACCGTCCTGACCGCCTGCACCAGCTTCGTGATGATGTCGTTGTCGTTGGCGTTGCCGGAGGGGAAAGCCTGCACCCGCGCGCGCCCGTCCGGCGCGATCCAGTCGCGGCGCAGCTCCTCGGGCAGCTTGTCGAGATCGAGCGGCTCGGCGGTCAGCGCCACCGAGAGCAGCTTCAGGCGCGCGTCGAGCCCCTTGATGAGAAGCTCCGTCAGCAGCGGGTAAAGCGAGCCATCGGCCGCAGCCGCGCGATCGAGCGCGGCGGCCAGCGCCTGGGCCGCCGGCAGGTCCGGCAGGGCCTGCCGCAGCTTCTGGGCGCAGTTCTTCATCGAGGCCCGGATCTCGTCGTCGCTGGGCGGCGGCCGCATCGCGGACTGGTCGAGCGTGGGTCCGATCAGGAGCTGCAGATCGGAGATGATCGCCAGCTTGGCGTCCTGGTCCTGCGGGATGAAGCTCGCGGCCGTGAGGGCGGCGGCGACCTCGGGCAGGGCCGAGAGCTTCCCGGCCGTCTCCTGCGCGGCCTCGATGTCGGGCGCCAGCGTCTCGATCGTGAAGGGCGAGGACAGCGGGTCGCGCATCAGGTCGAGGATGGTCGCCATCGATTCGACCTTGGGGTCGCGCAGATGCAAGGGGTTGTAGTCGAACCGCAGCCAGTAGGCGGCGCCGACGCCGAGCAACGTCACCAGGCCGAAGAACAGCAGGACCCAGCGCCGGCGGCGCAGCAGGAACTCGTCGACCGGTGCGGCCCACAGATAGCCCATCTCGCGCGGCGTGCCGCGCGGCTTCAGCAGCGCCAGCAGCGCCGGCATCAGGGTCAGGTTGAGCACCAGCGTCACGATCATGCCGGCGGTCGCGATCAGCCCCAGCTCCGAGACGCCGCGATAATCGGTCGGCAGGAAGGAGGCGAAGCCGACGGCGATGGCGACCGCTGCCAGGGTGAGCGGCCGCGCCATGGCATAGCCGGTACGCGGCAGCACCGTCGCCGGATCGGCATCGAGATAGCGCTCCTGCCCGAAGCGCACGCCGAACTGGATGCCGAAATCGATCGAGAGGCCGATGAACATGACGGCGAAGGCGACCGAGATCGGGTTGAGCGGATTGACCGTGAAGGAAGCGAAGGCGAAGGTCAGGACGAGCCCCACCAGCAGCGTGATGAAGCTCGCCAGGATCAGCTTCGCCGAGCGCAGCGCGACCAGCAGCAGGCCCAGCACCAGGACGATCGAGAGGACCAGTGCGGTTCCCATGCCCTCGGTGACGGTCTGGAGCTCCTCGTCCTGAAGCGCCACCGAGCCGGTCAACCGCACCGTGATGCCCTTGTCCGGCGTCAGGCCCAGCGCCTGCGCCTCCTCGCGGATGAAGCGGCTGGCGGAGGCGGCGGTGGCGAGCGAGCTGAAGTCGCGCACGGGCTGGGTCAGGATCAGGTGGCGCAGATCGCGCGGCTCGACCGGCCGGTCCATCAGCAGCGTCTGCCAGGAGAGCGGCTTGGGCTTTCCCTCGAGCGCGCTGGTCAGCGAGGCTTCGATGGCACCCAGCGGCCGTTGCAGCATCGCGAGCCCGCCCGTCTGCTGGGCGACGCCATCCGCCGCCAGGGCCAGCATGTCGAACAGGCCGCGCAGGCTGGGGTCGGCGCGCAGGCTGCCGATGAAGGGCTGCGCCATGGCCACCGAGTTCGACAATCGCTGCAGGCTGTCCACGGGCAGGAACAGCAGGCCGTAGCGCTGGAAGAAAGGCCCGCCATCGGGGCGCCGCACGCTGGTGAAGAGGTCCTTGCGCAGGGCCAGCTTCTCATAGAGCGCCTCGGTCGCGTCTTCGGCCTGGTCCGGCGTGGCGCCGTCGACCACCACGACCAGGAGGCCGTTGTTCTGCGGGAACAGCTTTCCCAGCTCGTCCCATTGCTGGCGCCAGGCCAGCTTGTCCGAGATCATGGCCGAGGTGTCGCTGTTCATCTTCAGCGTGTGCACGACATGAAGGCCGGCCCAGACGGTCAAGGCGGCCAGCAGCAGCACCACGATCAGGGCGCGGCGGGCACTCCAACCGACCAGGGCAGCAACAACGCGCTCGAGCATGAATCCCGGAAAGACTCTAAAGAGCAGGGTCGGGCGCCGGCGATCCGGCACCTCTCTTGTCCGATACCGACCGGTCGGCAACCGGGCCGATCCGCCCTCGACAGGAGGTCGAGATGCCGGTCGGCACCTTCCTATGCCAGCCTCACGGGTCCCGGCAACTGGCTTCGCAGCGAAATTTCGTTAAACTTGCCGAGGGCGTCAGGGATCGTGTCGATCCGCCGCCACGGATTCGATGAGGGACTTCGCCATGCAGCGGGTCGACGCCGCGCAGATCAGGGACTTCCAGCAGGACGGCGCGGTCGCGCTGCGCGGATTGTTCCAAGACTGGGTCGAGCCTTTGCGCGCCGGCATCGAGCGCAACATGGCATCGCCCAGCGCCGGTGCCCGCATCTATCCAGCCAAGGACGGATCGGGGTTGTTCTTCGGCGACTACTGCAACTGGAGCCGCTTCCCCGAATATGACGATTTCCTCCGCCATTCGCCGCTGGCGGAAGCGGGCGCCCAGCTCATGGGGGCCAGGTCCGTGCGGCTGTTCCATGAGCATGTGCTGGTGAAGGAGCCGGGCACCGACATGCCCACGCCCTGGCACCACGACCAGCCCTATTACAGCGTCGATGGCGGCCAGAATTGCAGCGTCTGGGTCGCGCTCGATTCCGTGCCGCGGGACACCGCCGTCGAGTTCGTCGCCGGCTCGCATCGCTGGGGGCGCTGGTTCCGCCCCGAACGCTTCGACCGCACGGCGCTCTACGAAGGCGACGGCCTCGAAGCGGTGCCGGACATCGAGGCGGAGCGCGGCCGCTATCGCGTGCTGGCCTGGGACCTCGAGCCCGGCGATGCCGTCGCCTTTCACTTCCTCACGCTCCACGGGGCGCCGGGCAACCGCGCGACCGGACGGCGCCGGCGCGCCTTCTCCGCCCGCCTGGTCGGCGACGACGCCCGCTGGGCCGTGCGCAAGGGCCGAACCTCTCCGCCCTTTCCCGGCGTGACGCTGGCCCATGGCGACCCGCTGCAGGGTCCTGAATTTCCACTGCTTTACCCGCAAACCGCCTGACCGGAACGGGCGCCCACCCGGACGGGGGGTTGAAGGCGGCGCAAGCCTCCCTTATGGCTCTTCAGCGCCGGCGGCAAAAGCTTCGCATCGCCCTCGGCCCATGCCTGATCGAGGAGCCACCCCGTCATGACCGACCGCATGGCCGGTATCGCCGCCTTGGCCGTCAGCGCGATGACCGAGCGCGAATGGGCGCGTTTCGCCCAGAGCCATCCCAAATCGCACAAGCTCGCCCAGGAAGCGCAGGCGCATTTCCCCGGCAGCGTGCCGATGAGCTGGATGACCGATTGGGCGACGCCCTTCCCGATCTTCGCCAAGCAGGCCTCCGGGGCCCGCATCTGGGATGTGGACGGCAACGCCTATTCGGATTTCTGCCTGGGCGATACCGGCTCCATGTTCGGCCATTCGCCGGCCCCCGTGGTGGAAGCGCTGCGCGAGCATGCCGACAAGGGCCTGACCTACATGCTGCCGACCGAGGACGCGATCGCGGTCGGCGAGCTCCTGTCGCACCGCTTCGGCCTGCCCTACTGGCAGATGGCGACCACGGCCACCGACGCCAACCGCTTCGTGCTGCGCCTGGCGCGCGGCATCACCGGCCGGCCCAAGATCCTGGTCTTCAACGGCTGCTATCACGGCACGGTCGACGACACCTATCTGCGGCTCCGGGGCAACCACCAGATCCCGCGGCCGGGGCTGATCGGCCAGGTGCAGGACCTGACCGCCGTGGCCACGGTGATCGAGTTCAACGATCTCGACGCCCTCGAGGCGAAGCTGATGGAAGGCGACATCGCCGCCGTGATCTGCGAGCCCGCCATGACCAATATCGGCATGGTGCTGCCGGAGCCGGGCTTCCACGAGCAGATGCGCGCGCTCACGCGCCGCTACGGCACCTTGCTGGTGATCGACGAGACCCACTGCATCTCGACCGGCCCCGGCGGCTATACCCGCGCCTACGGGCTCGATCCGGATTTCCTTACCCTCGGCAAGCCGATCTCGGGCGGCATTCCCAGCGCCGTCTACGGCTATACCGCCGAGGTCGCCGACCGCATCCGCAAGGCGCAGCAATCGGTCCCGCACGGCCATAGCGGCATCGGCACGACGCTCTCGGCGAACGCGCTGTCGCTGCATCTGATGCGCGTCGTGCTCGAGCAGGTGATGACGCCGCAGGCCTATGCCCATATGGAAGCCATGTCGAAGGCGCTGGCCGAAGGCGTGGAGAGCGTCATCCATGCTCGCGCGCTGCCCTGGCATGTGGCCCGCGTCGGCTCGCGCGCCGAGATCGTGTTCTCGGCCAAGCCGCCGCGGAACGGCACCGAGGCCGCCGCCACGCTGATCGAGCCGCTCGAGAAGGCGCTGCATCTCTATTTCATCAACCGGGGGGTCATGATCGCTCCCTTCCACAACATGACGCTCTGCTGCCCGGCGACCGCCAAGGCCGATGTGGAGAAGCTGGTGACCGCGCTAGGTGCTTGCGTCGACGAGCTGAAGAAGGGCTGACCCCGTCATGAATTCGAAGGGCATCGCCCCGCAAACCCCTATCGGTGCCGCGCCGGAAGAGGCCGAGCGCTTCCTCGCCGCGCATCCCGAGATCGCCGGCATCGATCTCGTCCTGACCGATCCGGGCGGGGTCATGCGCGGCAAGAACATCCGCCGCGAAGAGCTGCTCGCGATCTATCGCCATGGCCGCTACATGCCGGGCTCGATCCTGAGCCTCGACATCACCGGCGAGGATGTCGAGGAGACCAACCTGGTCTGGGTCGATGGCGATGCGGACCGCCTCTGCCATCCCGTGCCGGGCACGCTGCTGCCCGCCCCCTGGCGCACCGAGGAGCCGACCGCCCAGGTGCTCCTCACCATGCACGAGCTGGACGGGCGGCCCTATCACGCCGATCCGCGCCATGTGCTGGAGCGGGTGGTGAAGCGCTTCACCGACCAGGGCCTGACGCCGGTGATGGCGGTCGAGCTCGAATTCTACCTGCTCGATCCGACGCCCGGCCCCGACGGGCGGCCGCGCCCCGCCCTCCTCCCCGGCTCGGGCCAGCGCCCACGCCATATCGAGGTCTACGACGTCAACATCCTGGGCGAGATGTGGCCGGTCTTCGCCGAGATCCACGCCTGCGCCAAGGCGCAAGGGCTGCCGGCACAGACCGTGATCCACGAATATTCGCCGGGTCAGTGGGAGATCACGCTGCATCATCGCGCCGACGCGATGCGCGCGGTCGACGAAGGCCTGATGTTCAAGCGCCTCATCCGCGGTGTCGCCGCCAAGCACGGGATGCAGGCCTGCTTCATGGCGAAGCCTTTCGCGGGCCGCGCCGGCTCGGGCATGCATATCCATCTGAGCCTCGCCGACAAGGACGGCAACAATCTCTTCGCCGATGGCGACAAGCCCGAAGGCAGCGCGCTGCTGCGCCACACCATCGGCGGCATGGCCGAGACGATGGCCGACGCGATGCTGGTCTACGCGCCCAACGCCAATTCCTATCGCCGCTTCCGGCGCACCTCCTATGCCCCGGTGGCGCCGACCTGGGGCATCAACAACCGCTCGGTGGGCCTGCGCATCCCGGCGGGGCCCGGCTTCTCGCGCCATATCGAGCATCGCCCCTCGGGTGCCGACGCCAATCCCTATCTCGCGGTCGCCATGGCGCTGGCCGGCGCGCATTACGGCATCGAGCGCAAGATCGATCCGGGCCCGCCCATCACCGGCAACGGCTATGAGCAGGCGAAGCCCGGAGCCTTGCCGCAGCATTGGCCCCACGCCATCGAGCGCGCCGAGCGCTCCGCCTTCCTCAAGGAGTATCTCGGCAAGGACTTCTTCGAGGTCTTCCTCGCGATCAAGCGCGCCGAGCTCGACCGGTTCATGGCCGAGGTGACCGAGCTCGATTACCAGTGGTATCTGCGCACGACCTGACGCGAAGGCTGTCCCAGGCCCGCTGACGACGGCGCCGTCGCCTCGATGTGGCGCCGCGGTGGCGCAGAGTTCGGATCGCCGATCGGCTGATCGCGCAAAATCTGCATGCGGGCCGCCCGCATATCGCAAGGGACAGGGCGGGAAATCGCCTTATCCTGAATCCGGTTCCTTCCCGGAATCCGGAAACGGCGGCGTCTCTGCCTGCGCCACGTTTCTTGCCGCCCTCGCATTCGACCGCCAGGAGAACACCGCCATGTCCCTTCACCCCGCCCTTCGACCCGGCGCCACCGCGGTCATCACCGGCGCCGCGAGCGGCATCGGCCTCGCCATGGCGAAGCGCGCCGCCTCGTTCGGCATGAAGGTCTGCCTGGCCGATCTCGGTGGCGAGCGCCTCGACCGCGCGGCGGCGGAGGTGGCGGCGGCCGCGAACGGCAAGGTCGCGGTGCGGGCGGTGCCGACCGATGTCAGCCGGCTCGAGGAGGTGCAGCGTCTCCGGGAGATCGCCTATCGCGATCTCGGCGAGATCGGCCTGCTGATGAACAATGCGGGCGTCGGCGACGGTGGCGGCCCCTGGGAGCATTACGAGCGCTGGCGTCGCGTCCTGGAGATCAATCTCTGGGGCGTGATCAACGGCGTGCAGAGCTTCGCGCCGGCGATGATCGCGCAGGGCACGCCCGCCGCCATCGTCAATACCGGCTCCAAGCAGGGCATCACCACGCCGCCCGGCGACACCGCCTACAATGTGAGCAAGGCCGGCGTGAAGGTGCTGACCGAGGCCGTCGCGCATGAGCTGCGCGGCATCGAGAACTGCCGCGTGACGGCCCATCTGCTGGTGCCCGGCTTCACCTTCACCGGCATCACGGGGCTGGCCGAGAAGCCGGCCGCGGCCTGGAGCGCCGACCAGGTCGTGGATTTCCTGCTGCCCGCCATGGCCCGGGGCGACTTCTACATCCTCTGTCCCGACAACGATGTCACGCGCGCCATCGACAACAAGCGGATCCGCTGGGCGGCCGAGGATATCATCGAGAACCGGCCCGCGCTCTCGCGCTGGCACCCCGACTACAAGGCGGCCTTCGCGGCCTTCATGCAGCGGAAGGACGGCTGAGATGCGCTACGAGCTCTATTACTGGCCTTCGATCCAGGGGCGCGGCGAGTTCGTCAGGCTCACGCTGGAGGAAGCGGGCGCCGACTATGTCGATGTGGCAACCCAATCGGGACCGCGAGGCGGTGTTCCGGCGCTGCTGCGCTTTCTCGACGGCCGGTCGATCCAGCATCCGCCCTTCGCGCCGCCCTTCCTCAAGGCGGGGCGGCTGGTGATCGGCCAGACCGCCAACATCCTGCTCTATCTGGGCGAGCGCCACGGCCTGGCGCCGGAGACCGAATCCGGCCGGCTCTGGATCCACCAGCTGCAGCTCACCATGGCGGATCTGGTCCAGGAGGTGCACGACACGCACCACCCCATCTCGACCAACTTCTACTATGAGGACCAGCGGATGGAGGCGCGGCGGCGCGCCCATGACTTCGTCCGCACGCGGATCCCGAAATATCTGGGCTATTTCGAGAAGATCCTCGCCCGTGGCCGGAAGAGCACGAGCTATCTGGGCGGCCCGTCCCTGAGCTATGCCGACCTGTCCCTGTTCCAGCTGGTCGAGGGGTTGCGTTACGCCTTCCCGCGCGCCATGGCGCGCATCGAGCGGAAATGCCGCCATGCGATCGATCTCCACGATCGCATCGCCGCCCGGCCGCGAATCGCCGCCTATCTGGCCTCGGACCGGCGGCCGCCCTTCAACGAGGAAGGCATCTTCCGGCATTATCGCGAGCTGGATGTCTGACCGCAGGGCACAAGGAACGACAGCATGACCGCCATGAAATCCGATCCGCGCAATACGGAGCAGGCCGACTACTGGAACGGCCAGGGCGGCCAGCATTGGATCAAGATGCAGGAGATGTGGGACATCGTCCTGGGTCCCGTCGCCATGGCGACGCTCGAGCGCGCGGCGGTCAAACCCGGCGAATGGGTGGTCGATATCGGCTGCGGCTGCGGCGGCACCACGCTCGAGCTGGGCCAGGCGGTCGGCCGCACCGGCCATGTGCTGGGCCTCGACATCTCGGCGCCGATGCTGGCCCGCGCGGGCGAGCGCCTGCCGGCCGGAATCCCCATCGAGCTGCAGGTGGCCGATGCCACCACCTTTCCCCTGCCGCCGGGCCGCTTCGATCTGCTGTTCTCGCGCTTCGGCGTCATGTTCTTCGCCGAGCCGGCGCGCGCCTTCGCCAATCTGCGCCGCGGGCTGAAGCCGAAAGGACGCCTCGCCTTCTCCTGCTTTCGCGATTCCAAGCTGAACCCCTGGATGACATTGCCGCTCCAGGCCGCCTATGAGCATGTGCCGCCGCTGCCCAAGCTCGGCCCCGAGGATCCCAGCCCCTTCGCCTTCGCGAGCGAAGAGCGGGTGCACCGCATCCTGACCGAGGCGGGCTTCAGCGACATCCGGATGGAGCCGGTCGACCTCGCCTTCGACATTGCCGCGGGGCGCGGGCTCGAGACGGCCGTCGCCGCCACGCTCGAGATCGGCGCCACCGCGCGCGCGGTCGAGGGCCGGCCGCAAGCCGTGCGCGACGCGGTCGCCGCTTCCGTGAAGAAGGCCCTCGCGCCTTATCGGAAGGACCTGTCGGTGCCGCTGCCCGCCGCGATTTGGATCGTGACGGCGATCAATTCCTGAAGCGCCCGCAAGCGCCGCTCGATCAGGCCGTCAGCGGATCGCCGCCGCCGGCACGGCGGTTCCATGGCATAAGGGAAAGAAGGCGCGCCAGGCCGCAATAGCCGGTGATGCCCGCGAACATCAGGCCGGCGCCGACGAAGCCGCTCATCAGCATGAACCAGGGCGAAACCGTCGCCGCCAGCAGCACGCCCAGGAAAACCAGACTGCCGGCAGCAATCTGGACCTGACGCTGCAGCTCGATCGGCGCCGAGCGGTCGAACAGCACCGGCAAGCCCGACCGCTTCCAAGCCTCGATCCCGCCGGCCAGCATCCGGGCCTCGCCATCCACCTTGGCGGCCAGCCGGCCCGCCTGCGCGGCCGTGCGCTGGCCGCTCTTGCAATGGAACACGGTGATCTTGCCGGGCGGGATCCGGGCGGGCCAGCTTCCATCGTCCAGTTTCGACAGCGGGATCGAGCGCGCGCCGGGAATGCGCTCCCGGGCATGTTCCGAAGGTTCGCGGATATCGATCAGGATCGCGCTTCCCTGTTTCAGCGCCGCATCGAGATCGCGCGGGTCGATGGGTTTCAGCGAATCAGTCATGATGCGGTCCTCCGGGACTTGGCACCGGGCGGCGGGCAGAAGATCGCGGCCAGCGTGGTGATGAGCCGCACCGCGTCCGGGCTCGTGAGGCGGTAGAAGATGGTCTGGGCTTGGCGCCGGGTGCCGACGATACCGTCCGCCCGCAGCCGGGCCAGATGCTGCGACAGGGCCGAAGGCTGCAAGCCGATGAGATCGCACAGCTCCCCCACCGACTTCTCGCCCTCGCCCAAGCGGCAGAGAATCATCAGCCGGTGCTCGTTTGCGATCGCACGCAGGAAACGGGCCGCGGCCGACGCCTTGGCCTCGAACTCAGCCCGATCCAGCTTCTGCAAGGCGCGCATCGGCATTCCTTATTTCAGTTGACGCTAAATTAGAGAATGCTTAAGTGAAGATCAAGCCCCCCGACAGGTGACGCCATGAATCCGACCGTCCAGGCCTTCTTCCACGAACCGACCTTCACGGTCTCCTATCTCGTGACCGACCCGGAGAGCCGCAAAGCCGCCGTCATCGATCCGGTGCTGGATTTCGACCCCAAGTCGGGGCGCACCGGCCACCGATCGGCCGACGCGATCCTGGCGGCCGTGTCGGCGGCGAAAGCCGAGCTCGTCTGGATCCTCGAGACCCATGTCCATGCCGATCACCTGAGCGCCGCGGGATACCTCAAGTCGAAGTCGGGCGGCCGCACCGGCATCGGTGCCGCGGTCAACACGGTCCAGCGCTTCTTCAAGCCGGTCTTCAACGCCGCCGATCTCGAACCCGACGGCAGGCAGTTCGACCGGCTCTTCGGCGACGGCGACCGCTTCCCGATCGGCGCGCTGGAGGCGCAGGTCCTGCACACGCCCGGCCATACGCCCGCCTGCATCAGCTATCTCGTCGGCGATGCCGTGTTCGTCGGCGACACGCTGTTCATGCCCGACTACGGCACCGCGCGCTGCGACTTTCCCGGCGGCAGCGCGCGCACGCTCTACCGGTCGATCCGCCGCCTGCTGTCGCTGCCGGCGCAGACGCGCATGTTCCTCTGCCACGACTACAAGGCGCCCGGCCGCAATCATTTCGTGTGGGAAACGACCGTCGCAGCGCAGCGGGCCCAGAACCTCCATATCCATGACGGCATTACCGAGGACGAGTTTGTCGCCATGCGCGAGACCCGCGACAAAACGCTCGACATGCCGGCGCTGATTCTCCCCTCGATCCAGGTCAATATGCGCGGCGGCGAGCTGCCGCCGGCCGAGGACAACGGCACGGTCTATCTGCGGATCCCGCTGAATCGCCTCTGATTTTCCTGATGCCGGCCGGCGCGGCCGCGTTGGAGCCTCGATAAAGCCGAACCGTTCCGGCGCCCTGGCCGCGATTAATCAATCTTTACTAAATCTTGTCAGACTGGCCGATCGACAAGCGCGGCAGGAGTCTCTCTCGGCTCCCGAGGGGCCGCGACCCGTGTCGTGGGCGGCGCGCGCCCCGGGACGGTGTCCTTTCTGCGCCTTTGCGACAGGCCTTTTGGGGGAAGGCCTCACGTCCAGACCCGAGTTGAAAAAGATACCCGCTGACGATGCGACCACAGTCGATGCTGCCCAACCCGATCGCGCCCAAGCCCATGGCGTCCATTGACGCTCCGGCCAAGGCCGCGCTGCCCAGCGAGACGGCGGCGGAGATCATGCTGCGCCGGGCGCAGCGCATCGGCCGCCTCGCCTTCTGGCACTTGTCCGGGCCTACGGACGACGCCGGGTTGCGGATGAACTGCACCTACTCGGATGGCATCGAGCAGATCTTCGGCTGCAATCCCGCTCTCAGCACGCTCGACTTCGTGGAGCGCTTCATCCATCCGGAGGACCAGGAGCGGACGCGCTCCATCTTTCTGCGGTTCCGGCGCCGCCAGCTGCTCCAGTATGCGATCGAGTACCGCATCCGCCACCTGTCCGGCGGCTGGCACCTGATCCACGAGACGGGCGAATGGGAGCTTTCGCCGGAAGGCAAGCCGGTTGCCGCCGCCGGCGTCATCCAGGACATCACCGATCGCAGCCAGCTCGAAGCCCGGTTGCACCAGAGCGAAACCCTGCTCGCGTCCGCGCAGCGCATGGCCAGGATCGGCACCTGGCATTGGGTGGCGACAAGCCGGAATCCCTACTCGTTCGAAGGCCGCTACCATCACTCGCAGGAAGTCGCCGATATCTTCGGCGTCACCATTCCCGAGCTCGACATCCCGCCGCAGCGGTTCCTGGAACGCTTCGTCCATCCCGACGACCGGCAGCGCCTGATGGACATGTGGCAGCTCTTCCGCAGCCCCGGCCGACCCAACCTGGAAATCACCTACCGGGCCCGGCGCGCCGACGGCGCCTGGCGGACCTTGCGCGAGTTCGCCAGTTGGGAGCGCGGCCGCGACGGCGGGCTGAACGGCGTTGCCGGCATCGTCGAGGACATCACCGACCGGCTCGAAACCCAGGTGACCGATCGCCAGCGCTCGGCCATGCTCGCCCGGGCCCAGCGCATGGCCAAGCTCGGAACCTGGATCTGGCGCTGCGGGCCCGATGGCGACGGCCCCGGGGAAGCGATCGAATTCTCGCCGGAAGCGGCCGAGATCCACGGCGTCACGGCCGCGGAGCTGTCGGTCGGCGGCCGGGAATATGCCGCCCGCTTCGTCCATCCCGACGACCGGGACGAATTCACCGCGACCCTGGCCCGGTTCGTCAATCGGGAGATCGAGACCTATTCGCTGCAGTTCCGCATCCGCCACGTCTCGGGCGAATGGCGCACCGTTCTCGAGGTGGCGGAGTGGGATTATTCCTCGGACGGGATTCCGACCGGCACCACCGGCGTGATGCAGGACATCACCGAGCGGCTCGCCGTCGAGGAATCCGCCCGCCGCAACGCGACGCAGATCCGGCGCGCGCAGCAGATCGCCAGGATCGGCCACTGGCAGTGGTCGAAAGGCGCCTGGGACGGAACCGACGTCCGCATCATGGACTGGTCGGATTCCGCCGCCGAGATCCACGGCGTCGACAAGTCGGCCCTGCAGATCACCACGCGCGAATATCTCAAGCGCTTCGTCCATCCCGATGACCGGCGCCATGTCGCCGACACCTATCGCCGCTTCAGCCTGCACGAGATCGAGCGCTACACCATCGAGTTCCGGATCAGGAACGGAGCCGACGGCTGGACTCATCTGCGCGAGATCACGGAATGGGACTACGATTCTGCCGGCCGCCCGGTCTCGGCGACAGGCGCCATCCAGGACATCACCGATCAGATCCACAGCAAGCGCGCGCTCGACCGCAGCGAGGATCTGCTGGAGCGGGCGCAGCGGATCGCCAAGCTCGCCTATTGGCATTGGCATGGCGACCCGGATCTGGAGGATCCGGGCACGGCGCCGCATCTCTACTCCTCCTTGATCACGGAGATCTTCGGGGTCGATCTCACGGCGATGGAGCTGACCGACGAGCAGTATGTCGAGCGCTTCGTCCATCCCGACGATCGCCGGCGGTTCGGGCAGGTGCTCAGGGACTTCTCCGCGCGCAGGCTGAAATCCTTCGCCTCCGAATATCGGATCCGCCATGCCGACGGCAGGTGGCGAACCGTGATCGATACCGGCGAATGGGAGTACGGTCCCGACGGACGGCCCATCAGCGCCTCGGGGGCCATCCAGGACATCACGGAATGGGCCGAAACCGATCGTGCCCTGCAGCGCAGCGAGCAGTTCCTGGCGCGTGCCCAGCAGATCGCCAAGCTCGCCTACTGGCATTGGGCGCTCGACCCGTCACTGCCGAACCCGTACAGCGCGCCCTATGTCTATTCGCCTTCCATCGTCGAGATGTTCGGCGTCGCCCCGGAAGACCTGAACGGCAGCGACGACGAGCTGATCGACCGGTTCGTGCATCCCGCCGACCGCGAACGGGTGCGCGAGACCTACCGGGAGTTCGACGCCGAAAGGACACAGTCCTACGCCATCGAGTATCGCGCGCGGCATGGGATCACCGGGGAATGGCGAACGGTATTCGACACGGGCGAGTGGGATCGCGACGCGGACGGCAAGGTCACGGGAGCATCGGGCGCCCTCCAGGACATCACCGACCGCAGCAATGCGGAAACCGCGCTGCGGCAAAGCGAGAAGCTGCTCAGCCGCGCCCAGCAGGTGGCCAAGCTCGGCCACTGGCGCTGGCGGCCCGCCCCCGGCAGCACTGACTGGCACGACGGCGAGATTTCCTATTCCGACACCGCCGCGGCGATCTACGGCGTCCGGCCGCGGGATCTTGTGGTTCCCGACCGGCAGTTCGTCATCCGGTTCGTCCATCCGGACGATCGCGAGCGGATCCAGGACATCTATGACCGGTTCTTCATCGAGGGCGAGCGCCGCTACGAGGCCGAGTACCGCATCCGTCACGGCGAGAAGGAATGGCGCTGGATCCACGAGATCGCCGAGTGGGACACGGATGGCGCGACCGGCGTGATCCTCGACATCACGGGGCGGGTCGAATCCGACCTGGCGCTGCGCGACAGCGAGGCGCTCCTGATCCGCGCCCAGCGGACCGCGCGCGTGGGCCACTGGGTCTGGCGGCACAACGCGAACGATCGGGCGCCGGGCCAGGGTGCGTCCCATTTCTCCGCCGTGGCGGCGGAGATCTTCGGTGTCGATCCCGAAGCGCTGCGCGTGCCTACCGACGAATGGGTCCGGCGTTTCGTGCATCCGGAAGACGCGGCCCGCGTGCTGAACATCTTCAACCGTTCCGTCTCGGGCGAGCTGACCCGATACGAGATCGACTATCGTGCGCGGCACAGCGACGGCACCTGGCGCTGGGTCCACGAGATCGGGCAGTGGGACTATGACGAGACCGGCAACGCGATCGGCGCCACCGGCGTGCTGCAGGACGTCACCGAACGGGTCGAGGCCCAGTCCGCCCTGCGGCGGAACGAAGCCCAGCTGAAGCGCGCGCAGCAGATCGCCAGGCTCGCCTACTGGCACTGGACCGAGGACCAGCATGCCGGATGGCAGGCGGCGACGTCGCACTATTCCGCGGAGGCCGCGCAGATCTTCGGCGTCTCCGTCGAGGAGCTCGGGCGGCTGAGCAACCTCGAATATCTGGAGCGCTTCGTCCATCCCGACGACCGCGTGGCCCTCAAGAGTGTCTTCAAGGAGTTCGTCGAGGCGCGTCTGGCCTCCTACTCCATCGAATACCGGATCCGGCATGCGCGGGGCGACTGGCGCACCATCAGCGAGCGCGGCGAGTGGGACCGCACCGCGGACGGGCGCATCGCGGGCGCCACCGGCACGATCCAGGACATCACGGAGCTGCGCGAGGCGGAGCGGGCCCTGACGGAAGGCGCCGCGCGGCTCAAGCTCATGACCGACCATCTGCCGATCTCGATCGGCTATATGGACATGGACGAGCGGCTGCAGTTCGTCAACGCCACGGCGGAACGCTGGTACGGCAAGCCCGCCGGGGAGCTGGTCGGCCAGACCATGCAGGAGTTCATGGACGCCGAGACCTACCGCATCATGCTGCCCTATGTCCGCGAGGCCAAGGCGGGCAAGGCGGTCAAGATGCAGATGCGGCGCCAGTATCCGGCGGGACCGCCGCGCGACATCGAGATGCTCTACGTCCCCCACGTCGTCGCCAACGGCAAGGTCGCGGGCTTCTTCGGCATGTCCTTCGACATGACCGACCGCCTGGCGATGGAGGCCCAGCTGCGCCACGCGCAGAAGATGGAGGCGGTCGGCCAGCTCACCGGCGGCGTGGCCCACGACTTCAACAATCTCCTGGGCGTCATCGTCGGCAATCTCGATCTGCTCGCGACCCAGCTGCCCCAGGGCACCAAGGCCCAGTCGCTGCTCTCGACCGCGCTCGATGCCGCCGAAAGCGGCGCTGCCCTGATCCGCCGCCTGCTCGCCTTCTCGCGCCGCCAGATGCTGCTGCCCAAGGCGACCAACCTCTCCGATCTGGTCGGCGGCATGATGGTCCTGGTGCAGCGTTCGCTGGGCGAGGCCGTGTCGATCGAAACCCGGATACCGCCGGGCCTCTGGCCGGCCCTCATCGATGACGGCCAGCTCGAGGCGGCGATCCTCAACCTGGCGATCAATGCCCGCGACGCGATGCCGACCGGCGGCCGCCTGACGATCGAGCTCAACAATGCGACCGTCGAGGAAGACACCACGGCCGCCGACAGCGAGGTGCTGCCGGGCGACTATGTCCGGGTCACGGTCCGGGATACCGGCACCGGCATCCCGCCCGACGTGCTTCCGCGCGTGCTGGAGCCGTTCTTCACCACCAAGGAGGTGGGCAAGGGCACGGGGCTGGGCTTGAGCATGGTCTATGGCTTCGTGAAGCAGTCGGGCGGGTTCCTGCAGATCGACAGCCATGTCGGCGAAGGCACCGCGATCAGCCTCTATCTGCCGCGCGCCGAGGATCCGTTGGCCGATACCGACCAGGCCGCCGCCGCTCACCGCAGCCTGCGGGGCGAAGGCGAGGTGGTTCTCCTGGTCGAAGACCGCGCCGATATGCGCGCCTACTCCGCCGAGGCGCTGCGCACGCTCAATTACGAGCCCATCGACGCCGCGGACGGCCCGACCGCCCTTGCCCTGCTGGACCATCACCCGGAAATCGCGGTGCTGTTCAGCGACATCGTGCTGCCCGGCGGCATGAGCGGCTACGAGTTGGCCCGCGCCGCCCGGGCGAAGCGGCCGGACCTCAAGGTGCTCCTGACCTCCGGCTTCAGCGAGCGGGCCGCCGGGACCCGCGGGACGGAAACGGAAACCCTGCTTGAGAAACCATTCCGCTCCAGCGAGCTGGGTCGAAAACTCGCGGCCTTGCTGGGCCGCGGCATGCATTGATCCAGGGCTTGCGGGACCGGGTTGATATCTTGGCTTGTCGTTCAACCAAGGGCCAGAATCCCAGGGAAACGGTAGCCGTTTCTGAAATTCGTTGACTTATCGTCCCCTTACGGCCATATCTTCCCGGCGCAATCGAGTTCTGGCGTGTCTTGCTGCCCATGGCCTGTGATGGGAAACCCGTTTCAGGCCCGCCCCCAAGGGGGTGTGCATTCAAGTCATTCCCTAGACAGGTTGTGAATGCTCAAGGTCACGCGGCAGTCGCGTGGCATATGGCGATGCGCATAGACGCTCTAGAGGAGACTGACAGACTATGGCTAGCGGTACCGTGAAGTGGTTCAACGCGACGAAGGGTTACGGCTTCATTTGCCCGAGCGACGGCTCGAAGGATGTGTTCGTGCACATCACGGCCGTTCAGCGCGCCGGCCTGGATGGGCTGGCTGAGGGGCAGAAGATTTCCTACGACCTGGTTTCCGAGCGCGGTAAGACTGCGGCGGCGAACCTGAAGGTCGGCTGATCGCCGATCAGCGCCTACCCGGGGGTTTCTTAGGGGCCTCCACGAGACACGAGATGACGGCGGCGACCCGCAACGGGTCGCCGCTTTCTTTTTGCGCCTGTTTCGTTTGTGTCCGCAGCCGCGCGGATCATGTCCCGCGTCAGCGCGCGGGCGGGCCCTTGAGCTCGATCTCGTTGCCTTCGGGGTCCTTCAGATAAAGGGAGGGCCCCTCGCCCTCCGCACCGTAGCGGCTTTCCACCGCGCCGGGCTCGACGCCGTGGCGGATGAGATGCGCCCGGATCGCCCCGGCGTCGAAAGGCTCGATGCGCAGACAGAAGTGATCCATGTTGCGCGCCTCGACCGTCGGCACGCCGCCGCCGGCCGCACCCAGCGGTCCGGCCAGGTCGACCAGATCGATCAAGGAGCGTCCGGCCCGCAATTGGACGAGGCCGATCTTCTCCTGGCGCCGCTCCAGCCGGCAGCCCAGCGCCTCGCAATAGAACCGCTCCAGCCGCTCCGGATCGCGCACGCGGAGGACCACGTGATCGAGGCCCAGCAGGATGAAGGGAGCCGCGGGGTTCGCCGCCATGGCCGCCATCCTGTCGATCCCGGTCGGGCCGGTCAAACGCCGCCGCGCCGCCGTCGGGACGGTCGGCAAGGGCCGCTTGCGGCGGCTATGATCGCCATCCCATGAAGCGACGTCCTTCCCCGTCCCGACGCGCGCGCTCCTCCCGCGGGACTTCCGCCGCGGCCCGGCGCCCCCGCCGGTCCCATCGCCGTATCGCGGCGCCGGCATCGCCGCAGGCCGCGCCCACGCCGGGCCTGCTGCAGGAACTGGCCCAGCGCGTGCTGTTCCGCGACCAGAACGTCATCGTGCTCAACAAGCCGGCGGGGCTCGCGGTCCATCCGGGGCCGTCCGGCGGCCTGTCGCTCGAGGCGGCACTGGAGGCGCTGCGCTTCGAGGCCCGGACCCCGCCCGCCCTCGCCCATCGGCTCGACCGCGACACCAGCGGCTGCCTCACCCTGGCGCG
This sequence comes from Hypericibacter adhaerens, assembly GCF_008728835.1. Lineage (GTDB taxonomy): Bacteria > Pseudomonadota > Alphaproteobacteria > Dongiales > Dongiaceae > Hypericibacter > Hypericibacter adhaerens. The sequence continues at coordinate 3,124,615 of NZ_CP042582.1, forward strand.
CCGGCCGAGCGCGCTGCGCCGGCTGCACGAGCTGTTCGCGGCCGGCCAGATCGAGAAGACATACTGGGCCGTGGTCCAAGGCTCGCCCAAGGCGGAATCGGGCGTGGTCGAACTGGCGCTGCGCAAGCGCAACCGCAAGGACGGCTGGAAGATGGTGGTCGATCCCGCGGGCCAGGCGGCGATCACGGCCTGGCGCGTGCTCGGCCGCGGGCCGGGCCTGACCTGGATCGAGTGCAAGCCCCGGACGGGCCGCACGCATCAGGTCCGCGTCCATTGCGCGGCGCTGGGCTGTCCCATCCTGGGCGATCCGGTCTATGGGACGACGGCCCTGCGGAGCGGGACGCCATTGCATCTCCATGCGCGTGCGCTCTCGATCCCCTTCGCGCCGGAGGGCCCGCCGATCGCAGTGGTGGCGCCGGTGCCGGGCGAGATGCTCGAAGCCCTGCGGGCCTGCGGGTTCACCGGCGGCTGACACCGGCCGGCCTGCAAAGAAAGAGGGCCCCGGCCGCCTCATCGAGAACCGGCTGGAGCCCCGGGCTGAAGCAAGCGGCGGGTCGGGCTCAGACCTCGTGCTTGCCCATCAGATCGGCAATGTAGTCGGCCTGCCGGATCGCCAGCGTGACGATGGTCAGGGTCGGGTTCTCGGCGCCGCCGGTGGTGAACTGGCTGCCGTCCGAGACGAAGAGATTCTTCACGTCATGCGTCTGCCCGTATTTGTTGACGACGCCGTCGCGCGGATTCTCGCTCATCCGGTTGGTGCCGAGATTGTGGGTCGAGGGATAGGGCGGCGTATGGAAAGTCCTGAGCGCGCCCACCGCCTCGTAGAGCGCGGAGCCCTGCTTGTAGGCATGATCGCGCATCGCCTTGTCGTTGGCGTGATCGTCGAAGTGGACGTTCGCCACCGGCATGCCGAACTGATCCTTCGCCTCCGGATCGAGCGTGATCCGGTTGGTTTCCTGCGGCATGTCCTCGCCCACGATCCACAGCCCCGCCATATGGTCGTATTTGTCGAGTGCCGACGAGAAATCGCGACCCCAGGCGCCGGGATCGAGAAACGCCGCCATGAAGGGCAGACCCAGCGACAAGGTCTCGAACTCGTAGCCGCCGGCGAAGCCGCGCGAGGGATCGTAGCGCGATTCGTCCTGCACGATCCCGGCCATGGTGGTGCCGCGATACATATGCACGGGCTTGTCGAAGATGGCGTAGACCGAGCCCGTGGTATGGCGCATGTAGTTGCGGCCGACCTGGCCCGAGGAATTGGCGAGGCCGTCCGGGAACTTGCTCGAGGCCGAGTTCAGCAGCAGCCGCGGCGATTCGATCGAGTTGCCCGCGACGCAGACCATGCGCGCCTTCTGCCGGTGCTGGTTGCCCTGCGGGTCCGCATAGACGACACCGGTGACGAGCCCGGAATCGTTATGCTCGATCCGCAGGACCTGGCTGTTGGGGCGCACCTCGAGCTTTCCCGTCGCCTCGCCCTTCGGGATCATGGCGTAGAGCGTCGACCACTTGCCGCCCGATTTGCAGCCCTGGAAGCAGAAGCCGATCTGCTGGCAGGCGCCGCGGCCGTCGCGCGGCTGGCTGTTGATGGCCATGCGGCCGGTATGGACCGTCTTGTAGCCGAGCTTCTTGGCGCCGGCTTCGAGCACCTTGAAGTTGTTGTTGCCGGGAAGGCCCGGGATGTCGTTGGTGCGCGTCACCCCCATCCTGTCCTCGGCCTTGGCGTAGTAAGGCTCGAGCTCCGCCAGCGTGACCGGCCAGTCGAGCAGGTTGGCACCGGCGATGTCGCCATAGGTGGTCTTGACCTTGAACTCATGCTCCTGGAAGCGCAGCGAGGCGCCGGCCCAGTGCACGGTCGAGCCGCCCACCGACTTGACGATCCAGGCCGGCAGGTTGGGAAAGTCGCGATGGACCCGCCAGCTTCCCGAGGTGGTGCGCAGATCCTTCCAGGCGAGCTGCCCGAAGCTCTCCCACTCGTCGTTGACGAAATCCTCGATCTCGTTGCGGGCGCCTGCCTCCAGGATCACCGTGTCGATGCCCTTGAGCGCGAGCTCGGTGCCGAGCGTGCCGCCGCCGGCACCGGAGCCGACGATCACGACGACGCTGTCGTCGTCCAGGCTGTAGGGAGCGGTCATGGCTTTGTCCTCCTTTGCGCCGGCCGGCTCAGAGCCAGTCGAGATCGTTGAAGCCGCGGTGGATGTAGCCGCCCTGCTCCCAGGACGAGCCCTCATAGCCGAAGAGCGGCCAGACCTCCTTGTTGTTGTAGAGGCCGGTAACGAGGCCCGAGCGGATCTTCTGGAAGAACTTGGTGCCTTCGATCTCCTTGAGCATGGCGACGCGATCGGTCTCGTTCGTCACCTCGGCATAGGCCCTGTGATGGACATCGCGCGAGCGCAGGTCGAGCCCCGAGACACCCATCTCGATGAGGGTCTTGAGATCCGGATCCTTCTGCGCCTGCTCGTCATAGCCCATGAGCGCCATGGCGTAGTATTTGTCCGCGAGCTGCTTGTGCGGATAGATGTCGCGTGCGACCTGGATCAGGGTGCGCATGGTCGCGGGCCGGAGCGCCTTGACCTCGAGGCCCCAGGCCTCCTGCGTATGGATGACGGCTATATTCGTGATCATGAAGGCGGCGGCGCCGCTCGTGACCATGAAGTCGCGGCGTGAGACCCTCACCCGCTTGTCGACGGTTCGCATGGGTTCCTCCCTCTCTCTTTGCTTTGTTCGGCGCGCGGCCGGCCCTGGTGCCCGGCCGCGGCTCCGTCAGCGATAGCGTCCGTGCTTCTGCAACACCTCGATCTTGTATCCGTCGGGATCCTGGACGAAAAAGAACTTGGCCATCAGTGCGCCGTCGCGATGGAATTCCTTCACCGGATTGGGGTTGAGGCCGAGGCCCATGAAGCGTCGATGCTCCGCCTCGACGTCGCCGACGACGACCGCCAGATGGCCGTAGCCGTCGCCATGCGTATAAGGTTCGGCGCGGCCATGATTGATCGTGAGCTCGATCTCGAAATCCGCTTCGGGGTTGCGCAGATAGACGAGCGTGAATCCGTCGAACGGATAGCGGTCGGCGATCGTGAGGCCGAACGCGTTGCGGTAGAAATCGACCGTGCGCCGCTCGTCGAGCACGCGGATCATGGTGTGTATGGCCTTCGCCATCGTTTCTCCTGTCGCTCCCGAGGCTATTTCGAAACCGATTCCAGATACTGGATGACGAGCTGGCGTTTCGCCGGATCGGCTTGGTGGTACATCATGTTGACGCCGGGAATGAACTTGCCGGCATCGGTGATCCACTGGTCGATCTTGTCGGGCGTCCAGACGAGGCCCTTGCCGCCGGCGGCCTTGAGCGCGTCCGAATAGGCGAATCCCGGCAGGCTCGCCGCCTTGCGGCCGATCACGCCGCGCAGGTTCGGACCCTGGCGCAGCGGCGCATTCGCCTCGACGGTGTGGCAGGTGCCGCAGCTCTTGTGGAATTGCGCCTCGGCGGCGGCGAGATCGACGGCCGATGCCATCCCCGATCCGCTCCACAGCAGGGCCACGACAATGGCCGCGGCGAACGGCAGGCCTCCGCCATAACGGGCAATCCGCATCGCCTTCCTTTCCGGACGGGCCGGAGGGCCCGCCTGTCATCCAGAGTCGGAAGGCAACGCTACGAAAGCCCGCGGCGAGGCGGGTGGTATCCCTTTACTACAGCGAGGATTATCGCGCGGGCTCCCCAACGCGAAATGCGCTGCAATGCAGCAACCGGCCGTTGGGCGTTAGGCAGCCGCTCTTCCTATCGGTCCCAGCGCCGTTTCGTCGACAAGCCCGTTCGGCTGCTTGACCTCGGCGAGATAGCGCAGGCAGGCGCAACGCAGCAACGACGCGAAATTGCCGACCTCACCGCGCAGTTCGAGCACTTCATCATGCAGCGTTGTCAGGAACTTGGCCAAGCTCGTGCCCTGGTTCTGGGCGATTTCCTCGAGAATCGTCCAGAACGCCGCATCGAGACGGATGCTGGTGGAATGGCCGCCGAGGCGCACCGAGCGGGTTTGATAGGCATAGCTGTCCGGCGATTGGCCGGCGAAGATATGGCACATGCGTTCCTCCCTCGCCTGCCGGCTTCTCCCCTCGTTCACGCTGCACTGCACAAGCGGCCACGCGCGAGGCTACCGGCAAGCTTTCTTGTCAGCCCGGAATCTAGGCCGTGAGAAGGCCCGCGTCCACGCTCGCGGGATCGCCGCTCCGCCGCCTCGCGTCCCAGGAACGATCGGGGCCGCGCCTTGCGGCCGATCGCCGGTCCGTCAATTGAGCGCGTTGTGGATGAGGTAGCCGGCGATGTCCGCGGGCTTGAGCTTGCCGAGCTTGGGCTCCTCGCCGGCCAGCGACATCTTGATGATGATGTGGTTCTCGACGTTCTCGAGCTTCACCTTGAAGATGCCGGTGGCGCCGCGGATCCGCGGATAATATTTGGGATCGACGATCTTCTCCTTCTGCGCCAGATGCTCGATCAGCGCCGCTTCGTCGGCGTTCTCCGCCGGCTCGGCCTTGACCAGCGTCCAGTCGGTCTGGCCCGCGAACTTCTCGGCGTTGAGCGCCGCGACCGCTTCCTTGGGCGGCTGGTCGGTCAGCCCGAACTTGAACAGATTCTTGCTGAGCCCGACATCGGAGCCCCACTCGTTGAGGGCTTTGCTCTGGGCCACGTAGATGGAGGACATGAGGGAAAGGCTTCGTCATTGATGGGAAGAATCCCATCATGACACCGCCGTGACGGCCGCGAAACCCCCGATGGCGCGCCTATTCGGCGCTGGCCGGCACCGGATGGGGCGCATGGCGACGGCGCCCGACACGGTGCAGATGATCCATGTAGGTGTAGATCACGGGCGTGATGTAGAGCGTCAGGAGCTGCGACAGCAGCAGGCCGCCCACCACCGCCAGGCCCAGGGGCTGGCGCGATTCATGGCCCTGGCCGAAGCCGATCGCGATCGGGAGCGCGCCGGCCAGGGCCGCCGCCGTCGTCATCATGATCGGCCGGAACCGGACGATGCAGGCCTCGTAGATCGCGTCGACCGCCGATTTGCCGAACTCGCGCTGCTGCACCACCGCCACGTCGATCATCATGATCGCGTTCTTCTTGACGATGCCCACCAGCATCACGATGCCGACGAAGGCATAGAGGCTGAGCGAGAGGTCGAAGAAGAGCAGCGTCAGCACCGCGCCGACCGCCGCCGCTGGCAGGCCGGAGAGGATCGTCAGCGGGTGGATGAAGCTCTCATAGAGGATTCCCAGCACGATATAGACCACCAGAACCGCCATCGCGAGCAGGAGGCCCAGGCCCTGCAGCGAATCCTGGAAGGCCTGCGCCGTTCCCTGGAAGCTGGTGGTGATGGCCGCCGACAGGCCCGCCTCCTGCTCCGCCGCATGGATGCGGTCGATCGCGGTGCCGAGCGAGGTGCCCTGCTCTAGCCCGAAGGAGATCGTCACCGACGGGATCTGGCCCTGGTGGTTGACCGTCAGGGCGCCGACGCCGCGCTTGACGGTGGCGAGCGCCGTCAGCGGCACCAGCGTACCGCTCTCGGAGCTGAGATAGAGGCGCGACAGGGCCGCTGGGTCGCTCTGATATTCCGGCGCCACCTCGAGCAGCACCTCGTACTGGTTGGTCGAGGTATAGATCGTCGAGACCTGGCGCTGGCCGAAGGCGGTCCAGAGCGCCTCCTCGACCTGCTGGGCGGTGATGCCGAGGGCGGCCGCCTTCTCGCGATCGATATCGACCAGGAGCCGCGGCCCGTTCAGGTCCATGTCGCTGGTGGCGTCGACCACGCCGGGAAGCTTGGCGATGCGCGCCAGCATGTCCTTGGCGCCGCCATAGAGCGTCGTGAGATCCTGCGCCTGGAGCGTGTACTGGTAGGCGGCCTTCGAGCTGCGGCCGCCGATCCTCAGTGCCGGCGGGTTCTGCGGATAGGCCTTGATGCCCGGCACCGCCGCCATCTTGACGCGCATCTCGCGGACGACCTCGTCGGCGCTGAGCGGGCGCTCGTTGCGCGGCTTCAAGGTCAGGAAGATGTTGCCGGTGTTCCCGGTCAGGCGGCCGCCGCTGCTGCCCACGCTGGACATCACCCGCGCGACATTGGGGTCGGCCATGGCGATCTCGGCCAGCGCCCGCTGGCGCTCCACCATCGCCGCGAAGGAGCCGTCGATCGGGCCTTCGGTCGAGATCGTGACCTGGCCCGTATCCTCGCTCGGCAGGAAGTCCTTGGGCGCGATCTGGAACAGCCAGGCCGTGGCGCCGAGCGTGCCGAAGAAGATCAGCAGGACGATGAAGCGGTGGCGCAGGGCCAGCCGCAGCGTCACGCCATAGACAGCGCGCAACGGATTGAACCAGAGGTTCGAGAGCCGGACCATCAGGCTCTCCTTGACCACGCCGTCCTTGTGAACGATGTGGGAGCGCACGAAGCGGCTCGCCAGCATCGGCGTCAGGGTCAGGGATACCACGCCCGACACCAGGATCGAGGCCACGATGGTGACCGCGAACTCGTGCAGCAGGCGCCCGACGATGCCGCCCATGAACATCACCGGGATGAAGACCGCGGCCAGCGACAGGGTCATGGAGAAGACCGTGAAGGCGATCTCGGAGGCGCCGCGCAGGGCGGCGTCGCGCGGTCGTTCGCCCTTCTCGATATGGCGCAGGATGTTCTCGAGCACCACGATGGCGTCGTCGACCACGAATCCGACCGACAACGTCAGCGCCATCAGGGTCAGGTTGTTGAGGCTGTAGCCCAGCACCTGCATCGCCGCGAAGGTGCCGATGACCGAGATCGGCAAGGCGAGGCTGGGCACGATCGTCGCCGAGGCGCTGCCGACGAAGAGGAAGATCACCAGCACGACCAGGACCGCCGCCAGGATCAGGGTGAACTGAACCTCGGCGATCGAGGCGCGGATCGAGGTCGAACGGTCATAGAGAACGTCGAGCTTGACCGAGCCCGGCAGCTGGGCCTCGAAGGTCGGCAGCAGGCCCCGGATCGCATCCACCACCTCGATGGTGTTGGTGCCGGGCTGGCGCTGCACCGCCAGGACCACCGCGCGGTTGCCGTTGAACCAGCTCGCGACCTTGTTGTTCTCGACGCTGTCGACGACGTTGGCGAGCTGCTCCAGGCGGATCGGGGCGCCGTTGCGGTAGGCCACGATCTGGCGGCGATATTCGGAGGCCTCCGTCAGCTGGCCCGTCGCCTCCAGCGTCAGCGACTGGCGCGGCCCGTCGAGCGTGCCGACCGGCAGCTGCACGTTGGAGGCATCGATCGCGTCGGAGAGATCGTCGACGCCGACACCCCGCGCCGCGAGCTGGTCGGGATCGATCTGGATGCGGACGGCGAACTTCTGGGCGCCATAGACCAGCACCTGGGCCACGCCCGGCAGCGTCGAGATGCGCTGGGCGATCGAGGTCTCGGCATATTCGTCGACGACATAGAGCGGCTGCGTCGGCGAGCTCAGGGCCAGGAAGAAGATCGGCGAGTCGGCCGGATTGACCTTGCGGTAGGAAGGCGGGTTCGGCATCTCGGCCGGCAGGCGGCGCTGCGCCACCGCGAGCGCCGACTGCACGTCCTGGGCCGCGGCATCGATATCGCGGTCGAGCGAGAACTGCAGCGTGATGCTGGTCTGCCCCTGCGCGCTGGTCGAGGTCATGTTGTCGAGGCCGGCGATGGTGGTGAACTGCCGCTCGAGCGGGGTCGCGACCGAGGAGGCCATCGTTTCCGGGTTGGCGCCCGGAAGCTGGGCGCTGACCGAGATCGTGGGATAATCGACCGAAGGCAGCTCCGCGACCGGCAGGGCGCGGTAGGCGACCATGCCGAACAGCACGAACGACGCCATCAGCAGCGTCGTCATGACCGGGCGCTGGATGCAAAGCTGCGGTACGTTCATGCCCATTCCCTCATGGCGTCCGCCTTTCGGAAGACCGCCGGCAGCGCCGGCGCCGACTGCCGAGACCGGCCGCCGATCGCGGCCCGGCGCCCTACGTGCCCGGCTTTGGCGCGACCAGCGCGCCCGGATAGAGATTCATATGGCCGTCGATCACCACGCGCTCGCCCGCCGTGATCCCGTCGCCGACGGCCGTGTAGCCATCGAAGCTGGGGCCGCGGTGAATGGTGCGCAGCTCGGCCTTGTCGTCGGCGCCGATGACATAGACATAGGTGCCCTGCTGGCCGATCTGGACCGCCGCGTCCGGCACGGCCACCACGTCGTTGAGCTCGCGCAGCGCCAAGGTGACCCGCAGGAACTGTCCGGGCAGCAGCCGCTCGTCCTCGTTCGGGATCTCGGCCTTGAGCCGGATGGTGCCGGTGGACATGTCGACCTGGTTGTCGACGAACACCACCTTGCCGGTGACCGGCGGCGTCTCGCTGTCCGGCACGTTGGCCTCGATCGTGAGGCCGCCCTGCGCCATGCGATCCTGGATCTCGGCCAGATGGCGCTCCGGCACCGAGCAGACGATGTAAACCGGCTTGGTCTGGTTGATCACCACCAGCGGCGTGGTGTCGTTGGCCTTGACCAGGTTGCCGGCATCGACCTCGTAGCTGCCGGTGCGGCCGTCGATCGGCGAGCGGATCTGCGAGTAGCCGAGCTTGAGCTGGGCCGATTCCACGGCCGCCTCGTCGGCCTTGATCGAGGCGTTGAGCGTGTCGACGGTGGCGCGCGCCTGCTCGTCCTTCTGCTGCGAGGCGTAGCCGGAGCCGGCGAGCGCCTTGTAGCGCGCCATGTCGGCCTGGGCGCTGGCGAGCTGGGCCTGGTCCTTGGCGAGATTGGCCTGGGCGGCGTGAAGCTCGGCCAGGAACGGCGCCGGATCGATGGTGAAGAGCAGATCGCCCTTGGCGACCTGCTGGCCTTCGCGGAAATGGACCTCGAGCAGCGGCCCGTCGACCTGCGACTTGACCGAGACCGTGGCATAGGCATCGACCCGGCCGATGGTGTCCACGCGCACCGGGAGCGAGCGCGTCTCCGCCGTTCCGAGCACCACGGGAACCCCCTGCGGCGCGGCGGCGGAAGCGGCCGGCTTGGTTTCCGACGAACTGGGGGTCGACGAGCTCGAGGCCGGTGCGCTCGGCGCGCTGCTGGAGGCGGTCTGCGGAGCCAGCGACGCCGCCCGGCTCTTGATCAGCCAATAGCCGCCCCCGGCGATCACGACACCGGCGACGACCAGAAGGAGGGCAAGGCGGCGGCTCATCGATCCCATGCGCGATGAAGAACCTGAAGGGGTCACGTGTTTACTCTAACACAGGAGGATGCCGCGCAATGAAGGAAACTGCCGAAAACGCCGATCCCCCAAGGGCTTGCCTGAACAGGTTCAGGCCGGATTAAGGCAATTTCACGGCCCTGCACGGCCGAGCGGTCAGAATCCTGCGGTCTAAAGGTTACAATTTTCGCAGCTTCGCTTGCGGACCTCGCGCGCCTGCCCTCAGATCGGCGGCGCCCTCTCGCACCCCGCCGGAGTCGTCGATGCCCCTCACGCAGGGACGCCCATCCCGCCCGCAGCCCAACATTCTCCTTGTCGTCTTCGACCAGATGTCGGCCCTGGCCCTGCCGGATTACGGCCATCCGCTGGTGCGCACGCCGCATCTGTCGCGGCTCGCGGCGCGGGGCACCGTCTTCGAGCGCGCCTACTGCGCCTCGCCGCTCTGCTCGCCGTCGCGCTATGCGCTCCTGACCGGGCTCCTGCCCTCCCGGATCGGCGCCTATGACAACGCCTCGGAGCTGCCCTCGGGCGTCCCGACCCTGATGCATCACCTCAGGGCCGCCGGCTACCGCACCTGTCTCGCGGGCAAGATGGATTTCACCGGCGCCGACCAGCTCCACGGTTATGAAGAGCGGCTGACCACCGATCTCTCGCCCTCGGACTTCGGCTGGGTGCCCGACTGGGACCATCCCGACCAGGTGCAGCCCTGGTTCCACACGCTGCAGAGCGTCGCCGAGGCCGGGCCTTGCGACTATTCGCTGTCGCTGCAGTATGACGAGGAAGCCACCTTCAAGGCGGTGCAATGGCTGCACAAGGCCAAGGCCTCCGCCGATCCGCGTCCCTTCCTGCTGACGCTCTCGGTCATGCAGCCGCACGATCCCTACCAGGCCCTGCGCCGTTTCTGGGATCTCTACGACCATGACAGCATCGACATGCCGGTCCTGCCCGCCGTGCCGGCGGCGATGCGCGACCCCGTCGGGCGGCGCATGTATGCCATGTACGACCGCGGCGAGTTTCCGGTGGGCGAGATCGAGATCCGCCGCGCGCGCCATGCCTACTACGCCATGGTGAGCTACTGCGACGAGCTGCTGGGCCGCCTCCTGGCGGCGCTCGCCGCTCTCGGGCTCGACCGCGACACGATGGTGATCGTGACCTCCGATCACGGCGACATGCTGGGCGAGCGCGGCCTCTGGTACAAGATGAACTTCTTCGACGGTGCGGTGCGCGTGCCGCTGGTGATGCAGGGGCCCGGCATCGAGGCCGGACGGCGCATCGCCGAACCGGTCTCGCATCTCGATCTGCTGCCCACCCTGCTCTCCCTCACCGGCACCGCCGTCGATGCCTCGGCTGCCAACCTCGACGGCCGCGATCTCTCTTCCGGCATGACCGGCGGGCTGCCGGTGCGGGGCGAGGTACTGGGCGAATATATGGGCGAGGGCTACGACCGTCCGGTCGTGATGATCCGGCGCGGCGCCCAGAAGTTCGTCTATTCGCGAGGCGAGCTGGCGCAGCTCTACGATCTCGGCGAGGACCCGCGCGAAGAGCACAACCTCGCGCTCAATCCTGCCGAGGCCGCGCCGTTGCGCAACCTCACCGACGAGGTCGAGGGTCGCTGGGATCTCGAAGCCCTGCGCAACGCCGTCATCGGCAGCCAGCGCCGCCGCCGCCTCGTGCATCGGGCATTGACCTCGGGCCGGGTCGCGCCCTGGGACTACGAGCCCCGCAGCGATCCCTCGCACGAGTATTACCGCAACTACGGGAACGACGGGCCGGATCCCGACCGGAGCCTGCGCCTGCCCCGGATCCCGTGAATTACAGCGGGCATAGCGTAGATCGAAGTCGGTTGCCCGGCGGGAGCGCGGTTGCTATGAAGCCGCCGGGTAACGATCCATGTCCAATCCCCTGCAAAGACTGATCCGCGGATTCGAGAGCTTCCGCGCGCAGCATTTCGAAGGCGAGTCCGATCTCTACCGGCGCTTGGCCGAGGAGGGTCAGGCGCCCAAGGTGCTGATCATCGGCTGCTCGGATTCGCGCGTCGATCCCGCCATCGTCACCCAGGCGGATCCGGGCGACCTCTTCATCGTGCGCAATGTCGCGGCCCTGGTGCCGCCTTACGAGGTCGACGGCCGGATCAAGGGCACGAGCTCCGCGATCGAGTTCGCGGTGCGCGGCCTGAACGTGCAGCATGTGATCGTGATGGGCCATGCGCAATGCGGCGGCGTGCAGGCGCTGGCCAATGCCGGGCAGCCGGAGGCGGGCTACGAGTTCCTCTCCGACTGGGTGCGTGTCGCGACACCGGCGCTGGCCGCCCTGAACAAGATCTGCCCCGACCTGCCGCCGAAGGAGCGCCGGCGCCTGCTCGAGGAAGCGACCGTCATGGTGTCGCTCGGCAACCTGATGGGCTTTCCCTGGATCATGGAGCGGATCCGCGACCGGCGGCTCCTTCTCCATGGCTGGTATTTCGACCTGGTCAGCGGCCGGCTGCTCGCCCATGACCGGCGCAGCGGGCGGTTCCTGCCGATCCAGGAGGACCCGGCACCGCATTGCATCGAGCCCAGCCCTTGCGCGCCGACCTGCGACTGCCAGAAGCATTTCCTGCCCGAGGCCTTCCTGCGGATGAGCCGCCCGGCTAGGGGCCAGCAAGGGTAACGCGACCACTCCGCACTCCCCCGTCATCCCCGCGAAAGCGAGGATCCAGGGATGGGTCGGAGCATGGCATCGACATGGATTCCCGCTTTCGCGGGGATGACGTGAGGAGCGCGTGGCTCTTCTCAGGAGACGCGGTGCCGGAACAGCCAGGTCGCGGCCAGGAGCGTCACGATGGCGATCCCGCCCATCGGCCAGATCCGGTCGAGCACCAGATGGGCCGGCATGTCGCGCAGAAAGACGCCGCGCACGATCACCAGGAAATGGGTCAGAGGATTGAGATGCGCCAGCGGCTGCAGCCATGTCGGCATGTTCTGCACCGGCGCGGTGAAGCCGGAGAGCATGATGGCGGGCGCCATGAACAGCATCGAGCCCAGCATCGCCTGCTGCTGGGTTCCGGCCAGCGACGAGACGAACAGCCCCACGCCCGCGATCGCCAGCAGGAACACGAACAGGCCGATGAAAAGGAGCAGGACCGATCCCGTCACCGGGATGCCGAACAGGATCCGGATCAGAACCACGATGCCCACGGCCTGGATCATGCCGATGGCGACACCGGGTACCGCCTTGCCGATCACGATCTCGATGGGCTGAAGCGGCGACACCAGCAGCTGCTCGAAGGTCCCCAGCTCGCGTTCGCGCGCGACCGACATCGCCACCACGATCAGCACCGTGGTCATGCTGAGCGTGCCGACCAGGGACGGGATCATCACGTTGCGGTATTCGCGGTTGGGGTTGTACCAGGTGCGATCGACCACGATTGAGGTCGGCGACGTCGGTGTGTCCAGCGACATCCGCTCCTCGTTGAATTGCGCGACGATGGCGTTGATGTAGCTGTTCAGGATCTGGGCGGTGTTCGACTTGCGCGCATCGAGGAGGATCTGCACCGAGGCCGGCTCGTTGGCGGCCAGCAGGCGCGAGAAATCCTGCCCGATATGGACGACCGCCGTCACCTCCTGGTCGTCGATGGCGGCCTCGACCTCGTCGAGGCTGTGGAAATAGACGATCTCGGAGAAGGCCGAGGCACGCTCGAAGCGGTTGACGAGCTGCTCGGAGATCAAGCCCCAATCCTCGTTGAGGATGCCGATCGGGACATTCTTGACCTCCAGGGTCGCCGCATAGGCGTAGAGCAGGAGCTGCATGATCGGCGGCACGATCAGGGTGAAGCGCGCGCGCCGGTCGCGCAGCGCCGCCAGGAACTCCTTGACGATCAGGGCAGCCAGGCGGGACAGCATGTCAATCGAGCCTCATCCGGGTCTTGCGGATCGTGAAAGCGATGATCGCGGTCGCGATCACGGCCAGGACCGCGGCCGAGCGCAGCAGCACCGGCGCGATGTCGCCCACCAGGAAGATGGTCTGCAGGCTGTCGACGTAGTAGCGCGCCGGCACGATGGCGGCGAAGCCGCGCAGGATCGCCGGCATGGCCGAGATCTCGAAGATGGCGCCGGAGAAGAACAGGCTCGGCAGGAACGAGACCAGCGTGGCGATCTGGCTCGCCGCGAACTGGGTCCGCACCGCGCTCGAGACCAGCAGCCCCAGCCCCAGCGCCACCAGCAGGAACACGGCCGTGACCCCCACCAGGCTCAGGATCGAGCCCCGGAACGGCACGTCGAAGACCACCACCGCCAGGATGACCGACACCGTCATCGCTCCCATGCCGAGCATGAAGTTCGGGATGAGCTTGCCGGCGATGAACTCCAGCCGGCCGATCGGGGTCGCGAGCAGCGCCTCCATGGTGCCGCGCTCCCACTCGCGGGCGACGATGAGCGCGGTCAGGAGCGAGCCCACCATCATCAGGATCTGCGCGATCGAGCCCGGCAGCAGAGCGCGCCGGCTCTTGAGCTCGGGATTGAACCAGAAGCGCGGCACGGTCACGACCGGCGCCACCATCTCGCCGCCCGACCGCGCCATCTGCTGCGCCTGCCAGACCTGCCAGGCGCCCTGCAGGTAGCCGCTGACGAAACTGGCCGTGTTCGGATCGCTGCCGTCGGTGATGACCTGGATCGGCATGGTGTCGCCGCGCTCGCCGCGCGCGGCGAAATCGGCCGGCACCACCACGATCCCCTCGATGTCGCCGGCCGTCAGCGGGTCGATGAAGTCGCGCCGGTCCAGCGCGACCTTGACGTCGAAGTAAGGCGAGTTGGAGAGCGCGGTCTCGAACCAGGCGGTCTCGGGGCTCGGCTGCTCGAGCACCAGCCCGATATGGATGACGTTGGCATCGAAGGAAAGCCCGAAGCCGAACAGGAACAGCAGCAGCAGGGGGTGGGCGAACGCCACGATCAGGCTCGAGGGGTCGCGCCAGATCTGGATCATCTCCTTGCGCACCAGCCCGCGGATGCGCCGCCAGCGTCCGCGGCGGTCGGCGCTCATGCCGCCTCCTTCTCGTCCTGGGCGGCGAGGAGCGCGATGAAGGCGTCCTCGAGCGTGGGATCGGGGCGCTCGGCGGTGCGGGCGGCGCGTTTCAGCTGATCGGGGCTGTCCAGCGCCACCACCTCGCCGCGATTGATGAGGGCGATTCGGTCGCAATATTCGGCCTCGTCCATGAAATGGGTGGTCACCAGCACGGTGACGCCCTGCCCCACCATGCCGTTGATGAAGCCCCAGAACTCGCGGCGCGTGAGCGGATCGACGCCCGAGGTCGGCTCGTCGAGGAACAGCACCGCCGGGCGGTGCATGACCGCGCAGGCCAGCGCCAACCGCTGCTTGAAGCCCAGCGGCAGCTCGCCGGCATTGCGCTCGAGATGAGGCTTGAAATCGAAGGCTTCGATCATCCGCGCCACGGCGCCACGCCGCTCGGCGCGCCTCAAGCCATAGACGCCGGCGAAGAACTCCAGGTTCTGCCGGACGCTGAGATCGCCGTAGAGCGAGAATTTCTGCGCCATATAGCCGAGCCGTCCGCGCGCCGCGGCGGCCGCGCGATAGAGATCGTGCCCGTCCACCTCGGCCTTGCCGGCATTGGGCCGCAGAAGCCCGCAGAGCATCTTGAAGGTGGTCGATTTGCCGGCACCGTTGGGGCCCAGCAGGCCGAAGACCTCGCCCCGTCGGATCGAGAAGGAGATCGCGTTCGCCGCCAGGAAGGCGCCGAAACGCTTGGTGAGGCCCTCGGCCTTGACGGCGACCTCGCCGTTCCCGTCGCGCTTGCCGGCGAGGCCCGCCACCTCGATGTGATGCGATTGGCCGCCGAGCGCCGTGACGAACGCATCCTCGAAGCGGGGCGCCGTCGGCACCAGCCGTGCCTCTTCCGTCAGGCCCAGCTCGTCGCGTGTCGGCGGCTCGGGCTTGCGCATCACGATCCGCACGGATTCGCCCTGGATCACGCCGTCGGCGATGGCCGGATCGCGCGCCATGCGGGCGAGCAGCGCGCGACGGTCCTGCGCCAGCCCCTGCACCAGGAACACCCGGCCCTCGACCTCGGCCGTCATGCGCCGCGGATCGCCCTGGAACATGAGCTGCCCGTCATTCAGCAGCAGCACCTCGGCGCAGAGCTCCGCCTCGTCGAGATAGGCCGTGCTCCAGACCACGCCGATGCCCTGATCCACCAGCTCATAGACCATGCGCCAGAGCTCGCGGCGCGACAGCGGATCGACGCCGACGCTGGGTTCGTCGAGCAGCAGCAGCTTGGGCGACTGCAGCAGGGCGCAGGCGAGACCCAGCTTCTGCTTCATGCCACCCGAAAGCCGGCCCGCCAGCCGCCGGGTGAAACGGGCCAGGCCGGTGAAGCCCAGCAGCCGCTCGAAACGCTCGGTTCGCAAGGGCCCGACCACGCCGCGGAGGTCGGCATAGAGGTCGAGATTCTCGGCGACGGTCAGGTCCTCGTAGAGCCCGAAGCGCTGCGGCATGTAGCCGATATCCTGGCGCAGCGCCTGTGGATCGCTGGCCGTGTCATGGCCGCAGACCGTGAGCTTCCCCTCGGACGGCAGCAGCAGGCCCGCGACGAGCCGCAACAGGGTGGTCTTGCCGGCACCGTCGGGGCCCACCAGCCCCGTGACCTGGCCCGGCATGATCCGCGCCGTGATGTCCTTGAGGGCCGGCCGCCCCGCCGCTTCGAACCGCCGGGTCAGGCCCTCGATAACGGCCAGCGGCTCGGTCATGGGTTGCTCGCGGCCGCGCCGGCGTTGGCCGCCGGCGAGGGCAGCGGCGGGATCTCGATGGTGACGGGCATGCCCTGGCGCAGCGCACCGTCCGGATTGTCGACCACGATGCGCAGGCGATAGACCAGCGCCGTGCGCAGCTCGCGCGTCTCGACCGTCTTCGGCGTGAATTCCGCCGTGGGCGAGATGAAGCCGACGGTGCCGCGATAGACCGGCGTGCCCGGCGTATCGGTGCTGAGCTCGACCTTCATGCCGGGCTGCACGCGGCCGAGATCGGGCTCCGACACATAGCTGCGGACCCAGACGGGCGAGGTCAGGCTCAGCACATAGACGGTCTCGCCCGCCTGGATGATCGCGCCCACCTCGCGCGCACGGCTCAGGATGGTGCCCTGGCTGGGGGCCACGAGCTGCGCATCCTCGAGATCGCGCTGCGCCTGGATCAGGGTCGCCTGCGCCGCCTGGAGGCTGGCGCGGCCCTCGGCGATGTCCTCCTCGCGCGGCCCGATCTGGGCGAGGATCAGCGCCTGCTGGGCGGAGCGGAGCTGGGCCTGGGTCTGGCGCAGGGTGGCCGCCGCATCGTCATAGGCCTGCTGCGAGGCGACGCCCTTCTCCCGCAGCTCGGTCTGGCGGCGATAGACGAGCTGGGCGTTTTCGACCATGGCCTCGCGCTCGGCGACCGAGGCCTTGGCCTGGTCGATCTCCTCGGGCCGCGTGCCATGCTCCAGCCGGTCGACCACGGCCTGCTGCTGCGCCACCTGCGCCTCGGCGCCGCGGATCGCATCCTCGAAATAGCGCTTGTCCAGCGTGGCCAGCACGGTGCCGGTCGCCACATCGTCGCCCTCATCGACGGCGAGCCGGTCGATGCGGCCTCCGACCTTGAAGGCGAGATTGACCTGCCGGACCTCGACATTGCCCGTCAGCTCCAGGCGGTCGCTGTGGGCCGGCTCATAGATCCGGAAATACCAGTAGGCGCCGCCACCGGTGGCCAGCAGCAGCAACACAAGGAGGAGGACGAGCCGCCGCATGGCGAACCTGCTAGCTGGGATTGCGGGATGATGAAGCCGCCGCCCGCGGGCCGGACCGGAGCGAGGCCAGCGTCATCTCGACGATGATGCCGACGATTTCGTCGATCTGGGCCGCGCTGTACTCGCCCTTCCAGCCCATCCGGCGGCGGATCGTCGCCTGCGCCATGGCGAAGGCCAGGATCTGCCCGAACAGCGCATGGGCGCGCAGGATCGCCTGCGGCGTTTCCGGATCGGCATCGAGCAGCCGCGCGAC
This sequence comes from Hypericibacter adhaerens, assembly GCF_008728835.1. Lineage (GTDB taxonomy): Bacteria > Pseudomonadota > Alphaproteobacteria > Dongiales > Dongiaceae > Hypericibacter > Hypericibacter adhaerens. The sequence continues at coordinate 3,141,829 of NZ_CP042582.1, forward strand.
CAGCCGCGTGAGACAGCGATGCACATGCTCGATGAAGCGCGCATAGAGGCGCTCGAAGGCCGCGGTCGGCTGGAGCTGCTCGCGCATCATGAAGCGGATCCGCAAGGCCTGCTGGTCGCTGCCGAGCAGGATCCGGGCCAGCGTGCCGATCAGCCGCGCCAGCAAGGCCTCGATCTCCGCGCGGCCTCGGGCCCGGTCGAAGGCGGCCTCGATCTCGGCCACCATGGCGCTCAGCGGCTTCTCGACCGTGCTGGCAAGCTGGTCGACCACCGCCAGGTAGACGCCTTCCTTGCCGCCGAAATGATAGGGGATGGCCGCCAGATTGACGCCCGCGGCCTTGGCCAGCTCGCGGGTCGAGACGCCGTCGAAGCCATGCTTGCCGAAGAGCCGCAATCCCGCTTCCAGCAGGCGCTGGCGCGTGGGATCGCCCCGGGAGCTCTCGGTGGCGGCGGCGGCGACCGCGCGGCGCGGCATGGCGGAAACCTCTGGTGCATTCGGTGGACCGGCCCCAACGGATCGGCCGCCCCGGACGTTCCCGAGTAGTATGTCATTCGAATGAATGAATCAAGCCGGCGTGAGTTCCGCGGCCGGCGCCTTTTGACGCGGGCCCTGCGCCGGGTCTATGGTTTTCCCCCGGTGCGATGGGGATGGAGTCCCCCGATAACCGCCTTGTCAGAAGGCTGATGGCTCCTGCCGAGCGGCTCGTTCGAGCTGGCGGCGGGGCATTCGCAGGAAACCCGCCGCTGGCGGGTTTTTTTGTGACGCCGTGCCTCGGAAGGGCGGCGGTAGAGAAGGAAAACGGCTGATGGGTTACCTGATCGTCTTTCTCGGCGCCGGGATCGGCGGGGCAACGCGCCATGGCGTCAATCTGCTGGTGGCGCGGCTGGTCGGCACCGCCTTCCCTTACGGCACGATGGTCATCAACATCGTGGGCTCGCTGATCATGGGACTCTGCGCCGCCTATTTCGCCTTTCGCGGCGGCGACGGCCAGCATTGGCGGCTGTTCCTGACGACCGGCATCCTCGGCGGCTTCACCACCTTCTCGGCCTTCTCGCTCGATGCGGCGGTCTTGTGGGAGCGCGGCGATATGCTGGGGACGGCGCTCTATGTGGTGGGGTCGGTCGCCCTCTCCCTCCTGGCCCTGTTCCTGGCGCTCTGGCTCGGGCGCAGCCTGCTGGCTCCCTGAGCGGCGCGAGGCCGGTCAGCCGAGGGCGGCGCGCCGCTCCAGCGCGCGGCGGCGGCTCGCGCGCCATTCGGCGCCGATCACCATCATGCCGCCGGCCAGGATCAGGGCCGCGCCGACGAAGACGGCGAAATCCGGCAGGTCGCCCCAGATGATGTAGCCCAGGCAGAAGGCCCAGAGCAGCGTCGAGAACTCCAAAGGCGCGATCACCGTGGCCGGCGCCCGGCGGATACCCTCGGTCACCAGATACTGGCCGACGCAGCCCATGCAGCCGAGCAGCAGCATGAGCAAAAAGTCATGCAGCGTCGGCGTCTTCCAGGCCCAGGGCAGCGACACGCCGCAGACCACCACGAAGGTGCTGTTGGTGATCACCATCTGCACCCAGGTGCGGATCCGCGGCGCCACCTGGCGGAACAGGATCATCGCATAGGCCCAGAGCAGGGCCGCCGTCAGCGCCAGCCCGATCGCCACGGGCTGGTGCATGTTGGTCGGGCGGCAGGCCACGACCACGCCCACGAAACCGATGCCGATCGCGAACCAGCGAAATCTCGTCACCTTCTCGCCGAGGATCGGGGCCGCCAGGGCCGCCACGATCAGCGGCGAGGAGAAATAGATCGTGCTCATCTCGGCCAGCTGCAGATCGCGCGAGGCCGTGTAGTAGCAGAGCCAGGCCGCGAGCAGCGCCAGCGCGCGCCAGGCCAGCGCCTTGCGCTCCACCGAGGCCAGCGCTTCCATGGCCAGCCGGCGCCCATTCATGGAGAAGGCGATCACCAGGATGATGGCGGCGCGCATGAACATGACCTGCGGCGTCGAATAGTCCGCCACCAGCCATTTCACGGTCGCGTCCTGGAGCGAGAAAGTGAAATAGGCGGAGAGCGCCAAGCCGATGCCCGACAGGACACTGCCGCTCTCGCCGGTGGACGATGGGGCAGCCATGCGGGGAGGCACCTTCACGCGGGGAAAATGAAGTCGGGCCGGAGCGCCGGCCGGAGTGGGTGGGAACAGGATCGCCGAGATCAATGACCTGACCGTAAAGACAGACTACGCCAACCGCCGGATTCCACGCTATTCAACGGTGGCATGGAGCCCCCGCGCCGGCCGCATGAGTGCGAAGCAAAGCTCGTCGCCTCCCCCGCTTCGCGGGGGAGGATCAAGAAGGGGCCGCTCGGTCCGTGCAGCCCTCACCTTCGCCCTCTCCCGCGGAGCGGGAGAGGGCGCAACAGCGAGACGATCCGTCTTCCCTCAGAGAATGCGGCAATGCTCCGGCGCGATGGCCAGCCGCACGGCCTCGCCGGCCACGTGGGCCCGTTCGCGCAGCGAGGAAAGCGCCCGCAAGCGCTGGCCGTCGGCGAGTTCGATGTCGTAACGGGCAAGCGCCCCCAGATAATCCACGTCGGCGATCCAGCCGGCGAGCCCCGAACCGTTCGCCGGGGCGGCGCTGCCCGGCATGAGCGCGATCTTCTCGGCGCGGACAACCGCGCGCACCTTGTCCCCGGCCTTGACGGACCGCACCGCGCCGCCGCGGACGGCGAGTGTCGCGCCGCCCGTCAGCTGCAGGAGGATTTCCGCCGGCGTCACGCTCAGCACCGTGCCGTCGATGAAGTTCGCATTGCCGAGGAAGCTGGCGACGAACTCGCTGCCGGGATGCTCATAGACCTCCGAGGGCGCGCCCTGCTGCTCGATGCGGCCCGCATTCATGACCACCACGAGGTCGGACATCGCCAGCGCCTCGCCCTGATCGTGGGTGACGAAGATCGTCGTGATGCCGATCTGGCGCTGGATCAGCTTGAGCTCGGTGCGCATCTCCTCCCGGAGGTTGGCGTCGAGCGCCGAGAGCGGCTCGTCGAGCAGCAGCACATCGGGCTCGATCACGATGGCGCGGGCAAGCGCGATGCGCTGCTGCTGGCCGCCCGAGAGCTCGGAAGGCAGCTTCTTCGCCACGCCCGGCAGCCGCACCATCTCGAGCGCGCGGGCGACCTTCTCGGCGATGACGGACTTGGCCACGCTGCGATATTTGAGGCCGAAAGCGATGTTGTCGAACACCGTCTTGTGCGGGAAGAGCGCGTAGTTCTGGAAGACCAGGCCGATATTGCGCTGATGGATCGGCACCTCGTTGACCCTTCGGCCGGCGATCGTGATGTCGCCGGCCGTGGGATTCACCAGCCCCGCGATCGAGCGCAGGATCGTCGTCTTGCCGCAGCCGGACGGCCCCAGCAGCGTGACGAAGGCCCCCTTCTCGATCGCCAGGCTCACATCCTTGACCGCGACGAACGGGCCATAGGCCAGGGTGACGTTTCTCAGTTCGACCGCGGTCTGGCTCGTCTGCATGGCGGGCTTTGCAAGGATGCTGGGGTTGCTCAAGAGAGGCCGGATACCGGGAGCCGATCCTGGCTCCCGGTATCCGCTCCGATCAAAGGACCCGGCGGCGTTGCCGCCACCGGGGAAACGGGATCACGCCCCCTTGGAGATGCGGTCCCACTGCTTGGTCCAATCGTCGTTATGCGCCGCCCAGTAGTCCGGGTCGCCGAAGGTCAGCGCCTTCATCTCGCCGGTCGGATCGAAAGCCGGCAGCTTGGCGATCTTGTCGGTGAGCTGGACTTTCTTCGGATCGAGCGAGGGCGGATAGTTCTGCCCCTCCGCGACCGCGATCGCCGTCGCCGGATCGAGCATGAAGTTGATCAACTCCTCGCATTCCGTCATCGGCGAGCCCTTGAGAACCAGCATGTCCTCCATCCAGGCATAGCTGCCGGCCGGATCGTTATAGCCGATCGGCGAGCCCTGCTGCTGCAAGGCGGCGATGCGGCCCGACCAGGCGTCGGTGACGACGATCTCCTCCTTGGCCAGGAGATCCATCAGCTCGGCGCCGGAGCTCCAGTATTTCTTGGTGAGGTCGCGGGCCTCGCGCACCTTGGCCCAGACCGCATCCATATCCTTCGCGTCGTTGGGATTCTGGCCGGTCTGCAGCGAGGCGTACCAGACGCGCGTGACCATGTCGCCATAGGCGCCGATCTTGCCCTTGTATTTCGGATCGACCAGCAGGTTGGCGCCCTTCTCCTTGGCCTCGGCCTCGGAGATGTATTTGGTGTTATAGGCGATGCCGGTGGTGCCGTAATCGTAGGGCGCGCAGGAGAGCTTCGGCGTCATCTTGCGGAACGGCTCGATCATCGCCGCCATGACGTTGGCGAGGTTGGGGATGTTCGCCTCGTTGATCTCCGAGACCCAGCCGTTGTCGACATACTTCTTGTAATACTCGACGCCCGAAGAATGGATGATCTGGAAGTCGCCGGGGCTGGCGCTCTTGATCTTGGTGATGACCACGCTCTCGTCGTCGAACGTGCCCTGCACCACCTTGATGCCCGTCTTGGCGGTGTAGGGCTGGAAGGCGTATTTGTCGATCGCCTCCTGCACCACGCCGCCCCAGCCGTCGAAACGGACTTCGGTGACGGCGCCCAGGGCCTTCCGGCCCCAGCTCGTCATCACGCCCATCGAGGCGGCCGCGGCCGCCGTCAGTCCCAGGAACGTGCGGCGGTCCATTCCGCCGTGGATGTAGCGGTCCTTGAGCCGCTCCAGGCGGCGGGTCGAGCTGATCTTCATTGGCAGTTCCTCCCTAGCTTCATGCGTTGGTTGCGGTTTGGCGGCGGATCAGAAGGCGCGCAACCGCGCCTCCCAAGAGCGGCAGTCCGACGGTGATCACGATCATGAGCGCCCCCAGCGCGTTGATCTCGGGGCTGATCGATACCTTGAGCATGCCCAGGATCTCGGTCGGCATGGTCTCGACGCCCGGCGGGCGCCAGAACACGCTGGCCGAGACATTGTCGAAGGAGATGGTGAAGGCGAGCAGGAGCCCGGCCAGCATCGCCGGCATGATGAGCGGCATGGTGATCTCGCGGAAGGTCTGCCAGCGATTGGCGCCCAGCGACCAGGCGGCCTCCTCGAAGACCCGCTTCACGCCGATGAGCCTCGCCTGCACGATCAGCACGACATAAGGCAGCGACAGCAGGATATGGCCCGCGAGCAGAAGCCCGTAGTTCGGCTTCATCCCGACCCAGCGGTTGGCGAGCAGCAGCCCGACGCCGAGCACCGTCTCCGGCACCAGGATCGGGCCGACGATCAGCGCGTTGACCCATTGCTTGCCGGGAAACTCGTAGCGGACGAGGGCCAGTGCCGCCATGGTGCCGAGCACCGTGCAGACGACCGCGGTGAGCAGGCCGATCCAGAGCGAGGTGTGGAAGGCGCGGACCACGGCTTCGTTCTGGAACAGCTTCCCGTACCATTGCAGCGAGAAACCGGCCATCGGGAAACCGCCGAAGCGCGACGAATTCACGGACAGGATCAGCACCACGCCGATGGGCGCGAACATGAAGACATAGACCAGGAAGGTCAGGATCTTGATCAGGATCCAGCCGCCGCGCCCCTCTTCCCTCATCGCGACAGCCCCTTGAAGATCGTCGAGAGGCCCATATAGCGGCTGTAGATCACCGAGACCACGCCGAGCAGGGCCAGCAGCACGATCGAGAGCGTGGTGCCCATCGGCCAGTTCAGCTCGCGCATGATGGTGTCGAAGATCAGGTTGCCGAAGAGCGAATCCGACCGGCCGCCCAGGATCTGCGGCGTCACATAGCTGCCGGCCGCGAGCACGAAGCTCAGCAGCAATCCGGCGCCCAGCCCCGGCAGCGAGAGCGGCAGCGTCACCTCGCGGAAGGCCTGCCAGCCCGTGCAGCCCAGCGAGCGCGCGGCCGAGACCAGGTTGCGGTCGATCCCGTCCAGGCTCACATAGACGTTGAGGATCATGTAGGGCAGCAGGAAATGGATCATCCCCATGATCACCGCGCCCTCGGTATAGAGCATCTGCAGCGGCTCTGAGATCAGGCCCAGCGACTTGAGGGTGGCATTGATGACGCCCTGCTCGCCCAGGATATGGATCCAGGAAAAGGTGCGGATCGTGAAGCTGATCCAGAAAGGCACGATCAGCAGCAGGAGCAGCAGCCATTTATGCCGGAACCGGGTCATGGCGATGCAATAGGCGGTGGGATAGCCCATGAGCGCGCAGAGCAGCGCCGTGATGGCCGAGACCCGGGCGGTCTTCCAGAGGAAGCCGTGATAATAGGGGTCGGAGAAGAACTCGTGCCAATTGCCGAGATTGAGGTCCGCCGTCTCCACCCCGGCGGTCTTGAAGGTATAGAAGGTGTAGACGAACATGATGCCGATCGGCACCAGCAGCAGGAAGACCAGGGCGAGCAGCGTCGGCGCCAGCAGATACCACGGTCGCCTGCGCTCGTCCGCAGTGAGCATGGAAATCGCCATACGCCCTTGGCCCCCTGCATTCCCGCCCAATTCCAAACCGCTTGGGCCGTTCGTTTTATTGGGGGTCTCGCCCCTGGGTTGCTGTAACATTACCTTGATCCGGCACGATATCAACATGGCAACCACCCTCCAGAAGAGCGAGCTCGCACCGCGCCTGTTGCGCTTCGCCCGCATGCATGGCTGCGGCAACGATTTCGTCGTCATCGAGGATCGGGACGGACGGCTGCAGCCGCATCGCGCCGAGCTGGCGCGCGATCTCTGCGACCGCCGCAAGGGACTGGGCGGCGACGGGCTGATCCTGCTCCAGGGCGCCGATGCCCGCGACGGCGCCGATTTCCGCATGACCTACGTCAACCGCACCGGCGACGACGGCGAGATGTGCGGCAACGGCGCGCGCTGCGCCGCGCGACGGGCGGTCGATCTGGGACTCGTCGGTGGCCGGAACCGCGGCGGCGACCTGCGCATGCAGACCGATGCGGGGCTGATCCGCGCCACGGTCAGCCCTGTCGAGGTGACGCTCGGCATGACGGCGCCGGCCGACGAGCGCCGTTCGGTGCCGCTGACCGTCGAAGGCCATGCCTTCGATCTCTTCGCGATCGACACAGGCGTCCCGCACGCGGTCGCGTTCCTCGGTTCCCTCGACGAGCTGGACCGGCTCGATGTCGAGACCATCGGCCGCGCGATCCGTTACCACCCGGCCTTCGCGCCGAAGGGCGCCAACGCCAATTTCGCGGCGCAGCGCGCCGACGGCGCCTGGCGCATGCGCACCTATGAGCGCGGCGTGGAGATGGAGACGCTCGCCTGCGGCACGGGCGCCGTCGCGGTGGCGCTGGCCGCCCATCGGCGCTTCGGCGCCCCCTCGCCCGTCTCCATCCTGCCGACCGGCGGCGGAGTCCTGACCATCGGCTTCCAGGCCGATGGCGACGGCTTTCGCGAGGTGACGCTGACGGGGCCGACCGAAACCATCGCGGAAGGCGAGCTCACCGCCGACTGGCTGGCCGCGCGCGGCCTGGACCGGGCCTGATCAGAAGATCGGCTCGAGCAGCCCGCGCTGCCCCGGTCGTACCGCGAAGAGCCCGCCGAGCGTCGGGTCGTAGTCGCGGAAGTAGTTGTAGGCGAAGCCGGTGTCGGGGTCGGCCTGCTGGCCGGGGAAGCGCAGGCTCGTGTCGATGCCGCCGCTGCTGGTCAGCGACACCGGCCGCCCGAAGGGGTCCTGCACCCGGTCCCAGACCACCGCCTGTGCCGCGTCCGTGATCTTCTGCGGCAGCCCGATCTGGTCGCTGTGCAGATAGACCAGATCGGCGGGTGCGGGGCCCGTTCCCACCAGCTTGATCGCGTCCGCCACCACATTGCCGTCGGAGGACGCCGTCAGCGTCACCTGGTGGCCGGCACTCGGTGCGAAGTTCCAGGTCCCCAGCAGGTTCCACTGCCCGCCGTTCTGCTTCTGGCTGACCGTGACCAGGCTGGTCCCGCCGTCATGCACCACCGTGTATTGGGCGGCCCCCGAGTTCGCCGAGGAGGCCGTCCAGCGGGCATAGAGCTGATACTCGCCGGCGCTCGAGATGGTGGGTGTCCAGGTGAAGCTGTCGACCGGCGCGCCGTCCTGGACGTAGTAGATCGCGTCCGCCACCACCTTGCCGGTCAGCGACGTGTCTGCCAGATCGACCTTATAGCCGGTGCCCGTGGCGTTGAAGGGGAAGGTGCCCAGCAGCACCCACTGCCCGCCGCTGACCCGCTGGTTGACCGTGACGGTCGTGCTGCCACCCTCGTAGGTCACGGTGTATTTGGCGTCGGTGGCGTTCGCCGCCGAGGCCGGCCATTTGGCGTAGACGCGGTAGCTTGCGGTCTGGGCCGGAGTCAGCGCATTCGGACAACCAACGCCCAACCCTACATCTGTCAGGCCTGGTTTGGCTCATCGACCAGCGCGCCCCACACACACCGAGAGAGCGCTCAAAGCTACCGCCTGCGCGCAACCCGAGCTACGCATGGAGCCATTATCCCTCAGTGTTTTGTGGAGCGGAGCCCGAGGAAAAATAATGCGCCAATAGATATCAAAGCTATCCCTAGCGGAAATCCTAGCATTGCGCGCGCCTCGTAAACCGCTTTAACCGGCCCTTCAGCGGGAACTGAAAATGAGGCGCTTTCGTACGACCACATAACCATGTAGGCGCCCCAAATGCCAAAGCCAAGTAACAGAACCCATCTCACGATGTGCAGCATTTTTGGTTGCCTATGGAGTTGTACGTTGCGGGTCTTTGGGCACAGGAGACATTTGTGGTAGCACCGGGCTAGGAATGATCTGCGGCCCATAGCGGCATTTTCCAATTACTGACCATGCAAAGCTTTGGCACTGATTGAATGGCTCCCAGGGCCCAGTAGGTTGCCCAGGTCGGATCAGGCTGTTTACGCATTGCTCGTCGACGTTATTCATTTTCTCACAAGTAGCATTCGGGCTTTTCGATTGGCCGCTGTGATCCACCGTCTGTGTGGGATCATAGGGCCAATCTGAACGGCCGCCCTGCGCGGGAACTTGCCCCGCCATGCCGCCCATTCCAGCTTCGTACTTGTCGGTTTTAATCCAATAATGGTCGAACAGATTCATTGGGAAGGGAAGGTCCGCTGGCCTCCTGCAAAGCAGGACATCGAGACCGAATGGATCTTTGTAAGTGGGCGGATTGTTTTTCGCATACGCATATCGATTGATTCCGCCCGCGAGCCCGATGGGATCGGCCTGGATGTAGCGGCCGAGCGTGGGATCGTAGTCTCGGAAATAGTTATACGAGAACCCGGTGTCGGGGTCGGCCTGCTGGCCGGGGAAGCGCAGGCTCGTGTCGATGCCCCCGCTGCTGGTCAACGACACCTGCCGCCCGAAGGGATCCTGTATCCGGTCCCAGACCACCGCCTGTGCCGCGTCCGTGATCTTCTGCGGCAGCCCGATCTGGTCGCTGTGCAGATAGACCAGATCGGCGGGTGCGGGGCCCGTCCCCACCAGCTTGATCGCGTCCGCCACCACGTTGCCGTCGGAGGACGCCGTCAGCGTCACCTGGTGACCAGCACTTGGTGCGAAGTTCCAGGTGCCGAGCAGGTTCCACTGCCCGCCGTTCTGCTTCTGGCTGGCCGTGACCAGGCTGGTGCCGCCGTCATGCACCACCGTGTATTGGGCGGCACCCGAGTTCGCCGAGGAGGCCGTCCAGCGGGCGTAGAGCTGATACTCGCCGGCGCTCGAGATGGTGGGTGTCCAGGTGAAGCTGTCGACCGGCGCGCCGTCCTGGACGTAGTAGATCGCGTCCGCCACCACCTTGCCGGTCAGCGACGTGTCCGCCAGGTCGACCTTGTAGCCCGTACCCGAAGCGTTGAAGGGATAGGTGCCCAGCAGCACCCACTGCCCGCCGCTGACCCGCTGGTTGACCGTGACGGTCGTGCTGCCGCCCTCGTAGCTCACGGTGTATTTGGCGTCGGTGGCGTTCGCCGCCGAGGCCGGCCATTTGGCGTAGACGCGGTAGTTCGCGGTCTGGGCCGGGGTCAGCGTCCAGGTCGCGGTCTTGGAGGCGGCCAGAGGGACGACCCTGAGCGCGTCGGCGATCAGATAGCCGTTGGCGGTATCGGCCAGCTCGACCCGGGATTCTGCCCGGGTGCCATCGTGAAGGTGCCGAGCAGCCGCCAGGAGGAGCCCGTCGCCTGCTGGTTCATCAGGACCGTGGTCGAACCACCCTCGTGGACGATAGAGCTGTCGGCCAGCGCGCTGTCTCCAGCGTCAATTCCTTAAGTTGGATAGTACTCGAATCCTACCATCACGCTTTAGTTCCACGCCGCACAAGCTCAAGTGTTGCCTCGGGCTCTATATAGTGGATTAAACCGGCTTGCGGTGATTCGATGAGAATTCCTTTCTTCAAATACCCCCACTCGCTTTTCGGGAAGGCGCTTGAGAACTCGTTCGTATCGAGCGAACACACAACAATACCCTCAGCGCCTGCCCATAGCTTAACCACATCATTCAAGTGGGCTTCCTGACCGTTAGGGTATTTCATGTCTGTGGCTTTCTAGTTTGCAAATGGCTGTATGGGAATCCAATTCGGCTGCGGGGGTGGAGGCACAGTACCTATAGGGCGCCAGAAGCACTGACAGTTGTTAGGATTCTGGTTTGCCTTATAGAGATTCAGATGGGACCCAGCAATGCCATGCTGAATTACACTGGACGGAAGTTTATCGAAGCGATAGGCAATCGCGCCGACCGAAACGACCGTCCCGTCTTTAAGGCGACATGGCGGGCACGACTTGTCATTCGATGAACATGCCTTCTCGATCTTCTTGAAGAGCTGCAAGACAGACTGAACAAAGGCATCGTTCGCTGGGGTTCCAGGGATGAAGACGTCGAATGGCCCAGGATAGTACGGATAGTCCGCGCTCCCTGTGCCGTATCCGTCCGGATCCAGGCCCAACTCATCGGTAAATCTGATGGGATTGGACTTAGCATATGCATACTGATTAACCCCGCCTGCGAGGCCGATGGGATCGGCCTGGATGTAGCGGCCGAGCGTGGGATCGTAGTCGCGGAAATAGTTATACGAGAACCCGGTGTCGGGATCGGCCTGCTGGCCGGGGAAGCGCAGGGCCGTGTCGATGCCGCCGCTGTTGGTCAGCGACACCGGCCGCCCGAAGGGATCCTGCACCCGGTCCCAGACCACCGCCTGCGCCGCGTCCGTGATCTTCTGCGGCAGCCCGATCTGGTCCGAGTGCAGATAGACCAGATCGGCCGGCGCCGGGCCCGTCCCCACCAGCTTGATCGCGTCCGCCACCACGTTGCCGTCGGCAGCGGCCGTCAGCGTGACCTGGTGACCGGCCCCGGGCGCGAAGCTCCAGGTCCCGAGCAGGTTCCACTGCCCGCCGTTCTGCTTCTGGCTGACCGTGACCAGGCTGGTCCCGCCGTCATGCACCACCGTGTACTGGGCGGCGCCCGAGTTCGCCGAGGACGCCGTCCAGCGGGCATAGAGCTGATACTCGCCGGCGCTCGAGATGGTGGGCGTCCAGGTGAAGCTGTCGACCGGCGCGCCGTCCTGCACGTAGTAGATCGCGTCCGCCACCACCTTCCCGCTCGCCGACGTGTCCGCGAGGTCGACCTTGTAACCGGTGCCCGTGGCGTTGAAGGGATAGGTGCCCAGCAGCACCCACTGCCCGCCGCTGACCCGCTGGTTCACCGTGACGGTCGAGCTGCCGCCCTCGTAGCTCACGGTGTATTTGGCGTCGGTCGCGTTCGCCGCCGAGGCCGGTCATTCAGCGTTGGAGTTTCTTATGGCTTGCAGTCGGAGCCAAACATCGTCGGGTATGTCATTCTTCCATACTAGTCGCGCGAGCTTCTGAAAAATTGGGTCGTCCGCCACTGCTTCGATATGTCCGATAAACTGCCTGCCATGAGCAACCAGCAGATCCTCCAGGGGGCCCGCAGCAAGATTCTCGATAATCCAATCGCTCTTGTCTTGTTTCAAAATCTCCAAAATTGTACTCCACGCCTCATCTGGATTGTTGTGCAGAAGCTCCCATATTGCCTCATGCGCCCAGAAATTTTCTCTATGGGATTTGGATTCTCGCGGCGCATTCTGCAAGTGAATCCATGCGCGCGCCAGATCTTCGCGCTTTGTTGATTTCATTCTGCTAGATCTTTAAGTTAACTCGGCCTGCTGATCTCTCACTTGGGAACCGGTGATGGTGCAGGCCGCGTCGCCCAATTCCATGCATCTGGATTATATAGCGAACAACCCGCTGAATCGGCATCATTTAACATGTTTCTCAGCTGCGTTTGCTTGTTCTCAAATTGCTGTTTGTGCCCCTGAACAGAATTTGGGCCCGAAGCTGGTAACTCTCGCTTATCGGCCAGTATTTCATAGTAACGTCTCTTGAGCTCGTTTACTAACTTGTTGATTGCCTCGTACCGTTTTTGACATTCATCAGGACACGAGTTCTCGGGCTGCGTTAGCTTCTGCATGATGCAGCCCTGTGGATCGAGGCCACAAGCAAGCTCTTCCCAGTCGATTAACCCTCTCGGGTCTATTCGGGTAATCGGATTCCCGCCGACATAGACGTACCGATTGATCCCGCCTGCGAGCCCGATGGGATCGGCCTGGATGTAGCGTCCGAGCGTCGGATCGTAGTCGCGGAAATAGTTATACGAGAACCCGGTGTCGGGATCGGCCTGCTGGCCGGGGAAGCGCAGGACCGTGTCGATGCCGCCGCTGTTGGTCAGCGATACCTGCCGTCCGAAGGGATCCTGCAGCCGGTCCCAGACCACGGTCTGTGTCGCGTCCGTGATCTTCTGCGGCAGCCCGATCTGGTCGGAGTGCAGATAGACCAGATCGGCCGGTGCCGGGCCCGTTCCCACCAGCTTGATCGCGTCCGCCACCACATTGCCGTCGGAGGACGCCGTCAGCGTCACCTGGTGGCCGGCCCCGGGCGTGAAGTCCCAGGTCCCGAGCAGATTCCACTGCCCGCCGTTCTGCTTCTGGCTGACCGTGACCAGGCTGGTCCCGCCGTCATGCACCACCGTGTATTGGGCGGCCCCCGAGTTCGCCGAGGAGGCCGTCCAGCGGGCATAGAGCTGATACTCGCCGGCGCTCGAGATGGTGGGCGTCCAGGTGAAGCTGTCGACCGGCGCGCCGTCCTGGACGTAGTAGATCGCGTCCGCCACCACCTTGCCGGTCAGCGACGTGTCCGCCAGATCGACCTTATAGCCGGTGCCCGTGGCGTTGAAGGGATAGGTGCCCAGCAGCACCCACTGCCCGCCGCTGACCCGCTGGTTGACCGTGACGGTCGTGCTGCCGCCCTCGTAGGTCACGGTGTATTTGGCGTCGGTGGCGTTCGCCGCCGAGGCCGGCCATTTGGCGTAGACGCGGTAGCTCGCGGTCTGGGCCGGAGTCAGCGTCCAGGTCGCCGTCTTGGAGGCAGCGACAGGGACGATCCTGAGCGCGTCGGCGATCAGATAGCCGTTGGCGGTATCGGCCAGCTCGACCCGGTGATTCTGCCCGGGTGCCATCGTGAAGGTGCCGAGCAGCCGCCAGGAGGAGCCCGTCGCCTGCTGGTTCATCAGGACCGTGGTCGAACCGCCCTCATGATAGACCGTATAGGGCGCATTGGTGGCGCGATCGGGATAGCCCGTCCATCGCGTGTAGACCTGATACTGATCGCGCTGTGGGATGGTCGGCGTCCAAGTCGCCGGCGGCGGCGCGTTCACGCTCGTGATCTGTACCGCGTCGGCGATGACGTAGCCATTTCCCTCATCGGTGAGCGTCACATGGCTCTGGCCGGGCGTCATGGGGAACGTGCCGAGATAGTTCCACTGCCCGCCACTGGCCTGCTGGTTGACGATGACCGTCGAGGCGCCCTCGTCATGCGTGATCCGGTAATGGGCGTTGGTTGCTTGGTTCGGGTACTCGCGCCACCAGGCATAGACCTTGCTCGCCGGCCGTGGCGATGGCGGGAATCCAGGTGAAGCCGTCGACCGGTGCGTCGTCCTGGGCGCAATAGATCGTGCCCGCCGCCACCTTGCCGGCCAACGTCGTGTCCGCCAGGTTCACTTCAAGAATCCAGGTCGCCGTCTTGGCGGCCGCCAGAGGGGCGATCCTGAACGCGTCAGCGATCAGATAGCCGTTGGCGGTATCGGCCAGCTCGACCCGGTGGTTCTGCCCCGGCACCATCGTGAAGGTGCCCAATGACACCCATCCAGCGAGTTGCGGCTCTACAGCCCAAGCAATCGTCTTGCAGAAGGGGAGTCGATAAGTAGATTTTCACCGAGCACCTTCGCCAACTCCTGCACTTCTGACGTCCATCCTTGCGAGATCGGGAGCAACGTCTTAGTGAACAAGGTCCTCCTTCCTTGTGCATCGATCCTGTAAATGATCAGCTCTCGGGATGCCTGATTAACTGTTACGAGGTGATCATAACTTTGCATTGCTAATTGTTCCATGTTGCCAGTGGTGGGATAGGCTTGCCAGTTATACAAGCCGCGAGCCTCTCCGAAGCTGATTTACGACAAATGGCTCCCGCTTGTGCCCCACGTCGACGAGCGATTCCGTTACACGTGTTCATATCTATCTTGTAAAGCGCATCGCAATCCAACGGCTCGTCAGTATCTTGATCTGAGGCCTCCTTGAATAACTGATCCAGAGAAGGCTGGCTAACATGGCAGGCGTCGCCGTACTCCCAGGGTTTAGGCTGCGGAGGATTGATTAAGTTATAGAGCCAGTTCGCGAAATTCTGACGGGCCGCCTGATCAAAAGGCGTATTTCCAGGCGCCCAGCTTGTGTACGAGCCCCAATCGGGTCTGCTGCTGGAGGAATTCGGATCCAACCCCTCAAAGTCAAGGCGACCAACTGGATTCCCGCCTACATACACATACCGGTTGATCCCGCCCGCGAGCCCGATGGGATCGGCCTGCACGTATCGTCCGAGCGTGGGGTCGTAGTCGCGGAAGTAGTTGTAGGCGAACCCTGTGTCGGGATCGGCCTGCTGGCCGGGGAAGCGCAGGCTCGTGTCGATACTTGCGCTGTTGGTCAGCGATACCTGCCGCCCGAAGGGGTCCTGCACCCGGTCCCAGACCACGGCTTGCGTCGCGTCCGCCACCACGTTGCCGTCGGCGGATGCCGTCAGCGTGACCTAGTGGCCGGTCGCGGGCGCGAAGTCCCAGGTCCCCAGCAGGTTCCACTGCCCGCCCTTCTGCTTCTGGCTGGCCGCACGAGGCCTGGACCGGGCCTGATCAGAAGATCGGCTCGAGCAGCCCGCACTGCCCCGGTCGTACCGCGAAGAGCCCGCCGGCCAGAGGCGCTCGCGCCGCATCGGCGGACGACATATCGTCTTTGGCGCTGGTGATGTAGAGCGTGCGCAGATCCTCGTCGCCGAAGGCGCAGCTCGTGACGTTGGGCGCCGGCAGGTCGATCCGCGCCGAGACCTGCCCCTCGGGCGTATAGCGGGTGACGCCCCAGCCGCCCCAGTGGCAGACCCAGAGCCCGCCCTCCTCGTCCACCGTCATGCCGTCGGGCTGGCCCTGCTCCGGCGCGAACTGCAGGAAGAGGCGCCGGTTGGAAAGCCGGCCCGTCTTCGGGTCGAGATCGTAGCGGAGCACCTGGAGGCCGACCGTGTCGGCGAAATAGAGAACGGTCCCGTCGGGCGAGAGCGCCGGGCCGTTCGAGCAGGGAAAGCCTTGGTCGGCCACCGTCACGGCGCCGTCGCGATCGATCCGATAGAACTTGCCGATCGGCTCGCGCTCCTCGATATGCGAGCTGCCGAGCCAGATATGGCCGAAGCGATCGGTCTTGCCGTCATTGAAGGCCGTATCGGCCGGCCGGTCGTTCGGGTCGAACCAGAAGCGCAAGGCGCGGCCGGCGAAATCCACCGCATAGAGCCCGCGCCGCCCGGCCAGCAGCAGGTCGTCGGCCCGCCGCAGCAGGCAGCCCAGCGGGATCTCGAGCGCGAGCTCCCAGCGCTCGTCCGTTCCGGTCGCGGGATCGAAACGGTGGATCGCCGGCGCCTTGAGGTCGAGCCAGTAAAGCCGCTGCTCCTCGGCCAGCCAGAGCGCGGATTCGCCGAGCCGCGCGGCCGCCGGCAGCACGCAATGAGCCGTCAGCCTCATGATTCCTCCGCCAGCAGCTCGCGCGGCGTCAGGTAGCGGGCCGCCACCAGGCAGAGCGCGGTGGTGAAGGCCAGGATCAGCGTCACCAGCGCGTTGATGTCCGGCGTGAAGCCCAGCCGCATCATGGCCCAGAGCCGGATCGGCAAGGTGTTCTGCGTGCCCGTCACCAGGATCGTGATCATGGTCTCGTCGAAGGAAAGCGCGAAGGCAAGCACGGCCGCCCCGGCCATGGCGCCGGTGAGGTTGGGCAGCAGCACCAGCCGGAAGGTCTGCCAGCCGCTGGCCCCCAGGTCATAGGACGCCTCCACCAGGCTCCGGCTCAGCGCCTGCAGCCTCACCAGCACGATGCGGTAGACCAGCGCCAGCACGAACACCGTGTGGCCGATGATGACAGTGACCAGCGAGCGGGGGAAGTCGATCTCGCGGAAGAAGATCAGCAGCGACAGCCCGATGATGATGGGCGGCAGGAGGAAGGGCAGGAAGACCAGGAACTGCAGGAACTGCCGGCCGGCATCGCTGCCGCCATTCACATAGAGCGCCAGGCCGGTGCCGATCGCGAGCGACAGCACCACCGCCGAGACACCGACCATCGCCGTGTTCCGCAGCGCGTCGAGGATGCCGTCGTTCTGGGTCAGCGCGCCATAGGCCTGGAGCGTCGGCTGGTCCCACAGCATCGCCCCCTGCTTCACCACGAAGAAGGAGGAGACGATCGGCAGCAGCAGCGGCCCGTAGAGCAGCAGGAACACGAAACCCGTGAGGACCGCGAGGGCCGCCATGGCGCCGCGCGAGGCCGTCATGCCGACCTCCCCCGCGTCGAGGCGCGGGCGCCGAACCGCGCGCCGATCACGATCGCGACCATCACCGCCACGGCCAGGATGGCCGAGAGCGCGGCGCCGAAGGGCCAATTGAAGGCGGCACCGAACTGGCTGAAGATGATGCGCCCGAAGGTGAAACCGCTCTGGCCGCCCACCATCTGCGGCGTCAGGAAGTCGCCCAGCGCCAGCACGAAGACGAAGGTGGCCGCGGCGATCACGCCCGGCAGGCTCAGGGGCAGGATCACCAGCCGGAAGGTCTGCCAGCCGCTGCCGCCCAGATCGTAGGACGCCTCCAGCAGGCGCCGCGGGATCCGCTCCAGTGTCAGGAAGATCGGCAGGATGGCGAAGGGCAGCAGCAGCACCGTCAGCGTCAGCAATACGGCGTTGAGGTTGTAGACGAACAGCATCGAAGGCTCGTCGATCAGGCCGAGCCACATCAGCGCGCGGTTCAGGAACCCCGTGCCGCCGAGGATGCTGCGGATGGCATAGATCTTGATGATGTAGCTCATCAGGAGGGGCACCAGCAGCAGCAGGAGCAGCACATAGCGCTTGCGGCCCTTGAGCGCCGCCAGGAGATAGGCGACCGGATAGCCCAGGAGGATCGTCAGCCCCGCCACCTCGAGGCAGAGGCGGCAGGTCTTGAGGAAAACCGGCAGATAGATCTCGTCGGCGAAGAAGCGGCGGTAATTGAGCAGCGTCGGCTCCTGCACGAGCTGGACGCCCTGGACGCTGAAGAAGCTGTAGACGAAGAAGGCGGCGAGCGGCACCAGGACGAAGATCACCGGCAACAGATAGGCCGCGGTGGCCAGCGTCAGATCGCGCCAGCGGCCGGGGCCGGCGATCGGAGCGGCCGCGTCGGTCATGCCAGGACCAGCCGGCAATCAGCCGCGCGCCAATGGGCGGAGAGCCTCTGTCCCGGCTGGATCGAGACGCCCTCGGCCCGGCTCGGCCAGCGCAGGCGCAAGGGCACCCGCCCGCCCTCGCCCACCGCCAGGCTGATCGAGGTGCTGGCCCCGCCGAAGGAGACCTGGGTGACGGCGCCCTCGACCCGGTTGCTGTCGGGCGCGGGCGTTCCGGCCGACACGCATTCCGGCCGGAAGGCCGCGAAGGCGCGCCGGCCCAGGGGTGCCGTCGCCAGCTCGACCTGCCCGTCGACGGCGCAACGCAGGCGGCCGATCGCGGTCGCGATCCAGCGCCATTCGCCCTGGCTTTCCTCCAGACGACCCTCGATCAGGTTGTTCTCGCCGAAGAAGCGGGCCACGAACTCCGAGGCCGGGCGGTAATAGACATCGTGCGCCGTGCCGAGCTGCAGGATGCGCCCGCCATTCATGACGCAGATCCGGTCGGCCATGGCGATGGCCTCTTCCTGATCGTGGGTGACGAAGAGGAAGGTGGTGCGGATCTGGCGCTGGATCTCCTTGAGGAATTCCTGCATCTGCCGGCGCAGGGCCACGTCGAGGGCCGCCAGCGGCTCGTCCAGCAGGATCAGCCGCGGCTGGCAGATGATGGCGCGCGCCAGCGCCACGCGCTGGCGCTGCCCACCGGAAAGTTGCGAAGGATATCGGTCGGCGAACTCCATGAGCTGGACCAGCGTCAGGGCCTCCTTGACCCGCCGGCCGATCTCCGCCTTCGGCTCGCCGCGCACCCGGAGGCCATAGCCGACATTGCCGGCCACGGTCATGTGCGGGAACAGCGCGTAATCCTGGAATACCGTGTTGAAGGGCCGCCGGTTGATCGGCAGCGCCACGATGTCCTTGCCCTCGAGCAGGATGCGGCCGCCCGAGGGCGGGATGAAGCCGCCGATCATGCGCAGGATCGTCGTCTTGCCCGAGCCCGACGGGCCCAGGATGGTGATGAACTCGCCGTCGCGCACGGCGAGATCGACCTCCTCCAGGACCTTCGCCGCCCCGTAGGTCTTCGATACACCCTGGAGCTCGAGCAGGATGCCGGAGGTTGTCATCGAGGGGCCAAGGCGGTGTCGCGCGCGCCCCGACGCCAACGGGGCGCGCGCGAGTTCCGCATCAGGGAGCGGCTTTGATCTCGTTCCACAGGTCCGAGCGCTTCAGCGGATCCTCGACCAGCTGCAGCCAGACCAGCTTGTCCTTCTCGCCCGCGCTCGGCGCCGGCACGACGGTGTTGCCGAAGCCGGTGCGCTCGCTGAGCTGCTGGCCGATCTTCTTCTGCAGGACGAAATTGACCCACTGCTCGGCGAGATCCTTGTCCTGGACGCCGCTGGTCATGGCCCAGGTGTCGAGCCAGGCGAGCGCGCCTTCGGACGCGTTGATATAGGCCACGTGGGCGCCCGCATCCTGCATGGCCTTCATCTGCTGCTGGCCGTAATTGGCCCAGATCAGCGCCACGTCGTTGTTCTGGTAGATCTGCAGCGCCTCGTCGGCGGTGGTGTAGAAGCTCAGCACGTTATGCTTGAGCGCGATCAGCTTCTGCTTCACCTGGTCCATCTGCTCGGGCGTCAGGTGGAACGGGTCCTGGATGCCGAGCGTGAGGGCCGTGAAGGAGAAATTGTGCTCGCCATTGTCGTAGGCCAGCACCTTGCCCTTGTATTTCGGGTCCCACAGCACCTCCATCGAGGTGGGCGCCGGCTTCACCTTGTCGGTGTCGTAGATGAGGCCGATCGAATCGAAGCAGAGCGGGATCGCATAGACCTTGCCGTCGCGCATCACGCCGCCGACCTGGGTCAGGTCGCGGAAGCGCGGCAGGGCTTCCTTCAGGTTCGGGATCTTGTCGAGATCGTAGGCCGTGGTCAGGCCGGCATCGATATAGCGCTGGAGCTGGGCGGTGTTGACCGCGAACAGGTCGAAGTCCTTGCCCTCGCTGCCCTTGATCTTGGCCCAGATCTCGTCGTCCGTGCCGATGAAGACGACGCTGACATCGGCCCCGGTCTTCTGCTCGAATTCCTTGACCCAGTCGTCGTCGGCATAGCCCTGCCAGGCCAGGATGCGGAGCTCCTTGGCCTGGGCCGCCTGCGCCATCGCCGCCGTCGCGGCCACGAGCGCAACCAGCCCGATCCGCTTCAGCCATTTCGTCACCATGATCGATCCTCCCTAGACGCGGTGATTGTTTATCGTTTGCCTCAGAGTGCCGCGACGCTCACCAGCCCCTCGTCGGGCACCAACTCCATCCTGTTGCGAAGCGCCTTGCCGAAGGCCGGCGCCTCGATCTCGAACTCGTCGCCGGGCTTCGTCTTGAAGCCGGCCGAGTAGCTCATCACGGCGGCCCCGAAGAAATAGGCATGAAGGTCGCCGGGCCGGCGGAACATCGAATAGCGGAAATGGAAATGCTCGAGATTGGCGACCGAATGCGACATGTTCGCCTCGCCGGAGAGGAAATCCTCCTGCCAGACGATCTTGCCGTCGCGCCAGATCCGGCTCTTGCCGCGCACATCCTGGGGCAGCTCGCCCACCAGCAGCTCGGGGCCCAGCGAGCAGGCCCTGAGCTTGGAATGCTGGGTATAGAGATAATTCTGCGCCTCGGTCACATGGTCGGAGAACTCGTTGCCGAGCGCGAAGCCGATGCGCCAGGGGCGGCCCTGGGGATCGAGGATATAGAGGCCGACGATCTCGGGCTCCTCGGCCCCGGCAAGGGCGAAGCCCGGCAGCGGCAAAGGCTCGCCCGGCCCCAGCACGCAGCTGCCGACACCCTTGAAGAACCATTCCGGCTGCACCCCGATCTGGCCCGGCGCCGGCTTCCCGCCTTCGAGGCCCATCTCGAAGATCTTCATCGAATCCGAGACGGGCGCATTGCCGCCATGGGTCGCGGTATGCATCTTGTTGCGGGCATCGGCGCTGCCGATATGGGTGAGCCCGGTGCCGGTGATGAGGAAGCGTGCGGGTTCCGGATGGTCGAGCGGCGCCAGCACGCGGCCCTCGGCCAACGCCCGCGCATAATCGACCGAGGCCTCCTCGGCCAGGCTCCTCACCTGGTCGGCGATCTTGCTGCCGGCGGCGATGGCGCGCTGCGCCAGCTCGTAGACGCTGGAGACGCCGGCCAGGGGCCGCGCGCCGTTGCCGTCGGCCGTCACCCAGCCGACCCGGCGCCGCCCGGTCTCGTCGCGGAATTGGATCAAACGCATCGGCGACCTCTCTTATCGATCAAAGGCGACATCGACAATCACACCCACCCGCCATCGACGATGAAGTTCTGCGAGCTGCACATGCGGCTGTCGTCGGCCGCGAGGAACAGCACCATGCGCGCGATGTCGGGCGGATAGAGACGGTCGGGCAGGCACTGGCGGTCGGCGATCTGCTTCTCGCCCGCCTCGTCCAGCCAGAGCTTGACCTGGCGCTCGGTCATGACCCAGCCAGGCAGCACGCAGTTGACGCGGATGCGCTCGGGCCCGAGCTCTCGGGCGAGCGCCCGGGTCAGGCCCGAGATCGAGGCCTTCGCCGTCACGTAGGCGGGACAGTCGCCGTCGCCGACCAGCCAGGTGATCGAGCCGAAATTCACGATCGAGCCGCCGCCGGCATCGCGCATATAGGGCCGCACGGCCTGGGCGGCGAAGAACTGGTGGCGCAGATTGACCGCCATCCGGTCGTCCCAATACTCGACCGTCACATCCTCGGTGCGGTGGCGGTCGTCATTGCCGGCATTGTTGACCAGCACCCGGATCGGGCCGTCGCGCTTCGCCGCCTCGTCGACCGCGGCGCGCAGCTGGTCGATCTGCTTCAGGTCGCAGCGGATGAAGCGCGGGACGGCATGCCCCTTGTCCTTGATCCGCTCGACCAGCGCTTCGGCGGCGTTGGCCGCGATATCGACGAAGGTCACGCGCGCGCCTTGGGCGCAGAAATGCTCGACCAGGCCCTCGCCGATCCCGCTGGCGCCGCCCGTGACGAAGGTGACGCGGTCCTTGAGGCTCGGATAGACGGCGCCGTTCTCGATATCGCCCTGCATGGCGTGGCGCTTCAGTGCGAGTGGCGCGGCACTTCGGCACCGCGCTTGCCGACCAGGAAATCGAGATCACAGCCGCGATCCGCCTGCAGCACATGCTCGATATAAAGACGCTGATAACCGCCCGCCATCGCCGGCTCGGGCGGCTTCCAGCTCTTGCGCCGCTCGGCCAGCACGGCATCCGACACCTCGAGATGCAGCCGGCGGCCGGGCACGTCGAGCTCGATCATGTCGCCATCACGCACCAGCGCCAGCGGCCCGCCGACCGCGGCCTCCGGTGCGGTATGCAGCACGACCGTGCCATAGGCGGTGCCGCTCATGCGCGCATCCGAGATGCGCACCATGTCGGTGATGCCCTTCTTCAGCACCTTGGTCGGCAGGCTCATATTGCCGACCTCGGCCATGCCCGGATAGCCGCGCGGCCCGCAATTCTTGAGGACCATCACGCAATTCTCGTCGATATCGAGCGCCGGATCGTCCACCCGCGCGTGGTAATGCTCGATATTCTCGAACACGACGGCGCGACCGCGGTGGCGCATCAGATGCTCGCTCGCAGCCGATGGCTTGAGCACCGCGCCCGAGGGACAGAGATTGCCGCGCAGCACCGCGATGCCGCCATGGGCCGTCAGCGGGTTGTCGAAGCCGCGGATCACCTCGGGATTGTAGTTGGGCACGTCGCGCACGATCTCGCCGACGGTCTGGCCGGTGACGGTCATGGCGCCCAGATGCAGCAGGCCCTTCTCCGCCAGCGCGCGCATCACCACCTTGAGCCCGCCCGCATAGCAGAAATCCTCCATCAGGAACCGGCCCGAGGGCATCAGATCGACGATGGTCGGCACGTCGCGCCCCAGCCGGTCCCAGTCGTCGAGCGAGAGCTCGACGCCGAGACGCCCGGCGATCGCGATCAGATGGATGACGGCGTTGGTCGAGCCCCCGATGGCGCCGTTGACGCGGATCGCGTTCTCGAAGGCGGCGCGGGTCAGGATCTTCGACATCTTCACGTCCTGGCGCACCAGATCGACGATCCGGCGGCCCGCCATCTGGGCCAGCACGCGCCTTCGCGCATCCACGGCCGGCAGCGCGGCGTTGTCGGTCATGCCGATGCCGAGCGCCTCGACCATGCTGGCCATGGTCGAGGCCGTGCCCATGGTCATGCAGTGACCGGGCGAGCGGCTCTGCCCCTGCTCGGCCGCGAGGAAATCCGCCGTGGAGACGCGGCCGGCCTTCACCTCCTCGAACACCTGCCAGACATGCGTGCCGGAGCCGATCTTCTGGCCGCGATAATCGCCGTTCAGCATCGGCCCGCCCGACACGGTGATCGCGGGAATGTCGCAGCTCGCCGCCCCCATCAGCAGCGAGGGCGTGGTCTTGTCGCAGCCCACCAGCAGCACCACCCCGTCGATCGGGTTGGCGCGGATCGATTCCTCGACATCCATGCTGGCGAGGTTGCGGAACAGCATCGCGGTCGGGCGCAGGTTGGATTCGCCCAGCGACATGACCGGGAACTCGAGCGGGAAGCCGCCCGCCTCGTAGACGCCGCGCTTCACGCGCTCCGCGATGTCGCGCAGATGCGCGTTGCAGGGGGTAAGCTCCGACCAGGTATTGCAGATGCCGATCACGGGGCGGCCGTCGAACTGGTCGGCCGGCAGGCCCTGGTTCTTCATCCAGCTGCGATGCATGAAGGCGTTCTTGCCATCGCCGCCGAACCATTCGGTGGACCTGAGCTTCTTCGGCTTGTCCGCCATGGCGCCTCCTCCTTCGTCCCGGCAATCCGCGGGACGCAATGGTTCGGTATTGCCGAACGTTGTTTGGTATTGCTAAGACAGTAAGGGCCCCGTTCGAGCGAAGTCAACAGAGCTGCGGCGGCGCCCGGCCCTGCCAGCTTGGCACGGGTCTCGAGTTTCGAGGATCGGACAAGCGAGTGACATGACGGACGAACGTTATCGGGTGCAAAGCCTGGGCCGCGCCCTGGATCTGCTGGAACTGGTGGCGCGCCAGGGACGCGAGGGCGCGCGGCTGAGCGATCTGGCGCGCGAGCTCACGCTGTC
This sequence comes from Hypericibacter adhaerens, assembly GCF_008728835.1. GTDB lineage: Bacteria > Pseudomonadota > Alphaproteobacteria > Dongiales > Dongiaceae > Hypericibacter > Hypericibacter adhaerens. The sequence goes on from NZ_CP042582.1 coordinate 3,165,700, forward strand.
GAAGGCCGCGACCTACGCCATTCTGCAGACGCTCCTGGCCCATGGCTTCGTCGCCGATGTCGGAGAGGGGCAAAGCCGGCGCTATCGTCTCGGCCTGACGCTGGCACGGCTGGGGGAGCTTTCGGTCGCCAACTTCTCCCTCGCCGATCTCGCCCTGCCGATCCTGCGCGAGATGACCGAGGAGACGGGGATGACCTCGCGCGTCGCCGTGCTCGACGGCGACTATGCGGTGGTGGTGGGCCGCGTCGACGGGCCGGGCACGGTGCGCTTCGGCGATGCGCTCGGCCGGCGCGAATGGCCGCATTGCTCGGCCGTCGGCAAGGCGATGCTGGCGGCCATGCCGCGGCGCGATGCCGAGGCCATCCTCAAGCAGACGGGACTGCCGCGCCGCACGCCCCACACCATCACCAGCCTCGCCGCCATGCTGCGCGAGCTGTCGCTGGTGACGGAGCGCGGCTATGCCGTGGATGACGAGGAGGATGTCGAGGGCGTGATCTGCGTCGGCGCCTGCGTCCATGACCGCGCCGGCGCCGTGGCCGGCGCGCTCAGCATCACCGGCCTCAAGCCGCGCCAGGGCAACGACCGGATCGACGAACTGGGCAAGATCGTCCGGCGCCATGCCGAGCGCCTCTCCGCCTCGCTGGGTGCCGCCCCCAACCGCACGCTGCGCGCGGCGGGGTAGAGCGACTCAGCCGTGGAGAAGCGGGCGGCTAAGAGTCCCTTCCCCCGGAACGGGGGAAGGTTAGGAAGGGGGCTGCTCGGTTTCTGATAGCGAGCAGCCCCCTCCTTAGTCCTCCCCCGCATTGCGGGGGAGGAGACAATATGTTCATCGACCTCGAAGCCACCAGCTCACCCACGCGGCCAGACCCTGGTCACGGTGATCCGGCGCGTACGCGCATCGGCGCCGCGGTACGCAATCGACTGACCCTCGGAGAGCCCGATCAAGGCCGCGCCCACCGGCGTGAGGATCGAGACGCCGTCGGGATGGCGGGATTTCTCCGCAGGGAAGACGAGCGTCACAATGCGCACGGCCCCGCTGCCCTCGTCGCGGAAGCGCACGCGCGAGCCCATGCCGACGACGGAGACCGGCAGGCCGCCATCCTCGACGATCTCGGCGCGGATCAGCTCGCCCACGAGATAATCCAGCACCTCCCCGTTCTGATGTTTCGCGGCCGAGCCGACCAGAAGATCGAGCTGCTCATAGTCGCGCTTCTCGATCCGGATGCGCGGCAACGGCTTCGGCGATTCGATAGGTCCCATCGCAACCTCCTTGAATGGGAATGGAAGACCGCGCAGCCCATGATCCTCATGCGCACGGTCGAACCTGCCGCTGACGCGGCAAAAGACATCTGTTGTCGAAAGAAAGAGGCCCCTGCCGGTGAGCGGCCGGGCCGACGGGACTACCCGATCGCCCGACCCCGCGCAGGGGCGGCTTCATCTGCGCGAGCGCTACCGTTGCGCCCGAGGCGCCGGCCGTTGGTCGCGGTTTTCAGAGCCGCGAAAAGGGAAATCCGCTCACGCATGAGACGTCATATATGGGTTTCGGCGCGCCGATGCAAGCCGAACCCGCGATGCCGCCCCACGGCCTCGCGAACGATCAGACCAGGTTGCTCTTGAAGAAATCGATCGTGCGCTGCCAGGCGAGCTTCGCCGCGTCGGCGTTGTAGCGCTCGGCCGAGGTGTCGTTATGGAAGGCGTGGTTGACGCCCTCGTACATGTGCAGCTCGTATTTCACGCCGGCGGCCTCGAGCGCCTTGCGGAAATCCGGCACCCCGGCATCGATGCGCTGGTCGAGGCCGGCATAGTGCAGCAGCAACGGCGCGCGGATGTTCGGCACCTGGTCGAGCGGCGGCGTCGGGCCGTAGAACACGACCGCCGCGTCGAGCGTCGGCTCTGCCTCGGCGACCAGGCCCACCATGCCGCCGCCCCAGCAGAATCCCACGATGCCGACCTTGCCGTTGCTGTCGGGGCGGGAGCGCAGCCAGCTGATCGTGGCGCGCGCCTCCTCGACGGCCTGGGCGGGATTGAGCTGGCCGATCATGTCCCGGGCCTTGTCCGGGTCCGAGGGCGTGCCGCCGAGCGCCGTCAGGAGGTCCGGCGCCAGGGTCGAGAATCCCTCGACCGCGGCCCGGCGCGCGACATCCTGCACATAGGCATTGAGACCGCGATTCTCATGGATCACGACGACGCCGGGCAGCGAGTTGCCGCCGCCCGCGGGCTTGGCCCAATAGGCCTTGGGGCCGCCCTCGATCTCCGCATTGTCGATGACGAGGCGGGGATCGTCTTCCGGGATCATCGCCGCGGCGGCCGGGTCGGGCTGCAGCAGCTTGACCGCGGCGAATGCCGCGGCGGCGCTGCCCGTCAGCGCGGCCAGGCGCTCCATGAAGGCCCGCCGGCCCATGCGGCCATGGGTGAAGGCATCATAGAGGTCGATGATGTCCTGACGCATTGGTCCCTCCGCCGGTTCCGAACGATCGCCCGAGAATCACACGAGCCCCCCGTCGCCGGTCAACCCGGTACGAAGGCCGGCGCAGTTACAAGTTTGTGATCGGCGGAGGGCCTATTCGGCCGCTTGACTCGTCAATCCGCCCGCCCGGGCCACGAACTCGCCGATGGCCTCGACCCCCCGCCCGGCCCTGATGTTGGTGAAGATGAAGGGCCGGTCGCCGCGCATGCGCTTCGCATCGCGATCCATGACCTCGAGGCTGGCCCCCACCATCGGCGCCAGATCGATCTTGTTGATGACCAGGAGATCCGAGCGGGTGATGCCGGGGCCCCCTTTTCGCGGAATCTTGTCGCCGGCCGCTACATCGATGACATAGATCGTGATGTCCGCCAGCTCGGGGCTGAAGGTGGCCGCAAGATTGTCGCCGCCGGATTCGATCAGGATGAGATCGAGCGTGGGAAAGCGCGTCTGCATCGCCGCGACCGCGGCCAGGTTGATCGAGGCGTCCTCGCGGATCGCCGTGTGCGGGCAGCCGCCGGTCTCCACCCCCATGATGCGCTCGGGCGCCAGCGCGCCGGAGCGGTTGAGGAACTCGGCATCCTCCTTGGTGTAGATATCGTTGGTGATGGCGGCGATGTCGTAGCGGTCGCGCATCGTCTTGCAGAGCGCGTCCATGAGCGCGGTCTTGCCGCTGCCCACCGGGCCGCCGATTCCGACCCGCAAGGGTCCATGGGTGGAGAGGGTCATGTGCGAAACAGCCTCGTTTCCTGGATTTCGTGATTCATTGATGCGAGATCGGCACGAAGAGCGCAGCCGCCGATCGTCTCCAGCGGCGCCGTCAGCGCCTCCTCCGCCACGGCGCCGATGACGGGCTCCAGCGCCGCCATCAGCCGCAAGCCCGCCGTCTGGCCGAGCGGGATCAGGCGGACGGCGGCCGACACCAGATTGGCGGCGAAAGATTGGAGATAAGCCTGCAGGGCCGGCGCCAGGGCCACGCCATGGGCGCTCGCCGCCACCGCCACGGCGACCGGATAGGCGATCTCGCCCTCGTCGACGGCCTTGAGCCAGTCGAGCGCCGGCGCCGGCCAGGCCGCGCGCGTGGCGCGCAGGAAGGCCTCGCCCTGGGAAAGGCTCTCGAGCGCGCGTTCGCGCGAGGGCTGGAAAGCGCGCGCGAGCCCGGTGATCTCGGCCAGGCCCGGCTCGTCTCCCGCCGCGACGGCGCGAAAGGCATGAGCGAACAGGATCGCATCGCTCCGGCCCGCACCGAACCGCAGCAGGTCGCCGATCCAATCGAGCACGGGCTCGGGCGCCCGCAGATCGTGCGCCTCGATCGCCCATTCGAGCCCGTGGCTGTAGCTGAAGGCACCCACCGGATAGGAGGGCGACAGCCAGGCCAGCAACCGGTAGAGCGCCCGGTCAGTCATGGAACTCGCCGGTCTTCAACGAACCGCCGCGGATCAGCGGCACCGAGGGTTCGTCTTCCTCGAATGCATGATGATGACCGTGGCCGCCCCCATAGGCGCCGCCTTCGGGATCGAACGGCGCCAGGACCGGCGTCACCTCGGCGCCCAGGGATTTCAGCATTTCGGCGATCACGTGATCCGTCCGGATGCGCAGCCGGTCGCCCAGGAGCTGGGTCGGCAGATGGCGGTTGCCGAGATGCCAGGCGATCCGCACCAGATCGGCCGGCCGCCGGCAGCGGACCTCGAGCAGCGGCTCGGGCGCCGCCTCGACGGCAACGATGCCCCCGCCTTCGAGCAGCAGCCCGTCGCCGTCGCGCAAGGGCGTGGCGCGCGCAAGGTCGAGCAGGAAGCGCGTGCCCTTCTGCCCGGCCATCGCGATCCGGCGGCGATGCCGGCCCTGATAGTCGAGCGTGACGCTGTCGATCGCGGGGCCCTGCCAATGGCCGGAAGGACGGACGTCAATGGCGCGGATCATGCGGCACCTCAATAAAGGAAGTAGCGCTGGGCCATGGGCAGCTCGGTCGCGGGCTGGCAGGTCAGCAGGACGCCGTCGGCGCGGACCTCGTAGGTTTCGGGATCGACCTCGATGACGGGCGTGGCGTTGTTGTGGATCATGCTGGCCTTGGAGATCCCGGCGCGGGTGTTCTCGACGGCGAGCAGCGTCTTGGACAGCCCCAGCCGACGGCCGATCTCCGCCTCGAGCGCCGCCTGCGAGACGAAGGTCACGGCGCTCGCCGCCGTGGCGCGCCCGAAGCCGGCGAACATGGGGCGGTAGTGGACGGGCTGCGGCGTCGGAATCGAGGCGTTGGGATCGCCCATCGGCGCCACGGCGATGATGCCGCATTTCAGCACCAGGTCGGGCTTCACCCCGAAGAAGGCCGGATTCCACAGCACGAGATCCGCAAGCTTGCCGGGCTCGACCGAGCCGACATGGGCGGCGAGGCCCTGCGCGATGGCGGGGTTGATCGTGTATTTGGCGATGTAGCGCTTGATGCGCCGGTTGTCGTTGTCGCCCTTCTCTTCGGGCAGGCGCCCGCGCTGCTTCTTCATCTTGTCCGCGGTCTGCCAGGTGCGGATCAGGACCTCGCCCACCCGGCCCATGGCCTGGCTGTCGGAGGAGATGATCGAGAAGGCGCCCAGATCGTGAAGGATATCCTCGGCGGCGATGGTCTCGCGCCGGATGCGCGATTCCGCGAAAGCCACATCCTCGGGGATCGACGGGTCGAGATGGTGGCAGACCATGAGCATGTCGAGATGCTCTTCGATCGTGTTGACCGTGAAGGGCCGCGTGGGATTGGTCGAGGAAGGCAGCACATGGGCGAGACCGGCCACCTTGATGATGTCCGGCGCATGGCCGCCGCCGGCGCCTTCGGTGTGATAGGCGTGGATGGTGCGGCCCTTGAAGGCGGCGATCGTGTTCTCGACGAAGCCGGATTCGTTGAGCGTGTCGGTGTGGATCATCACCTGCACGTCGAACTGGTCGGCGACACCGAGGCAGCAATCGATCGCCGCCGGCGTGGTGCCCCAGTCCTCATGCAGCTTGAGCGCGCAGGCGCCGGCCCGGATCTGCTCGATCAGCCCGCCCGGCAGGCTGGCATTGCCCTTGCCGGCGAAGCCCAGATTCATCGGAAAGCCCTCGGCCGCCTGCAGCATCCGCGCCAGGTGCCAGGGGCCGGGTGTGCAGGTGGTGGCGTTGGTGCCGGTGGCCGGCCCGGTTCCGCCGCCGAGCATGGTGGTGACGCCCGAGGCCAAGGCCTCCTCGATCTGCTGCGGGCAAATCAGATGGATATGGGCGTCGATGCCGCCGGCCGTCAGGATCTTGCCCTCGCCGGCGATCACCTCGGTGCCGGGCCCGATCACGATATCGACGCCAGACTGGATGTCCGGGTTGCCGGCCTTGCCGATCGCGGCGATGCGCCCGTCCTTCAGGCCCACATCCGCCTTGACGATGCCCCAATGGTCGAGGATCAGCGCGTTGGTGATGACGGTATCGACGGCGCCTTCGGCGCGCGAGCGCTGCGACTGGCCCATGCCGTCGCGGATGACCTTGCCGCCGCCGAACTTCACCTCCTCGCCATAGATGGTGCGGTCCGCCTCGACCTCGAGGATGAGGTCGGTGTCGGCGAGGCGGACCCGGTCGCCGGTGGTCGGGCCGAACATGTCGGCATAGGCACGGCGGGCGATCTTCACGGGCATGGCATCCTCACTCCACCGGGCCCATGACGCGGCCCTGGAAGCCGAAGACGCGCCGGGCTCCTCCGATCGGGACCAGGCGAACCTCGCGCTCCTGCCCCGGCTCGAACCGCACGGCCGTGCCGGCGGCGATATCGAGGCGCAGCCCCCGCGCCCTCTCGCGGTCGAAATCGAGCGCGGGATTGGTCTCGTAGAAATGATAATGGCTGCCGACCTGGACCGGCCGGTCGCCGCGATTGGCCACGCGCAAGGTGACGGCAGCGGCACCGGCATTGAGCTCGATATCGCCGTCGGGCGTGAAGATCTCGCCTGGGATCATGTTCGGCCTCAGCGGATCGGTTGATGAACGGTGACGAGCTTCACCCCGTCGGGGAAGGTCGCCTCGACCTGCACGTCATGGATCATCTCGGCCACTCCCTCCATCACCTCATGCCGGCCGACCACATGGGCGCCGGCCTCCATCAGATCCGCGACCGCGCGGCCGTCCCGGGCCCCTTCGGCCACGAAATCGCTGATGAGCGCGATCGCTTCCGGATAGTTCAGCTTCACGCCGCGTTCCAGGCGCCGTCGGGCGACCATCGCGGCCATGGCGATCAGCAGCTTGTCTTTCTCACGAGGGGTCAGGTTCATCGGCTCTCCAGAGGTCAGCAGTACCAGGGACGCGGCAGCGGGCGGGCGCCATGCAGGAGCGAGAGAACGGGCATCAGGCTCTGCCGCAGCTCGAAACCGTCGACGGCGAGGAACCGCGCGACCAGCATGCCGTTCCAGGCGCTGGCGCCGCTTTCGGCCGGAAGATCCGCGAACAGGCGGCGAACCTCGTCGAGCCGCCCTTCCGCTTCCTCTGCCACCAGCACCAGCGTGGCCATGGCGGTGGCGCCGCCGAAGACTGCGGCGCGCGCGGTCGAGGCCGCGACATCGCCATCGAGCCGCAGCCCGTCGGCAAAGATCAGCCGGCCTCCGCGGCGGATGCGCCAGCTGTCCTGAAGCTGCGCCTGCCGCACGGTCTCGCCCGAAGCGCGCCGTCCGAGGACGATCGCCTCGACGCCCAGGAAGCGGGCGCCGGGCGCCAGGTCGACGACGAGACGACGCTCGAGGTGGCTGCGATCGAACAGGATCGTCTCCTGGGGCAGCCAGTCGAGCCGGGCGCCGGCCTGAAGCTCGATCCGGTTCTCGATGGTGGCGGCACCACCCGCGCTGCGATAGGCGCGCTCGGCCGCCTGGCTGGTCACGATCGCGGCGGTCGCCGGCTGGAGCCGGACGTCGCTGCTGAAGCGATCGCCGCCGGTCACGCCCCCGGCCATGTTGAGGAGAATGGCGAGCGGCGGCTCACCGGCGGGCTGGCGCGGCAGCCGCACGCGGGCCGCGCCCTGCTGGTAGAAGCGGTCGAGGGCCGTGCCGGCGCCCCGCCGCTTGAACTCCAGGCGGATGGCGCCACGGGCGCGCGGCAGACGCTCGAGGGGCGCGCTGGAACTCTGTGACAGCAGGACGGCGTCGAACATCGGCCCCCAGCGTGACTGGCTGGACGTTGGAACAGGTCGAGTTCGCCGTGGTCTGGAACAGCGAGAGGATCCGGCGAGGCACCTTCCCGAAAGACGCCTTTGGCCGCCCGATCCGAGGGTTAGCCTAGAACGCGGCCGGTTGATGAGGCAAGGGTGCGATCGGCGGCGGGAAAACCGCCGCCGATCGCAGGAATCGCCGGGAGGCAAACCCTGGAGCCGTGCCTTCGGCCCGGATTCGGCCCAGGGTTGCCGGAATCCGGAACGCAGCCGCCGGTCTCAGCCGCCGGCTTTCACCATGTTGAAGACGTCGTTGTATTTCTGCTCGCGATCGATATTGACCGCCCGCAGAAAGACCGTCCGCTTCATCATCGTCGTCGGATCGTCCAAGCCCAGGCTGTCGAGGACATCCTCGCTTACCATCTCGAACGACTTCTTGTTCACATGGCCCGTGCCGAACTCGTCGAGCATGTAGGCACCCGTCTCCGGCGAGGTGAAGGCATTGAGGAAGTCGTAGGCGAGGTCCTCATGCTCGACATCCTTCGGCAGGACCAGCCCGCAGACCCAGGTGCGCATGCCCTCCTTCGGGTCCATATAGGCGACCGGCAGGCCCTGCTTCTTCAGGCGGCGCACCGAATCGTTCCAGGCATAGGCGGCAACCAGCTCGCCCGATGACAGGCCCTGCTCCACGGTCGAGTTGTCGGACCAGTAGAATTTCACCTGATCGCGCTGCCGGCGCAGCAGCGGCAGCGCCGCGTCGATCTCGGCGTCGGTCATGTCGAAGATGTCCTTGGCGCCGAGGATGGCGCCGGCGATCTCCACCGCGGGCGGGCCGGAATCGTACATCGCGCATTTGCCCTTGTAGCGATCGTCGTCATAGAGGATGCGCCAGGACGGCTCCTTCACTTCGACCTTGTCGGTGCGATAGATGATCGACGAGTTGCCCCAGTCGAACGGCACGAAGAAACGCTGCTTGCCGTCTTCGCTGACCGTTCCGGGGAGATTCTTCAGCTCGGGCCAGAACTGGTCGAAATGCTCGAGGCGGGATTCGTCGATCGGCTTGACGACGCCGGTTCCGACCCAACGGGTCATGTCGTCGGCGCAGGGATGCGCGATGTCGGTCTTGTAGCCGGCCCGCAGCTTGTTGAGCGCTTCGCTCGTATCGCCGAAGAAGCTGAAGTTCGGCGGGCCGCCGTGCTTCTTCACGTAGTCGGGAAAGAGCTTCGGGTCGTCATAGCCCGACCAGGTATAGACCGACAGCGGATCCGCAGCCCTGCCGGCGCGCGGCAGCAGCGGGATGGTCGCGACGCCGATTCCGACCGACATCAGCGTCCGCAGGGCGGTACGGCGGCTGAAGCCGGGCCGCTTCTTCAAATCGGCAAAGATATTCCCTCGCATGGCATCCTCCCTTTCTTTATTTTAGTAAAACTTCTTATTTGACTAAAAAATTTATGAAGTCGTATTTTTCGAGTCAAGCGCGAAGACGCGTGAAGCCGGTATCAAACCGGTCCTCCAGACTGGCGAAAGCGAACCATGCCCGACGATGTGAAAGAGATTCCGGCGCTGCGGGACCGCAAGAAGGCGCGGCAGCGAATCCAGCTCCTGGAGGCGGCGGCCGAGCTGTTCCGCGCCAAGGGCTACGACAAGACCCGGATGGAGGACATCGCCGGGCTCGCCGATGTCTCGACGCCCACGGTCTACAACTACTTCACCACCAAGCATGGCGTGCTGAAGGAGCTCCTGGCGCAGGACCGCCGCGACATGCAGGAGCCGGTGGAGACGATCTTGCGCCGCCCGCCGGAGAACCCGGCCGAGGCGCTGGCCCAGCTCATCCACGCCAACGTGGTCGCCTTGCGCCGGACCGAGGACAAGCTGCTGTGGCGGGAAATGCTCGCCGCCATCGTGCGCGCCCATGACGAGGAGCAGGAGGAGTACGACCGCAGTCGCAAGGTCTTCAAGCGGCAGATCCAGAAGCTGCTGCAGCACTATGTCGATGCCGGCCAGCTCGCGCGGACCCTGCCGATCACCGAAGCGACCGAGCTCGTCTATGCCATCAACACCTTCGATCTGCGCTACATGCTGGCGGCCGACCGCCGGACGCCGGAGATGATCCGCGACATGGCGCGCCGGCAGATGGCGCTGCTCCTCGCCGGATGGATGGCGGACGGCAAGCCCGCGCCCGCTCTCCCCGTCATCCGCGGCCGGTCGCGCAAGCGCAAGCCGCGCGGCTGATACCGGTTCCAACGCGAGCCCTGCCCTACCACCCTGGAGAAGATCCGATGTTCAAGACGCGGCCGGAGATCAACGGCACGTTCGGCGTCGTCACCTCGACCCACTGGCTGGCGACCGCCGCCGGCATGTCGATCCTGGAGAAAGGGGGCAATGCCTTCGACGCGGCGGTCGCGACCGGGACCTCGCTCCATGTGGTCGAGCCGCACCAGAACGGCCCGGGCGGCGAGATGCCGCTCGTGCTCTATGCCGCCGATCGCAAGGAGATCAAGGTCATCTGCGGCCAGGGCAGCGCACCCAAAGCCGCCACGGCCGATGCCTTCCGGAGGCTCGGGCTCGACGTCATCCCGGGCAATGGGCTGCTGCCGGCGGTCGTGCCCGGCTCGTTCGGCGCCTGGATGGTGCTGCTGGCCGAGTATGGCAGCCTGTCTCTGCGCGAGGTCCTCACCCCTGCCCTCACTTACGCCCGCGACGGGTTCTATCTCCTGCCCAACACCGCCACGATCATCGGCAATGTCGCGACCCTGTTCCGCACCGACTGGGTGGCCTCGGCCGAGGTCTGGCTGCCCAGCGGCGAGGTACCGAAGGCAAGGAGCCGTTTCCGCCGCCCGCATCTTGCCGCCACCTTCGAGCGCATCCTGCGCGAGGCGGAGGCCGCCAGCGGCAACCGCAAGGGCCAGATCGAGGCGGCGCGAAAGGCCTTCTATGAAGGCTTCGTCGCCGAGGCGGTCGACCGTTTCTTCCGCAACAGCGAGCTGCTCGACACCACGGGCAAACGCCATCGCGGGTTGCTGACAGGCGAGGATCTCGCCAACTGGCGCGCCACGATCGAGGCGCCGGCCACCTACGAATACGGCGACTATACGGTCTGCAAGGCCGGCCCCTGGACGCAAGGCCCCGCCTTCCTGCAGCAACTGGCGCTCCTCAAGGGATTCGACCTGAAGGCGATGGGGCCCAACAGCGCCGAGTTCGTCCACACCGTCACCGAATGCGCCAAGCTCGCCTTCGCCGACCGTGACGCCTATTACGGCGACCCCAACTTCACCAAGGTCCCCCTCGAGACCCTGCTCAGCGACGGCTACAACCGCGAGCGGCGCAAGCTGATCAAAGACACGGCCTCCCTGGAGTTGCGCCCTGGCAAGATCCCGGGGGTGGATTCCCATCTCATCATCAGGCCCAAGGGCTCGACCGCGATCGCGACGCCGGAATCGCTCGACTTCAACTATCCAAAACCCAAGACGCTGGACGATCCGGAGCCGCCCGCGACCGGCGACACCACGCATTTCGACATCATCGACCGGCATGGCAACATGATCTCGGGCACCCCCAGCGGATCGTCGCTCCATATGGCGCCGGTGGTGGCGGGGCTGGGATTCGGCATGCCGGCGCGCGCGCAGATGTTCTGGCTCGAGCCGGACCTGCCAGGCACCGTGATGCCGGGGAAGCGGCCGCGCACGACGCTGACCCCGACGATCGCGCTGCGCGACGGCGTGCCCTACATGGCGTTCGGCACGCCGGGCGGCGACTGCCAGGACCAGTGGTCCCTGCAGATGTTCCTGCGCCATGTCCATTTCGACATGGACCTGCAGGAGGCGATCGACGCGCCCGCCTTCCACACCTATCACCTCGTCGATTCCTTCTTTCCGCGCGAGTATGACGCGGGGCACCTGGCGATCGAGGACAATATCGGCGCGGAGGCGCTGCGCGAGCTCAAGCGGCGGGGTCATCGGCTCGAGATCTACGATCCCTACCTGCTGGGCTATGTCACCGCGGCCGCGACCCGCGACGGGCTGCTGAAGGCCGCGGCCAGCCCGCGCGAGGCGCAATGCTATGCGGCGGGACGCTGAGGATGCCGGCCCGGCTGCGACGTCAGCGCCCGATCGCGTAGCACTGCATGCGCCGCGGGCTCGCGGCCGCCCGCAGCATGCCATCGGCGCGCGTCGCCATGGTCATCGAGTTGTAGTGGCCCCAGCGCGGATAGATCTGGAGCCGATGGCCGCGCCGGTCGAGCTCGGCCAGCGTCGCCTTGGGGAACTCGGATTCGACCGCGAGATGACCGGGATCCCATTCGCGCGGATAGAACGAGCTCGGCATATGTTCGGTATAGAAGCCCGGCGCGTCGATCGCCTCCTGCAGGTTGAGCCCGTGATGGACATGGCGCAGGAAGGCATGGAGCGACCATTGATCCTGCTGGTCGCCGCCGGGCGTGCCGAAGGCCATGTAGGGCTCGCCGTCGCGCAGCGCCAGGCCCGGCGTGAGCGTCGTGCGCGGCCGCTTGCCCGGCGCCAGCCCGTTGGGGTGGCTCTCGTCGAGCCAGAACATCTGGCCGCGGGCCGACACGCAGAAGCCGAGCCCCTGCACCACGGGCGATCCCGTCATCCAGCCGCCGCTGGGCGTCGCCGAGATCATGTTGCCCCAGCGGTCGATGATATCGAGATGGCAGGTATCGCCACGCGTCCGGGCCAGGAACTCGGCCCAGGTCAGCACGCCGCTGCCGTCCTCCTCGGCACCGACGGTCGTTTCCGCATGGGCCGAGCGCGTCGAACCACGGGCGCGCAGGAAGATCCGGCCGCCCTTGCCCTCGATATGGCCGGGACGCATCTCGAGCGAGGCCTGCGCACCGATCAGCTTGCGGCGCTCGGCGTTGTAGCCTTCAGACAGGAGGCGATCGAGCGGCACGTCGACGAAGGCCGGGTCGCCATAGAAAGCTTCGCGATCGGCCAGCGCCAGCTTGGTGCATTCCTGGACCAGATGGACGAAGTCCGGCCCGCAATGATCCATGCCGGCGATGTCGAAACCCTTGAGCAGGGCCAGCTGCTGCAGCAACACCGGGCTCTGCGCCCAGGGACCCGGCTTGCAGACCGTGTAGCGATCGTAGTCGAGCGTGACCGGCGCCTCGATCGGAGGCGACCATTGCGCCATGTCCTGGCCGGTCAGAAACCCGGCATGGGCCTCGCCGCTGGTATCCATCACCTTCTGCCGGAAGAAGCGGTCGACGGCCTCGGCGACGAAGCCCTGATACCAGGCATGACGCGCGGCCTCGATCTGCCGGACGCGGTCGCCGCCGGCGGCCTCGGCCTCGCGCAGGATGCGCTCGTAGCTTTCGGCCTGCGCCGGCACGCGCAGCAGCGAACCCGAGGCCGGCGCCTCGCCGTTCGGCAGGAAAACCGCGGCCGTGCTCGGCCAGTATTCCTTGATGAAGCTCCCCGTCTGGCGCAGCAACGCCGCCACCTCCGGCTTCACCAGGAAGCCGTCGCGCGCGACCGTGATGGCGGGCGTCATGATCTCGCGCAGCGGCAGCTGCCCATGCTCGCGCAGCAGCACCATCCAGGCGCCGAAGGAGCCCGGCACCACCGCCGGCAGATGGCCCGTTCCCGGCAGCACGTCGAGACCGAGTGCCTTCATGCGCGCCACGGTCGCGGCGGCGGGCGCCACGCCCTGGCCGCAGATCACCTCGAGCTTCCGGTGCCGGGCACTCCAGAGGATGATCGGCACATCGCCACCGGGACCGTTCTGATCGGGCTCGACGATGTGATGCACGAAACCCGCTGCCGCTGCCGCGTCGAAAGCATTGCCGCCCTTCTCCAGGATCGACATCGCCGCGTTCGTCGCCAGCCAATGCGTGGTCGCGACGACGCCGAAGGTTCCGACGATCTCCGGGCGGGACGTGATCACGGCTGTCTCCTTGATGACATTCGATGCGCCGATTCAAGCCGCGCCTCACCGGCAGCGATGCCGGCGAAGCGCGATCTTCATTCGCGAACGAGAGGAGACTGACGCAGGGTCATCAGCCGGCGCAAGAGCCGGCATCACCAATGAAGGAAGTTTATGCGACACCGGAATCGCCCGCGGCCGGACTCGCTCCGGCAACGGTACCGCTTTGCCTGATGGCCGGGCGCGAAGCGCCTAGTAGCCCAGCGCGCAGCCATCCTTGCGCGGATCGGAGCCGGCGGTGAGCGTGCCCGCCTGCCAGTCGATCAGGATGCCCTGGCCGCCGCCCAGCGGATCCTCGGCGATGAGGGTGCGATGGCCCTTGCGCTGGAGGCCCGCGATCACGTCCGGGCGCACGCCGCGCTCGATCTCCGCCAAATCCCGGCTGAAGAAGACGCGCGGGGCGTCGAGCGCCGCCTGCGGGTCCATGCCGAAATCGATCAGGTTGGTGAGGTAATGCACATGACCCATGGGCTGGTAGTCGCCGCCCATGACGCCATAGGGCATGAGCGCGCGGCCGTCCTTCACGGCCATGCCGGGCATGATGGTGTGCATCGGCCGCTTGCCCGGCGCGATCACGTTGGGATGGGCGGGGTCCATGCGGAAGCTGGCTCCGCGGTTCTGCAGGATGACGCCGCTTTTCGGCGCCATCACGCCGCTGCCGAAGGAATAGTAGATCGAGTTGATGAAGCTCACGGCGTTGCGGTCGCGGTCCACCACGCTCAGATAGATCGTCTCCGACTTGTTGAGCAGCGGCGGCGGCAACTCGGTCGCCGCCCGCGCCCGGTCGATATGGCTCCGCAGCCGGTCGGCATAGCCCTTGGAGAGCAGCTCCTTGACCGGCACCGTCGCCTTGGTGGGGTCGGCGATCAGCCCGTCGCGATCGCGATAGGCGAGGCGCCCCGCCTCGAGCTCGAGATGGAGCCGCTCGGCGCCGACGGGATCGAGCGAGCCGAGATCGAAGCCCGAGAGCAGGTTCAGCATCAGGAGCGCCGTCAGGCCCTGATTGTTGGGTGGAAGCTGGAACAGATCGACGCCGCGATAGTTCGTATGGACCGGCTCGACATAGTCGCCCTTGGCAGCGGCGAAATCCTCCAGCGTGTGCAGGCCGCCCAGCGAGCGCAGGTGATTGACCATGTCCTCGGCCACGGCGCCCTTGTAGAAACCGTCGCGGCCCTTCTCGGCGATCCGCCGCAGGGTCTGGCCGAGCTCGGGCTGGCGATGGCGCTCGCCGGCCTTGGGGGCGCGGCCGTTCGGCAGCAGGATGCGGGCGGCGGCCGGATCCTGCGCCAGGAGCTCGGCGCAATAGCCCCAGTCGAACGCCACGCGGTCATGGATGACATAGCCCTCTTCCGCGTAGCGGATGGCGGGCTGCAGCAGCGCCCCCAGCTCGCGCGTGCCGTGATCCGCCACCACCCGCGCCCAGAGATCGATCACGCCCGGCACGGTCACGGCATGCGGCCCGAAGGTCGGGATGCCGGTGAAGCCCTCGCGCTGGTACCAGTCGAGCGTCGCGGCCGCGGGGCTGCGTCCCGAGCCGTTGAAGGCGATGACCTTGGCGCCGCCCTTGGGCGCATAGAGCATGAACCCGTCGCCGCCGATCCCGGTCGATTGCGGCTCGACCACGGCCAGGACCGCGCCCGCCGCCACCGCCGCGTCGATCGCGTTGCCGCCGCCGCGCAGCACCTCGATCGCCGTCAGGCTGGCGAGCGGATGCGAGGTGGCAACGGCCGCTTCGGTGGCACGGACCGGTGAACGTCCGGGGAGCTGGAAATCGCGCATGATGATCTGTCAGTCCTGTCGCAAAGGTTGAAGCCGGTCAGGCAGGCAAAGATTCAGGGATAGACGCCGAGCAGCGCCGCTTTCTGGCGCACCAGCGCATAGATCGCGTCGATATAGGGCGTGTCCTGCCCGACCACGTCGCCCAGCTCGGCCACGGCGCCGACGATGGCGTCGATCTCGGTGGGCCGGCCGCGCTCGAGATCCTGCAGCATCGAGGTCTTGTGCTCGCCGACACCGGCGGCGCCCTCGATCCGGCGCTCGACATCGATCGGCATCTTGACGCCGAGCTTGTTCGCTACCGCTTCCGCTTCGTTCATGATCGAGCGCGCGAGAGCGCGCGTCGACGGATCCTCGCAGATGCGCTTGAGCGTGCCGCCGGTGAGCGCGCTGATCGGGTTGAAGGCGACATTGCCCCAGAGCTTGACCCAGATCTCGGTGCGGATATCGGGCTTGACCGGCGCCTTGAGACCGGCCGCGATCATGGCGCGGCTCAGCGCCACGGCCCGGTCGGACTTGCTGCCGTCGGGTTCGCCAAGGCTGAAGCGGTCGCCCGACTGGTGCCGCACGACGCCCGGCTCCGCCACCTCGGCCGCCGGATAGACCACGCAGCCCAGCACCCGGCCGGGACCGATGCCGCGCCATTGCCGGTCGTCGGGATCGACGGTCTTGAGACGCCGGTCGCGCCAGGGCCCATCGAGATCGTGGAAATACCACCAGGGCACGCCATTGACCGCCATCACCACGGCGGTCTTCGGCCCCAGCAGCGGCTGCATCTGCTCGACGATCCCGGCGACGGCGGGCGCCTTCAGGGCCAGCACGACATAGTCCTGCGGGCCCAGCTCGGCCGGATCGGCGGCGCAGCGCGGGGTGACGGTGAAATCGCCCTCCTCGCTCAGGAGCTTCAGGCCCTTCGCCTTCATCGCCGCGAGATGGGGCCCGCGCGCGATCAGCGAGACCTCCTCGCCCGCGCGGGCCAGCCGCGCGCCGATGAAGCCGCCGATGGCGCCGGCGCCGTAGATGCAGATCTTCACCTAGGCGAGCCCCAGCCGCTGGGCCATGCCGATGCGCTGCGGCTTGCCGGTGGCGCCCTTCGGGATCTCCGGCAGCAGCAGCACGCGCTTGGGCACCTTGAAATCGGCGAGGCGGCGCGAGACGAACTCGCGCAATTCCTTTTCTTCCGCGGACTGGCCCTCGCGCAGCACGACCGCCGCCGCGACCTCCTCGCCCAGCTTGTCATGCGGCAGCGCGAAGGCGATCGCCTGCGCGACCGCGGGATGCGCCAGGAGCGCCTCGTCGACCTCGCGCGGTGCGATCTTCTCGCCACCCCGGTTGATCATCTCCTTGAGGCGGCCGGTGATGGTGAGGTAGCCCTCGCCGTCGAAGCGGCCCTGATCGCCGGTGCGGAACCAGCCCCTGATGAAGCCCGACGCGTTGGCGGCCGGGTTGGCGAAATAGCCCAGCGTCACGTTGGGGCCGCGGATGCAGACCTCGCCCTCCTCGCCCTGCGGCAGCTTGTTGCCTTCGCCATCCAGGATCGCGACCTCGGGGCCGGCGGCGATGCCGACCGTGCCGGGCTTGCGCGCGCGGGGCGGCAGCGGGTTGCTGGTCATCTGATGCGAGGCCTCGGTCATGCCGTAGGATTCCAGCACCGGGCAGCCGAAGGTGGCTTCGAGCTCGGCCATGACGGGCGGCGGCAGCGAGGAGGAAGAGGAGCGGATCAGGCGGAGCTTGCGCCGCTGGATCACCTCGCGATTGCGCTCGGCGCGCGTCAGGATCGCCTGGTGCATGGTCGGCACGGCCGTGTACCAGGTCGCCTCCGCCTCGTCGAGCCAGGCGAAGAACTTGAGCGCGTTGAAGCCCGGCGTGCAGAAGACGCTGGCCTCGGCCGAGAGGCTGCTCAGGAGCGCGCCGATCAGGCCGTGGATATGGAAGAGCGGCATGATGTTGACGCAGCGGTCCTGCGGCGTCAGCGCCAGCGCGCCGCGGATATGGCCGGCCGAGGCCACCAGGTTGCGATGGCTCAGCGGCACCTGCTTCGGGCGCGAGGTGGTGCCGGAGGTATGGAGCACGAGCGCCACGTCGTCGGGACCGGCGAAGCTCGCCGCGGCCGAAGGAGCCGGCTGCCCGTTCCGGCTCAGGCCGAAGCTGCCCGCGGGACCGCCCGCAACCGGCGTCAGCTCGACGATCGGCACGCCGCGGCGCTCAGCCACCGCCCGCACGGGCGATTCGACGCCCGCCTGGACGATCAGCAGCTTGGCTTCGAGATCGCCCAGGTAGAAATCGAACTCCTCTTCGCGATAGGCGGGATTGAGCGGGGCCGCGGTCGCGGCCGAGGCGACGGCGAGAAACGACACCGCCATCTCCGGGCCGTTCGGCAGCACGATGGCCACGCGGTCGTTCGGCTTGATGCCGAGCCCGCGCAGGGCCGCCACCGTCGCATCGATCTGTTGCAGCAACCGCCCACGCGAAAGCGTCGCCACGCCAGGGGCCGCGATTGCGGCTCGGCCGGCATCGCCCTCGGCGATCAGGGTGCGGACGGTGGTATTGGACGCCATTCTATCCATTGCCTCCCATTCTTTTCTCGATGGCTGCGTGGCGCGGCTGGGCGATCGGAGCGCCGGCCGGCTCGACCGGCGCCGGCCGCACGGCCGACGCGTTCAGCAGATTGTCGCGCACCGTTTGCAGATGACGGCGCATGGCCTGCTCGGCCCGCGGTCCGTCGCGATCGGCGATGGCCGCGACATACTCCCGATGATGGGCGCGGTAAAGGGACAAGCGATCGAGCGTAAGGGTCTCGCCGCGCAGCTTGCCCCAGGCGGCCTGGCGGCGCATCCCGTTGAAGGCATCGAAGATCGCCAGCAACAGCTTGTTGCGCGCGGCCTGCGCCACCGCCCGGTGCAGCGCCGTGTCCCATCGCTCCCAGGCCACCGCGTCGCGGGCGGCCTCGCTCTTCTCCAGCAGATGCTCGAGATGGGCGATCTCGGCCGGCGTCGCGCGCAAGGCGGCGAGGCCCGCGATCAAGGGCTCGAACAGCAAGCGGACCTCGATCACCTCCTCCGGGTTCGTCACCTCGGAGAGCAGGTTGAGATCGACCGAGCCATGAAGGGGCCGCTCGCCGACGAAGGTGCCTTTGCCGACATGCCGCCAGATGCGGCCCTCGGCCTCGAGCAGCTCCAGGCCTTCGCGCAGCGCGCTGCGGCTCAGGCCCAGCTGCGAGGCGAGTTCACGCTCGGGCGGGAGCCGGCTTTGCATCGGATAGCTGCCCGTGCTGAGCAATTGGGACAGTTTGCTGAAGCTTCGTTCTCTACGGCGCAAGACGATACCAATGGGTTATTGGTTTCAACTTGGCTCGACAGCACTATGCGCCAGCCGCAATCGCCAGCGCAAATACGGCCTTGCCGCGGGAGCCAATGGCGAAACCAATCTGCCATTGGCATCATGCCGGACGCCAGGTCCGGCGATCGGAAGAGGGAGGCGATGGCGATGAGCGCTGCGTCGACAACAGCGGTCGGCGAGCGGGTTCAGCGAACGATGGCGACTGGCGGGCGAGAGAGCGATCGATGCCGTCGGCAGCAAGGCCGAACTCATTCTCTCCCTCGTGATCGCGCGTGCCATGTCCCGTCGACGCGTTGCCGCCTATTGGCATACTTTTTTGTATGCAATTTCGTAGTTAAGTGCCGAACAGCAGAGCTGTCAAGGAACGCGACGACGGCCTCCTCAACAGCTCCTTGATTTTCAGCCGCTTTCCAGGCTTGGCGGGGCTCGCCCGCGCAATCCGGGCTGGCCGGCGGGGAATTCATTGTATACAAGTATGTACGGTTTCGGTTGGCGGATCGAATCGATCGCCGGCCCGGCCCTTCGAGGTTCCGGATCAGGGATGATGGACGGCAGCGTCGAAAAACTTCCGACCCAGGCGGCCCGTGGCAAGACCCTCAAGGAAGCCACCTATGGCGCGCTGAAGGCGATGATCCTGATCGGCGAGCTGGCGCCGGGCAGCCGGCTGACGGAAAGCGCGCTCGCGGAGCGCCTCAAGGTCAGCCGCACGCCTTTGCGCGAGGCGCTCAACCGGCTCGAGCGCGACGGGCTCGTCACCAACCGCCCGCGCCATGGCTGTTTCGTCGCCGCCTTCGACCTCAAGACCTTCGAGGAATCCTTCGGCATCCGCGAGGTGCTCGACGGCTATGCCGCCGAGCAGGCGGCGGAGAATGCGAGCGCCGAGGACAAGATCAGGCTGCGCGGGATCCTGGCGCGCTCGCAGTCGCTGGTTCCTCCGGCGGAGCGCTCGATGGACCAGATGGTCGAGCAGCTCCAGCTCGGCCTCGATCTGCATCATGTCATCGCGCGCGCCAGCGGCAACGACCAGCTCGCCGATACGCTGACCCGCATCCTCGACCGCTGCCATCATTTCGTCTGGATGGAGCTGCTCTGGCTCGACCATTGGAACGAGGCGCATGACGAGCATGTCGAGATCGTCGATGCGATCTGCGGCGGCAACGCCGAGCGCGCCGCCGGCCTCGCCCGCCACCATGTCCGCAGCTCGCGCGACGATATCCGCCGCCTGCTCCAGGCGCGCTTCGCCTACAAGAGCGCGCTGGCCCGCGTCTCCTGACGGTCCTAGAGGACCGTCAGCACCTGCCCCGTCATCCGGCCCTCGACCGATTTCAGATAGGCATTGGCGACGCGGGCACCCGGCACCGGCTCGTGGCCGCGGAAATACTCGCCGAACACCGGCAGCGATTCCACCAGCACGCCGGGGCTCACCACGTTGATGCGGATCCCGCGCGGCATCTCGATCGCGGCCGCGCGGCCGAAGGATTCGAGGGCGCCGTTCACCAGGCTGGCCGAGGCGCCGTAGCGGATCGGGTCGTGGCTCAGCACGCCGGCCGTGAGCGTGAAGGAGCCGCCATCGTTCATGTGATCGCGGCCGATCAGCACCAGATTGACCTGGCCCATCAGCTTGTCCTTGAGCCCGACCGCGAACTCCTTCTCGGTCATCTTGTCGAGCTCGCCGAAATGGACCTTGCCGGCCGTCGAGACCAGCGCGTCGAAACGGCCGGCCTTCTTGAACAGGGCACGGATCGAATCCGTGTCCGTGATGTCCACCTGGAGGTCGCCGCCCTTCTTGCCGACCTTGACGATCTCGTGACGATCCTGCAGCGCGTTGACGACGGCCTTGCCGATGGTGCCCGTAGCGCCGACGACAACGATCTTCATGATCCCGCTCTCCTTCGTGATGTGAAGCCCCGCCGGGCGCGATCCCGGCGCGGGCGAATGCGTTGGCGGATGACGGCCGCTCAGCGGCGCTGCGCGCCCTGGAGGAAGATGTCCACGGCCTTGCGCACGCGGGTCTCGATCGCGGACCGGCTCGGCGGCCGGCCTTCGCCGATCAGCATGCGGTGATGGGGCTCGCCGATCACCATGCCGAACAGCATGCCGGCGGCCTGGCGGGGATCGTCGAGATCGAGCCGCCCGGCGGCGGCTTCCTGGGTCAGCCAGCGCGCCAGAACGGACTTGCCGCGCCCCGCGCAGGCATCGTCGAAGGCCCGCACCATGCCCGGCGCCCGCCAGGCTTCGCCGATCAGCACGCGCAGGAGCGCCACATGGCGCGGTGACAGGATGAAACGGCTGGCTTCGCAAAGATAGTCGACGACCGCCTCTTTGAAGGGCATGGCCGCCGCCTTCTGCTCCGCCCCTCGCCCAGCGCCAGCATGCGGTCGGTGATGACGGCCGCGAACAGCGCTTCCTTGGTGTCGAAGAGCTGATAAAGCGTCTTCTTCGACATGCCCGCGTCCTGGGCGATCTCGTCCATGCTGGCGGCGCCGTAGCCCTGCTCGACGAAAACCTTCTCCGCCACGGCGATCAGGCGCCGGCGGCGCTCGTCCTCGGAGATTTCCCGGGGCCGGCCTCGCGGACGCGGCGGGGCTGAGACGCTTTTCCTGGAGCCGCCCTGGCTCTTTCCCTGGCTGCGGCTTGCCGCGGGGGCCGCGTTGCGGCTTCTCATGCGCTGCCTACTTTCGAGACCGAATGGAAAAATTTTGATGTCACAAAGCTTATCTTTTGTGCAGGCGAATAGCCGCAGGCGGATTATGGCATTCGACCTGACCCGCGGAAAGCCCGGAAACGCCGGATTCCGCCGATTCACCCGGTTTCCGGAGGGCTACCGCCGCGACATTTCGGACCGGCGTCCGCGAGCCTCTTCCCAACCGCTCATTGACAAGATATAGGAAACTTACTAGTTCCTGAAATCAAGTCCTGCGGCAATCGGCGCCGGCGGGCTCCTTTGACCAGTGGGTTTAAAATCTTGTCCCCGGCCGGATGACCGATCCGGCGGGTTTTGCGGGGTAATACGGGAATTCGATCGATGTTCAAGCGCATGGCGATCATGCTGCTGCTCGTGGCCGCCGTCTTCGGCGGCCTTTACGGCATGAAAATGAAGCAGTTCGAGGCGATGTCGAAAATGCCGCCGCCTCCGCCGCCGACCGTCTCGACGACCGTGGCCGCCTATGACGACTGGCAGCCGCAGCTCGAGGCCGTCGGCAGCCTGCGTGCCGTCAACGGCGCCGACCTCGCCTTCGAGGTGGCCGGCATCGTCGAGCAGATCAATTTCAACTCCGGCGACGAGGTGAAGGCCGGCGACGTGCTGGTGAAGCTGCGCGACGACGAGGACGTCAACAAGCTCAAGTCGCTGCAAGCGGTGGTGGACCTGGCGGTCATCACCTATCAGCGCGGCATGAAGCAGCTGCCGTCCCAGACCATCAGCCAGGCGGCCGTCGACGCCGACAAGTCCGAGCTCGACGCCGCGCGCGCCAACGTCGCCGAGCAGCAGGCGCTGATCGACAAGAAGGTGATCCGCGCGCCCTTCGACGGGCGGCTCGGCATCCGCGCGGTCGATCTCGGCCAGTATCTGGCCGCCGGCACCACGGTGGTCACGCTGCAGTCGCTCGATCCGATCTATGTCGATTTCTTCCTGCCGCAGCAGGCACTCGAGCAGATCAGGATCGGCCAGGCGGTCAGCGCCAAGGTCGACACCTATCCCGGCCAGACCTTCATGGGCGAGATCGCCGCGATCGAGCCCAAGGTCGATGCGGCGAGCCGCAATGTGCGGGTCCGCGCCACCATCAAGAACCCGGACCTCAAGCTGCTGCCGGGCATGTATGCGACCGTCGATATCGCGACGGGTGCGCCCGAGCATTATGTGACGCTGCCGCAGACCGCCATCACCTTCAACGCCTACGGCAACACCGTCTATATCGTGGACAAGGGCGAGCCCGGCGCCGACGGGCAACCGCAGCTCAAGGTGCGCCAGACCTTCGTGAAGACCGGGGAGACGCGCGGCGACCTGATCGCCGTCCTCGACGGCGTCAAGGAAGGCGAGACGGTGGTGACGGCGGGCCAGCTCAAGCTGCGCAACGGTGCGGCCGTGGCGGTCAACAACAGCGTCACGCCCAGCGCCGACGCGAATCCCACGCCCGCCCCCGGCAGCAACTGAGGCCGGCCAGCAGCCGAGTGCCAATCGCATCATGAAATTCACCGACATCTTCATCCGCCGGCCGGTGCTGGCCATGGTGGTCAGCCTGCTGATCTTGGTGCTGGGGCTGCGCGCGCTGGGCTCGCTGCCCGTGCTGCAGTTCCCCCGCACCGAGAACGCGATCGTGACGGTGGCGACCACCTATTACGGCGCCGATCCCGACGTGGTGGCAGGCTTCATCACCACGCCGCTCGAGAACGCGATCTCGCAGGCGAACGGCATCGACTACATGACCTCGACCAGCCAGAGCGGGGCCAGCACCATCACCGCCTATCTCCGGCTCAATTACGATTCCAACAAGGCGCTGACCGAGATCAACACCAAGGTCAACTCGGTGCTGAACCAGCTGCCGCCCGAATCGCAGCAGCCGGTGCTGTCGGTGAAGGTCGGCGAGACCATCGACGCCATGTATATCGGCTTCAGCAGCGACGTGCTGTCGCCGAACCAGATCACGGACTATCTGCTGCGCGTGGTGCAGCCCAAGCTGCAGTCGGTTCCGGGCGTCCAGACCGCCGAGATGATCGGCGCCAAGAACTTCGCGCTGCGCGCCTGGCTCGACCCGCAGAAGCTCGCGGCCTATGGCCTGACCGCCGCCGACGTGAGCAAGGCGCTGTCGCAGAACGACTATATCTCCGGCCTCGGCACCACCAAGGGCCAGATGGTCCAGGTCGACCTGACCGGCGCCACCAGCCTCCATACCGTCGAGGACTTCAAGCGGCTCGTGCTCAAGCAGGAGAACGGCGCCATCGTCCGCCTCGACGACGTGGCGCATGTCATGCTGGGGTCCGACGACTACGATACCGATGTCGGCTTCGACGGGCAGAAGGCCGTCTATATCGGCATCCAGGTGGCGCCCGCCGCCAACCTGCTCGACGTGATCGACGGCGTGATGAAGGTCTTCCCGGACATCCAGGCCCAGCTGCCCCAGGGCCTGACCGGCAAGGTGATCTACGATTCGACCAAGTTCGTGAACAGCTCGATCCACGAGGTGATCCGCACGCTCGTGGAGGCGCTGATCATCGTGACGATGGTGGTGTTCCTGTTCCTGGGCTCCCCGCGCTCGGTGGTGATTCCGGTGATCGCGATCCCGCTGTCGCTGGTCGGCACCTTCACGATGATGCTGCTGTTCGGCTTCTCCATCAACCTGCTGACGCTGCTGGCCCTCGTGCTGGCGATCGGCCTGGTGGTGGACGACGCGATCATCGTGGTCGAGAACGTCAACCGGCATATCGAGGAGGGCATGCGGCCCTTCGATGCCGCGATCAGGGGTGCGCGCGAGCTGGGCGGGCCGATCATCGCCATGACCATCGTGCTGATCGCCGTCTATGTGCCGATCGGCTTCCAGGGCGGCCTGACCGGCGCGCTCTTCACCGAGTTCGCCTTCACCCTCGTCGGCGC
Source organism: Hypericibacter adhaerens (assembly GCF_008728835.1). GTDB lineage: Bacteria > Pseudomonadota > Alphaproteobacteria > Dongiales > Dongiaceae > Hypericibacter > Hypericibacter adhaerens. The sequence continues at coordinate 3,189,946 of NZ_CP042582.1, forward strand.
CGTGACCGTCTCGGCCATCGTGGCCTTGACCCTCACGCCGATGATGACCTCGCGGCTGCTGAAGGCCCATTCGACCGAGAATCGCGGCTGGCAGGAGCGGATATCCGACTTCATCGACCGCGTGTTCGAGCGGGTCCGCCGCCCCTACCAGCGCCTGCTCCATGGCAGCCTGGGCTACCGGCCGGTGACGGTGGTCTTCGCGCTTCTGGTGCTGGCCAGCATCTATGTCTTCTACAGCTTCTCGAAGTCGGAACTGGCGCCGCAGGAGGACCAGGGCGTCGTCATCACCTCCTCGACCAGCGCCCCCAACTCGACGCTGCAGCAGCGGCAGATCTACTCGCGCGAGCTCTACAAGATCTTCGCCGGCCATCCCGAGACCGACCATGTGTTCCAGCTCGACGTGCCGGGCCAGTCGATCGCCGGCATGGTGCTCAAGCCCTGGGACGAGCGCACCAAGGGGGCCAACGAGCTGCAATACACGATCCAGGGCCAGATCAGCGGCATCGCCGGCTCCAACGTCGTGGCCTTCCAGCCGCCGGCGCTGCCGGGCGGCATCGGCCTGCCGATCCAGTTCGTCATCGGCACCAGCCAATCCTTCGCGCAGCTCAACGAGGTCGTGCAGGCCTTCATGCAGGCCGCGATGCAGAGCGGCAAGTTCCTGTTCCTGGATACCGATCTCAAGATCGACAAGCCGCAATCGACCGTGACGATCGACCGCGACAAGGCGGCCCAGCTGGGATTGACCATGAGCGACGTGGGCGGCGCCCTCGCCTCGATGCTGGGCGGCGGCTATGTCAACTATTTCAGCCTCGACGGCCGCTCCTACAAGGTGATCCCGCAGGTGCAGCAGACCTCGCGCCTCAACGCGGATCAGGTGCTCAACTATTATATTCGCGCCGCCGACGGCAGCACGGTGCCGCTCTCCACCATCGCCACCATCACCACCAGGACGGTGCCGCAGTCGCTGAACCACTTCCAGCAGCTCAACGCCGCGATCATCCAGGGCGTGGCCTTCCCCGGCGTCACCACCGGCGACACGGTCAAGTTCCTGCAGGACTATGCCAAGACCAACCTGCCGCAGGGCTTCTCGATCGATTATGGCGGCCCGTCGCGCCAGTATGTGCAGGAATCGAGCGGCTTCATCGTCACTTTTGCCTTTGCGCTTATCATCATCTTCCTGGCGCTGGCGGCCCAGTTCGAGAGCTTCCGCGACCCGCTGATCATCCTGGTCTCGGTGCCGATGTCGCTGGCGGGCGCCCTCGCCTTCATCTTCCTCGGCACGGGCGGCGCCACGCTCAACATCTACACCCAGGTCGGGCTGGTGACGCTGATGGGCCTCGTCAGCAAGCACGGCATCCTGATCGTGGAGTTCGCCAACGAGCTGCAACGCGAGGGCCGCAGCAAGCGCGAGGCGATCGAGGAAGCGGCCGGCATCCGCCTGCGCCCCATCCTCATGACCACCGCCGCGATGGTGCTGGGCGTCATCCCGCTCCTGATGGCGACCGGCGCCGGCGCCATGTCCCGCTACAGCATGGGCCTGGTGATCTCGAGCGGCATCGCCATCGGCACCCTCTTCACCCTCTTCGTCGTGCCCGCCGTCTACATGATCCTGGCGGCGGACCATTCGAAGAAGGCCCTGGCTCACGAGGGGACCCTGGTCCCCGAATCGCAGACCTGAGAGCGGAAGCTGTCCCCCAACGGCTCCCGCTAACCCGGTGACCCGGAGCCCCGAAGCACGCTATTGCCGAGGGGCTCCGGGATCACCCGGGGTCGGAACCGGCCCGACGGCAGGCACCGCCGGCCTCTCAGCCCCGGGGCTCGTCCTCGCCACCCCCGGCATGACGGGCGTGGGTTCGCCGGATACTCTCCACCACGCGCTCGACCTCGTCCTCCGGCAAGGGCGGTCGGCACCGATAAGCGTTCCAGCAAAGCATCAGCTCCAGCACGATCGCCGGATCGACCTCGTGCCACAGCAGGTGGCCCGTCAGCGACGCGATCCGGCTGTTGCGCTCCCCTTGTTCGACGCCGCCACGGACCATGCTGCGCCAGTAGCGCAGCGGATGGCCGACGCGCCCGGAATCGCCCGGCTCCGCCATCGTCAGCCAGGACGGCGGCGGCGCCAGGACCGCCTGGTCCGGCCGTAGGCCCTCGCGCCAGGCGTAGTGCCGACCGGAAGGATGCAAGGAAGGCGGCACAACCACATAGCCGCCATCGGCACGCAGATCGAGCCCCGGCGCCATGGCCGCCCGGTTGCGAACGACACCGCCCGGATGGCGGAAATAGAGATGCCGGCCACCGCCGCCCGTGACCGCTTCGGGCGTCGGCGGCAGTTGCCCGTATTGCCGTTCGATCCCCGTGAGACTTTCCTCGCCGCCATGGGCCGGATCGATATCGAGGACGATCAGGTTCGAGACCGCGCCGGTGACGACGCCAAGATTGGCATCGGGCCAGCGGCGGAACCATGCTCCGATCTCTTCGTCCGAGGCTGGCCGGCGCTGATAGGGTTCCCAGCGCAGCAAGGGGCGCTTGTCGCCATGGCGCAACGGAATGACGGAGAACCCCAAACGCCGATAATAGGCCGCCCACTCTGCCGGCGATTGCATGGGAGCTCGGCCCCGCTTCGCTTCCCGCCGCTATTGCGACTTGAGGCTCATCAGGTAGGCGACGATGTCGTCCTCCTGCGCCTTGGCGATATCCAGGCCCGGCATGGGAGGGTGCGGGGCCGCGAGCCAGGCGCGCAGCCGCTGCGGCGTCGTGGCCGGATCGTTGCTGATACCGGGGAAAGACGGCGCGCTGTCCCGGGCGGTGCCGCCGGCCTCCACCAGATGGCAGGACGAGCACCATTGGCGCGAAAGCTGGAGCCCGTTGACGGCATCCGCCGCCTGAGCCGCGGCGGGGGCGGTCGCGGCCATGAATGCGCCGGCGGCAATCCAGAGACGACCTCGAGACCCAATCATCGATGATCCTTCCGCTCCTCTCAGCTCGGAGCCTTGTCGAGTTTAACGATCGGGCCGGGCCGCCCCCCGGACTCCCGGCATGCCCGCCCGCTCGCCGCACCGCGAACGCAACCTTTGCAGCGGCGACAGGTGGCCAGCCGGAATCATGATAGCCTAGACTGGAGAAGTTGCGGGAGCCTCGGCGATCCGATGGAATGAGCGGGCGAAGAGAGGCCTGTCTTCCGTGTCAAGGATGTGATCCTCGGGTTGACGAGCGGCGGGCTCCGCTTCATCTGCTGAGACAGGGCGTCATCGCGGCTCGCCGTCGGCGCCTTCCCCGGCAACCACCATCGGATCACCCACGGCAAGCGGAAGCCAGATCTTGAAGCCGTTCCTGCTAGGCGATATCGGAGGAACCAACGCACGCTTTGCTCTCGCCGAGGGCGGCTCCATCGGGCCGATCGAGCGCCGGCACACCGCGGACACGCCCGACTTCCTGTCGACGGTCGAGCGGGCCCTGTCTTCCCATGGCGGTCCCGGCGCCATTGCCGGTGCCGCCTTCGCGGTCGCCGGACCGGTCGAGAACGGCCGCTGCGCCCTCACCAACAGCCCGTGGGTCGTCGATCGGGATGCCCTCCGGCATCGGCTCGGTCTCCGAACGGTTATCATGATGAACGATTTCGCCGCCGTCGCCCGATCGCTTCCCGCCCTGGGCGGCCGCGACCTCGTCCAGGCCGGCGGCGGGGAGGCCGTCTCCGGCACACCCGCCGTCGTCTTCGGCCCGGGCACCGGGCTCGGCGTCGCCGCCCTCATCAAGCATGCGTCTGAAGAGATCGTGATCGCCTCGGAAGGCGGCCATGCGACCTTCGCCAGCGCGGATGAACGCCAAGAGGCCGTCGTCCGCCTGCTGCGCGCCCGCCATGGCCATGTGTCGATCGAGCGCGTCCTCTCCGGCGGCGGCCTGGTGGCGCTTCATGACACGATCGCCACGATCGACGGCAAGACCGTGCCGGCGCGCGACGCCGCCGCCATCACGAGCGCCGCGCGCGAGGGAAGCTGCGAGGTCTGCCGCGCGGCCCTGGAGATGTTCTGCGCGATCCTCGGCAGCGTCGCCGGCAACCTGGCCCTGACCTTCGGCGCCCAGGGCGGCGTCTATATCGCCGGCGGGATCGTGCCGCGTTTCGCCGACCGCCTGGGCGAAACCCGCTTCCGCCAGCAGTTCGAGGCCAAAGGCCGGTTTCAGTCCTACCTGGCGCCCATCCCCTGCTGGGTGATCACCCATTCCGATGCGGCGCTGGTCGGACTGGCCCGGATGATCGGGAGCGGGCCGTCATGAGGAACCGATGCCTTATGTCGTGACCGATGACCTGCCTCCCAGCGTGCGCCGGCATCTGCCGCCCCATGCACAGGAGATCTATCTGGCAGCCTTCAACAATGCCTGGGCCGAATATGCCGGCTCCGCCCGCCGCGAGGAGATCGCCCATCGGGTCGCCTGGGCCGCGGTCAAGACGCAATATGTCAAGGCCGGCGACCAATGGGTGCCGCGGGAGCGGGGCTAGGCTCCGGCAGAGAGCCGGCTTTGACACAAGTCAAGGCGGAGTTTCCGGCGCCATGCTCGGCTTATCAAAATACCTGTCGCACCGTCCGCAAAGGGAGCTCGCTCATGACCTCCGCGCCGCCGCCACAACCGCCCGAGCTCGAGATCAGCCTCGAGAAGCTCTGCTACATCGTCATCAAGGCCCGCGAGTTCGACGTCAAGGTCGAGCCGCTCGAGCTCGATGACGGCTCCAACCCGGGCGACGACGAGGAGCGCGAGGTGCTGGAGGACAACCCGGGCGATCCCACCCGGCAGGAGCTCTTCGACGCCATCGACGGGCTGAATGTCGACGAGCAGATCGAGCTGGTGGCGATGACCTGGCTGGGCCGCGGCGACTACGAGGCCAGCGAATGGAAGCAGGCTCTCGCCGCCGCGCGCGAGGCGCACAATGCCCGCACCGCCGCCTATCTGATCGGCACGCCGAACCTCGGCGACGAGCTTGAGGAAGGCATGGCGGCGCTGGGGCTCTCCTGCGAGGAAGTGGAGATGAATCATCTCTGACGCCACGCTGCATTCGGTATCCATCCCCCCTTTCGGCCTGGAGGGGGAGCTGGAGATTGCGCCGGGAGCCGCCAGCCTGGTGATGTTCGCCCATGGCAGCGGCAGCAGCCGCCTCAGTCCGCGGAACCGGCAGGTCGCGACCGCCTTGCGCGATGCAGGGTTGGGAACATTGCTGTTCGATCTCCTGCTGCCTGACGAAAGCCGCGACCGGCGCCTGGTGTTCGATATCGGATTGCTCGCCAGCCGGTTGCTCGGCGCCACGGAATGGCTCAAGACCCGACCTGAAGGACGCGGACTCGGCATCGGCTATTTCGGTGCCAGCACGGGCGCGGCGGCGGCTCTGACGGCGGCCGCCGAACTGGGTACGGCGATCGGCGCCGTGGTTTCGCGCGGCGGGCGTCCGGACCTGGCTCCGCTCGCTCTTCCCAAAGTGCAGGCGCCCACCCTGCTCATCGTCGGGGAGCGGGATCGCGAGGTTCTGGCGCTGAACTGGCAAGCCCTGGCGGCGCTGCGCTGCGAGAAATCGCTGCTCACGGTTCCCGGCGCCACCCACCTGTTCGAGGAGCCGGGCGCCCTCGAGCTGGTGACGGAGCGTGCCCGCCAGTGGTTCCTGGACCATCTGCCGCCAAACCGCGGCGAGCTTGCGCGCGCGACCGTCTAGATCACGCAGATCCGCATGGCGCCCTGCCGTCACCCGGGATGTGACAGCTTCGGATAGAGCGTCTTCAACCGTTCATAGGTTTCACGGTAATCGCCATAGCGGCGGTCATAGAGGGCCGCGAGCGCCGGCTGCGGCTGGAACACGCGCCCACCCGCGACATAGCGGCTGACGCCGGCCAACGACGGGACCAACCCGGCCCCATAGCCCGCGACATAGGCGGCGCCGAGGCAGGAGCCCGGATGATGCTCGATCCGCTGCACCGGCCGGCCCAGGGCGTCGGCCGCGATCTGCAGCCAGAGATCGCTGGCGGCACCCCCGTCGCAGGCGAAGATGCGCCTGACCGCAAGACCTCGCTCGGCGAACACCTCGACATGATGGCGGAAGCCGAAGATCACGCCTTCGAGCGCCGCCCGCCAGATATGGGCGAGCCCGTGATGCAGCCCGAGGCCCACGACCGTGCCGCGCGCGTAGGGATCGTGGAGCGGCGTCTTCTCGCCCAGGAAATAGGGCAGCAGCACCAGCCCCTCGGCGCCGGCCGGCACCGTAGCCGCGAGCCGGTCGAGCCAGGCATAGATCGAAAGGCCGGCCGCTTGCGCCTTCGGCGCCTCGCCCCCGGCCAGCGTCTGCACGATCCATTTGAGCAGGCTCCCGGCGGTCGCCGTGCAACCGTTGCTGAAATAGTGATCGGGAATGACGTGGTAATCGATGAAGAGGCGCGGATCGGTGACCGGCTTGGCGGTTGAGAGCAGGATGTCGCCCGCGCCCCCGAACTTGAGCACGAGATCGCCGTCCTCCGAGGCGCCCGCGACATAGGCCGACGCCACATGATCGGCGCAGCCCGCCACGACCGGCGTTCCCGCCGCGAGGCCGGTGGCGGCTGCGGCTGCCGGCGTCACGCCGCCGATCCGCTCGTGGGACTGGCGGATCGGCGGCAGAAGGCCGGGCTCGATCCCGGCCGCCGCCACCAGCGCCGGCTCGAAACGCCGCGCCGCGAAATCCATCAGCCCTGATTCCAGCGCCCAGTTATGCTCGACCGCGCGCTGGCCCGTCAGGCGATGGGCGATGAAATCGTAGGACCCGAAGACGGTGGCGATGGCCCGAAAGACCTCGGGCTCGTGCCGCTCGACCCAGCGCAACTTCGGCGCCACCAGCTGCTGGTTGATGCTGCCGCCCGTCAGGCGGAAAAACCGCTCGGCCTCGAAGGCGCGCTGCATCGCCTCGATCTCTCGGGTGGCCCGCGCGTCGTTCTGCTGCAGGGAGGGGCGCAGCACCCGTCCGTTCCGGTCGAGCAGAACGACCGCCGGCACCATGCCGGTCACGCCGACGGCGGCGACGTCCTTGCCCGAGAGCCCCGTCCGCTGCAGCAGCTCGGCCGTGACCGCGCAGGCATTCGACCACCAGAGCTCGGGATCCTCCTCGGCCCAAGTGGCATGCCGCGAGACGAGCTCGCTCGGCCGCGACGCCGTGGCCAGCGTCCCGCCCTCGCTGTCGATCAGAATCCCGATCGTCGAGGTGGTGCCGATATCGAGGCCGAGCAGAACCGCCATGCGTCTATCGCGATCTCCTCGCCATATCCATGAAGCGTTTGACCCGGTCGCCGTCGACCGGGTTGAAGGTCTTGCCGTCGACCTTGAAATGGGTGCCGACGATGCAGCCATCGCCGATCGAGAGTATCTCCTTGACCGTATCGATATTGACGCCGGTATTGGCGAAGACCGGCGTGTCGCCGACGGCTTCCTTCGCGGCGCGCAGATCGCTGGTGGAGGCCGCCTGGCCGGTCATGGGGCCCGAGACCAGGATCACGTCGGCCAGCGAGGAGAAGACCGCGCTCTTGGCGCGCTGGGCCACCGAGCGATGGCCCAGCGGCGAGGCGAACTCGGCATTGACGTTGAACATGAGCTTCAGGTCGTCGCGGCCGAGATCGTGGCGCAGGCGCAAGGCCGAGGCGCAATCCGGCTGCCAGATCCCCATGTCGGATTCGAACACGCCCGTCATGATCTCGCGCCCGAAGCGCGCCTGCGTCGCGGCGGCGAGCGACACGGTCGCCACCGGGTCCCACAGGTAATCGACGCCGAAGGGCAGCGCAATGGCGGAGCGCAAGGCGCCGATGACAGCGGCCATGGCGGCCAGGCTCTGCGGCGTCGCCTTGAGCAGATAAGGCCGGTCGTTCTCGTTGCCGAACATCACCGCGTCGACGCCGCCTTTTTGCAGGCGCTCGATGTCGGCGGCGGCCGCGTCGATGATGGCGCCGATCCCGCCCTTGGCGTCATAGAGCGGCGATCCCGGCAGGGCCAGCAGATGCACCATGCCGATGACCGGTTTGTGGCTGCCGAACGTCTCTCGAAGCATGGGTAAGGCCCTTTCTTCCTGCCGGACCGGGTTCCGGAATGCTGGGGCGAGAGTTTCACAAAATATAACATTTTACAACATATCCGCACGCCGGTGCGCTATGGTGGCGCCACGAGGAAATCGGGAGCGAGCATGGCGACCCGCAAAGTCTCGGCGGCATCGGGATCGAGGACGGAAGCCGGGCGGATGCTGGCGGCGACGCGCCAGTCCCGGCTCCTGTCCATGGTCAAGCGGACCGGCGCGGTCTCGATCGTGGATGCGGCAGCGGCGCTGGATGTCTCCGGCATGACGATCCGGCGCGACCTGGAACGGCTCGAGGCGCGCGGCCTCCTGGCGCGCACCCATGGCGGCGCCCTCGCCCGGTCGCCGGCACCGGGCGACATCTACGATGCGGAGGAACCGGCCTTCGAGCAGCGGCGCCGGCGCAACGCCGCGGCCAAGGCTCGGATCGCGGCCACCGCGGCCCGTCTCGTCGGTCCGGGCGAGGCTCTCGCGCTCGATGTCGGCAGCTCTGTCCTCGCGCTCGCGGAGACGCTGGCGGTCCGCACGGATCTGCGCCTGTTCACCAACAATCTCCATGCGGCCCTGGCCTTGTCGCGCAGCCGCTGCACGGTCGAGCTCCTGGGCGGACAGCTGCGCGGCGCCGAGATGGCCGTCATCGGCCCCGTCGCGACCGCACAGGTCGAGGACTATTACTTCGACTGGGCCTTCCTCGGGGTCTCGGGCGTCACCGAGGCCGGATATTTCGACTACGCCCCCGAGGATACCGAGATCAAGCGCGCCTTCATCGCGCGCGCGAGCCGGACCGCCATCCTGTGCGATGCCTCGAAGTTCGACCATCGCGCGCTCGCGCGGATCTGCGGCCTCGGCGAGGTGAGCGTTCTCGTCACCGACCGCGCGCCCCCGTCCCATCTGCGCCGCGCGCTCGACGCGGCGAAGGTCGAGATCAGGGTCGCGGCCTCTTAGCCATTCGCTGCGGCCGCATCCGCTCCCAAGGAAACCGGCGGCGCGGCCGCCTCAGGAATGCGGATCGTTCAGGTTGTCCAGCGGATAGATCGGCCGGCGCACATGCTTGAAGTTCAGCATGGAGTAGTCGGAGGTGCAGACCCCGACGCCGGCGCATTCGATGATCTGCCGGGCGATCGGCTTGAAGCCGGCGCGGTAATGGATCCGGCTTTTCAGCATCAGGTATTTCTTCGCCGTCGGGTCGATCCCGAGGGAGGTGAAGCAGCCGAGATCGAAGGGCTCGAGATGCTTGGTGATCACCACGATCTCGACCTTGCCCGTATCCAGCACCACGGCCGGTCCCATATCCATCAGCATGCCGTGCCAGGCCTTGCCGCGGTTGCGGAACTGGCCGTTGGAGATGAGCTTGACCGTGCCGGTCACCTCCCGTGGCTCGCCCTTGCGGTTGATGGCCGGCATGTCGAGCTTGCCGCCGAACTTGAGCGTGACGGTGGCGCCGACCCCCGCGGCGATCAGGGTCTTGACCGCGTCGGGATCATGGATGGCGAAGGCCGCGACATCCTCCAGCCCTGAATCGAGGATGGCGCCCAGCACCTTCATCGTGTCCATGGTGCCGCCGGAGGCGCAATTGTCGTAGTGATCGAGCAGCACGACCGGGAACTCGGTCGCCGCCTTGGCGCGCGCCAGCGACTGCTCCAGGGGCTCGATGCGATAGACGAAGGCCTCGCGGTTGGCCCAGGCGAAGTCCAGCAGCTCGTCGCGGTAGCGCCTGGCCAGATCGAGGTCGTTGTTCGTCACCACCACGGCCGAGAGCCCGGCCTGCGAGATGTCGGCATGGGGAAAGCCGGTGAAGAGCGTGGCGCAGAGCGCCCCTTCCCGCTCCATGCGGCGTGTCATGGCCTGCAGATCCTTGTTGGGGAAATCGTCGCTGCCCTGGCGCATCACATGGGGCAGCATCGGCCGGTTGCCCCAGGCCATGGTGGGCCGGGCCTCGCCCTTGAGCAGCGCGAAGATCGGCTTCGCGGCCCGCATCGAGGTCTCGTAGGTGTCGATATGCGGATAGGTCTGGTAGCCCGCGACCACGGTCGCGTTCTCGGCGATCGCCGGATAGAAATTGGTGTGCATGTCGAGCGACACGCCGATCGGCAGGCCGGGCGCCAACTTGCGCAGGCGCGACAGCAGCTCGCCTTCGCCATCCTCGCGCGAGCGCGTCACCATCGCGCCGTGGAGATCGAGCAGCAGCGCGTCGCAGCCCCTGGCCACCGCCTTGCAGATCCGATCGCAGATATATTCGTAGGCATCGTCCTCGACCGGCCCCGAGGGCCAGGCCTCGGCCGAGATCGCGATCTCGAACTCGGCGCCATGCCGCTCGGCGAGATCGATGAAGGCGGCCACGCCCGCCCCCGTGCCTTTGAGCGCCTGGTATGCGGCCTTCCCCTCCAGCGGCGCCTCGCCCGTCTTGCCGAACCGCGCCAGCGGTGTGGGCACCGGCGAGAAGGTGTTGGTCTCATGCTTCATGCTGGCGATGACCAGGCGCATCGGCTCCCCTCCTTGATCGAGCCCCAGAGCCTATCCGATGCGACCGACTCGCACCATTCCCCGGAGTCGGTAGTGGGAAGCCGCGCGAGACAGCCAGGGAATCGACGGGGACCGTCTCCTTGTGGCAAGCTGGAGCCGCATGACGACTCGATTCGCCCTGGGCCAGCAACTGGGCCTCACGCGCACTCAAACCGACCTGCTGCTCCGTCTGCGCACGCCGGAACGCATCCAGGATTTCGTCACCTCGCTCGAGATCAATCATGAGCTGGACGGCGACAGCTGCCTCTCCGTCGTGGGCGTTCTCGAGCATCGCCATGCTCATTGCATCGAGGGCGCCTTCGTCGCTGCCTGTGCGCTCTGGCTGCAAGGCGAGCCGCCGCTGCTGATGGATTTCCACGCGGAAGGCGACGACGACCATGTCGTGACGCTCTTCAAGCGCGGCGATTGCTGGGGCGCCATCTCCAAGAGCAACCATGTCTGGCTGCGCTGGCGCGATCCGGTCTATCGCAGCCTGCGGGAGCTTGCGATCTCCTATCTCCACGAATATGTGAACGACGAAAAGAAGACCTTGCGCGCCTACTCGCGGCCTTTCGACCTGCGCCGCGTGGCGCCCGAACGCTGGGTCACCAGCCCGAAGCCCTGCTGGGATGTCGCCCAGGAGTTGGATGAGATCCGCCACTACCGGCTGATCTCGAAGGCCCAGGCGCGCCGGCTGAAGGACCGCGACGAGTTCGAGCTCCAACTGGGCCGCCAGGTCGAGTTCGTGTCCCCCAAACCCTTGAAATCGCGGGCCGCCGCCCGATCCTGACCGGCCGGCCCGCGATTGTGGCATAAGCCGGGCCGCCAAATTAAAGCGCAGTCATTCATTCCCTCGTCCGTGTAGGGAGTCGATTCCGCGATTCCGGTCGCGGAGCCGCTCATCGAGGAGAGAACAATGAAGACGCTCACCCAGGCTCCCGCGCCGAACGGCTGGGCCGATCGGCGTACCGCCTTCTGGCGGCTGGCCTTGGCTCTGGCGACGGTACTGGCGGTCCTGGCCATGGCCGGACCCAGCCGGGCCGACAACGATGATTGGAACAACGGGTGGAAACATCACAACCAGGGTTGGGATCACAACGGCGGGAATAATGGCTGGGGCAACAAGGGCTGGGGCGGCTATGGCAAGCATTACCCCGGCTATGTCTACGCGCCGCCGCCCCGCTACTACTACCCGCCGCCGCCGCGCTACGTGTATGCGCCGCCACCGCCGCGGTACTATTATCCGCCGCCGCCGGTGATCTACGCGCCGCCGCCCCCGCCGCCGGTTTATTACTACCCGCAGCCGAGCTTCAACGTCGTGATCCCGCTCCGGATCGACTGACGCAGGGAGCGGAGGCGAGCCTTCAGGAAGAGGCCCGGTCCATCGCCAGCTTCGGGCTGGTTTTGGGCTGGGCCTTTTTCATCAGGCCGCGGCGCAAGGCCACCAGCGCGGTCACGCCGAGCGAGACGATCAGCACCCACCAGGCCGGACGGATGCCGGCCGCGACGCCGAGATTGGCCGCCAGCACCTTGATGGCCGGCACCTGGGTCGCCACCGCATACCAGCCATATTCGGCGAAGGCTGTCGCCAGTGCCGACAGAACGCCCAGCATGAGCAGCGACGGGATGCTGCCGATCTCGCCCCAGCGATCCCAGATTCGGTAGCCCATCAGCCAGAGGAAGAAGCCCGACATCAGGGCGGCGTCGAAGATGTTGAGCTTCGACTGCATGAAGAAGTGGATCAGCCCCAGCACCGCCACCGGATAGACGATCCGGTGCAGCCCCTGCCAGCGCTTGCCACCCAGCCGGCGCACCCAGCCGTCGGTCGAGGTGATGGCGAGCAGCATCAGCCCGAACAGCGCGACGAAGCCGATGGTCAGATAGATCCGGAGCCAGATCTCGCTGACGACGCGGGCGAGATCGAGATTCTGGTCCACGACATAGAGCGCCAGATGCAGCAGCCCATAGGCGAAGGCGGCGACGCCCAGCATGCGCCGCACAAGGATGAGCTGCGCCCAGCGGAACAGCTTGCGGGCCGGCGTGACGGCGAGCGTGAGCAGCAGGAACCGCACCATCCAGAGCCCGGCGAAATGGATCGCGGTGTTGAGCGGGCGCGCGCCCAGACTCTGCGTCAGGGCCAGCCCCGCCAGCCAGATCGCCGGCAGGAACAGGCCGATGAAGACGAGGAGCTTGAGGAGCGACAGGCGCCCCGCGCGGTCGTACCAAGGCGCCATGATGGAGGCTCTCTGCCCTCTGCCAAACCCCGCGTGGGATCACCCGGCGGACCTGTCTTAACTGGCCCGGGCCGCCGGCGAACGCACCACAACTCTACGTGAACTCGGCGCGAGCCGCATGGGAGCCGATTCTAGCCCCCTCCCCTGTCTTCGGGGGAGGATCAGGGAGGGGGCCGCTCGGCATCCGACATCGCGCAGCTCCCTTCCTGACCTTCCCCCGTTCCGGGGGAAGGGACAAAACGAGCCAAGCTCACAAGAGGAAGAGAGGAGCGAGGATGCAAAGGCCGCTCAATGCGGCGGCGGCGGATGATCGGGATCGTTCTCGGGGCCCACATCGCTGCTGGTCCAGCCGATCAGCAGCAGCACCAGCCAGTGGGTCTCGTAGGACTGGCCGTATTCGGGCTCGGAGAACGCCACCATATGCCCGTCGGCCGCGCTGTAGCCGACGGCGGCAAACTTGGCGATGCCCTGGCGCCGGTCGCGCTTGAAGAGGGCGATCTCGGGCGTGCTGACCTGGCCGGCGAGCGGGATCGGCAGGGTGACCTGCGGAATGCCGATCAGGAGCGCGTTCTGGTCCATCGACAGGGCGCCGGCACGGATCTCGACGATATTGTCCGCCTTGCCCTTGTCGTCCACGAGTTCGCTGCCATGCTTGAGGAGGTTGGCGCGGATGGCGGCGATCGCATATTTCGCGTCGACGCCGTCGAAGTTCGTGGCATCGACGAACACCTTGCCGCCGACCGGCATCTGCGCCGCGAGCTTGTCGGCCGCGCGCTCGGCCGCCGTCGAGATCAGCAGCTGCTCCGTGGCCGTCCGGTCGGGATTGGATTCGCGTTCGGTGGTGCAGCCGCAGAGCGCCAGCGCAACCGCCAAGCTGGGCAGGACGAGACGTTTCATCCGTCCGAAGATAGAAATCGCCGCGCGCCCTGTCGCCCCGCGCGAGGTGGCAAAGCTGTGACCTCGGGCGGCGCGATTCTCGGAAAATTCAGGGAACCAATTCCGATCGCGTTAAGGCAGCAGCACCGTCGAGCCGACCGTGCTGCGCGATTCGACCTGGCGATGCGCCTCGGCCGCATCGCGCAGCGGGAAGGTCTGATGGACCTGCACCATGATACGGCTGGAGACGATCTCGGCGAAGAGCGCGTCGGCCGCCTGCTCGAGCTCGCCAGGGGTCGAGATGTAGTCGAACAGCACCGGCCGCGTCGCCGAGAGCGAGCCGTGGCTCGCCAGATCCGAGAGCTTGAAGTCTGTGATCATGCCCGAGGACTGGCCGAAGCTGACGAAATGCCCGAGCCGGCGCAGGGATTTCAACGAGCCGCGATAGGTGTCCTTGCCGACCGAATCATAGACGACATGGACGCCCTTCCCCTCGGTGATCTCGGCCACGCGCGCGACGAAATCCTCGGTCTTGTAGTTGATGACATGGGCATAGCCGTGGCGCCGGGCCAAAGCCGCCTTCTCGGGCGTGCCCACGGTGCCGATGGCGATGGCGCCCAACGCGGCCAGCCATTGTCCGGCGATGAGCCCGACGCCGCCGGCCGCGGCATGGAACAGCACATAGTGGCCGGACCGCACGGCAAAGGTGCGGTGCAGGAGGTAATGGGCGGTGAGCCCCTTCAGCATGATGGCGGCCGCCACCTCGTCGCTGACCTCGGGCGGCAGCTTCACCAGCCGTTCGGCCTTCATCACCCGCTCTTCGCGATAGGCGCCGAGCGGCGTGGTGTAGGCGACGCGGTCGCCGATGGCGAGGCCCTTCACATCCTTGCCGACCGCCTCGACGACGCCGGCCGCCTCCCCGCCCGGGATCAGAGGCTCGCCCGGCGGCCAGGGATAGAGTCCGCTGCGATAATAGGTGTCGAGGAAGTTCACGCCGACCGCGGTCTGCCGCAGCAGGACCTCGTCGGGACCCGGCTGCCTGGTCTCGATCCCCCGCCATTCGAGGACTTCCGGTCCGCCGGGCTTCGCCGCCACGATCGCCATCGCCATGGATCCGGACTCCTTGCTACCCCGCGCCCGAGACCTTAGCCGTGGGCCCATTCCCAATAGAGCTTGCGCGCGAGCTGGCCCAGCGGGCCGAACTCGAATTGCCGCTCGTCGAAGGCCGTGACCGGCATGACCTTCGACATGTTGCCGGTCGAGAAGATCTCGTCGGCCTGGCGGAAATCCTCCATGACGAGCGTGGTCTCGTGGACCTTGACGCCAGCCTTGCGCAGCAGCCCGATCACGCGCTGGCGGGTCACGCCGTTGAGGAAGGTGCCATTGGGGATCGGCGTGAAGACCTCGCCCCGGCGCGCCAGGAAGATGTTCGAGGTGGCGAGCTCCGCCACATTGCCGTTGGCGTCGCAGCAGATGGCGTTGTCGAACCCCTTCGACTTGGCCTCGCGCAGCATCCGGGCATTGTTGGCATAGAGGCAGGCGGCCTTGGCGTTGACCGGCATGGTCTCGATCGTGGGCCGCCGGAACCGTGTCGTCGTCATGGTGAAGCCCTTGGGCGGCGACATCGGGATCTCTTCGAGGCAGAGCGCGAAGTTGGTGGACTCGCCCAAGGGCGGCACCGCCATGAACCCGCCCTCCTCGGCCCAGAACATCGGGCGCACATAGAGGGCCGCGTCCTTCGCGAAATGGCGGAAGCCGTCGCGGGCGATCTCGGCGATGGCCTCGGGCCGGTGGGTCGGGATCAGGCCGAACACCTCGGCGGAATCGCAGACCCGGCGGCAATGCAGATCGAGATCGGGCGAAATCCCCTCGAAATAGCGGGCCCCGTCGAACACCAGCGAGCCCAGCCAGGTGCCGTGCGAGCGCGCGCCCAGGATCGGCGTGTTGCCCTGCTGCCAGCGGCCCTCGAAATAGGTCCAGGTGTTCGGCTGGTTGCGCATGGGGATACCTCGGGTTGTCGGGCCGTCAGTGGACGGCGGCGTACATGATGCGCTCCTCGGTCGCCTCGGCCGGCGTGAATTCCTCCACGATGCGGCCCTGGCGGCAGACGAGGATGCGATCGGAGAGATTCATGATCTCCGGAAGGTAGGACGAGATCACCACGACCGCCAGCCCGTCGTCGGCGAGCTTGTTGATCAGGTGATGGATCTCGGCGATGGCAGCGACATCGACGCCCCGGGTCGGCTCGTCGAAGATCACGAGGCGCGGCTTCTGGATCAACCCCTTGCCGATCACGACCTTCTGCTGGTTGCCGCCCGAGAGCTCGATCACCCGCGCCTCGGGATCGATGGCGCGGATCGAGAGGGTCTTGGTCCATTCGGCCGCCAGCGCCTTCATCTCCGCCCGGCTGATGACCGGAACCTTGTTCAGTCCCGCCGCCAGCAGGCCCGAATAGAAGTTCTCGGCGATCGACATGGTCTCGAAGAAGCCCTCGGTCTTGCGGTCCTCGGTCACATAGACGATGCCGTCCTTGACCGCCGGGCCCGGCACCGTGTAGCGCACCGCCCGCCCCTCGAGCTCGATCTCGCCGCCACGCAGGAAATCGCGCTTGAAGATGCCGGCGATGATCTTCGCGGTCTCGGTCCGCCCCGACCCGATCAGGCCGAAGATGCCGGTGATCTGACCGTCATAGATCGAGAAGGAGGTGTTGCGCACGATGGCGCCCATGGAGATGTCCTGGACGCTCAGCACCTTGGCGCCCGGCGCCCGCGAGCCCTTGCGCTCCGCGCGCCGGCGATAGAGCTCGTCCGACATGGTCCGGCCGACCATGGCCCGCACGATCTTCTCGCGGTCGAAGCTCGATGTCGCATCGGTCACGACGCGCTCGGCATCGCGCATGACGGTGATGCGGTCGGAGATCAGCAGCGCCTCCTCCAGCGCGTGGCTGATGAAGACGACCGAGACGCCGCGCGCCTTGAGGCGGCGGATGAGAGCGAAGAAATGCCGCTTCTCCTCGGGCGTCAGCGAGGCGGTCGGCTCGTCAAAGATGATGATGCGCGCATTGAGCCGGACGGCGCGCGCGATCTCGACCATCTGCCGCTTGGCAGCACCCAAAGTCGCCACCGTCGCCGCCGGATCGACCGTGAAGTTCAGCGACTGCAGGAACTGCTGCGCCTGGATCTGGATGCCCCGCAGCCGGTTGAGGAACTTCTCGTCGCCGAGATAGAGGTTCTGCGCCACGGTCATGGAAGGCACCAGGCTCGTCTCCTGGAACACCATGGCGATGCCCTGCTTCAGCGCCTCGGCCGGGGTGGTGAAGGTGACGGGCTCGCCCCGATAGAGCATGGTGCCTTCGGTCGGCTCGACCACGCCCGCCATCATCTTGGTCAGGGTCGATTTGCCGGCACCGTTCTCGCCGAGGAGCGCATGGACCTCGCCCTCCTGCAGGTCGAAATCGACGGCCTTGACCGCGGGAATGCCGCGATAGGCCTTGGTCACCTGGCGCATCTCGAAGAGGGCGGTCACGATGCGGCCCTCCCGTTGCCCGACGTCGGATCCAGGCCGAGGATCGCGTTCCCGCCTTTGGAAGCAGCCAGCACGCGTCCTTCGTTCTCGATCACGCTGGTGACGCCATGACGCGTGCCGTTGGCGCGGCTGTGGAAGCTCTCGACCGGCTGCAGCTCGTCGTCGAGCCGCACCACCAGCCCGTAGGAACGGCTGGGCGCCCAAGGTTTGCGCACGCCCATGGTGCGCACGCTGCCGCACTGCAGCGGCTCCAGGAAGCTGGCGCCCGAGGAGAGCGACGGCGCGATCCAATGGTCGCGGGCGACCTCGCGCATCATGTCGTTGCGGTAATCGTCCTCGAGCAGTACGAACTCGATCAGCCGGTTGCGCGGCGCGAACAGCGCCAGCCAGGCGCCGCCGTCGGCGGCCGGCGAAAGCCTCGCGGGATAGCCCGGCAGCTTGGCCAGCACCGGCTGGGCCTGCCCCCGCCCGTCGGGGAAAAGCCGGAGCAGCCTGTGTCTCCAGGCCTCCGCGACCACCAGCCGGTGGTCGCGCTCGACCAGGATGCCGCTGGGCCAGCCGAGCTCCCGATCCAGGCAGGTCTCGGTGCCGGTCTCGAGATCGATGCGCCAGACCGATCCCGTGCTGCCCTTCTCCATCAGGTCCATGACCCAGTCGCTCGGCCGATGCCGCGCCGATCCCTGGGCCACGAGGATGCCGCCTTGATGCGGCATCGCCAGCGCCGTCGGGCAGACCAGCCGTTCGGGGCCGATCGATTTGATCTCCCGCCCATCGAGAGCACCGCCCTGGAACAGGATCCGGCCGTCGTCGAGGCCGATCGCAAGGCCGCCGTCCGGCGTGGCTGTCAGCGCCGTCACCGCGCAATCGAAGCGCGCCACGGTCTGCGGCGGCGCCCACCATTGGCCGATCGGCACCGCCAGCAGGGCGCCGCCGCTCGAGAAATGGAGGCGACCCTTGACCGCGACCAGATTGTCGGGCGCCTCGGCCGCGAGCAGCGCCGCGGCCTCGTCCAGCGCGGTGTTGGGCTTGAGCGCTCCATCCATCGGCGGAATGGTGACGGCCTTGCCGCGGAAGGGATCGAGCAGGCGGTCGAAGAACATCAGCCCTTCCCTCCCCAATAGGAGGACCAGCCCGTCCAGTTCGGATCGGCGCCCTCGAGGCGCAGGCGGCCGATGCGGTTGTTGAGGATGCCGCCGATATAGAGATAGCCCTTATGCTCGCGCATCGAGGTCACCATCGGGTGACGCTCGCCGCCGAGATCGCCCAGCGCCTCGACGATGCGGCCGCTCTCGTCGAATTTCACCACGCCGCCGGTGTTGATGTTGGGGAAGAGCCACTCGTCCTGCGGCAGGCGGCGGGTCATGCGCTTGCGCATGCCGGGCTTGCGCAGGGCCAGGTCGTAGCTGGGCGTGCGCATGCCGAGCCAGGCCATCCAATAGGTGCCGTCGGAGGCGCGGTTGATATTGTCGGGATAGCCCGGCATGTCGCGGATCACGCATTCGAAGCGGCCCTTGTTCGGGCCGTCGAACCAGTAGCGATGGACCCGGCAGGCCCAGGATTCCGCCATGAAGAGCGACTGGCCGTCATGGGCCATGCAGACGCCGTTGGCGTAGCGCAGCCCCTTCAGCAGCGTCTTGGTGCTGCCGTCGCGCGGGTCATAGACCAGGAGGCGTCCCGTGGGCCGGCCTTCGATGCTGTCGAGCGCCCAGTCATGGGCGTCGTAGCGCGTGGTGGAATCGGTGAAGTAGATCCGGCCATCGGGCGCGATATCGCAATCGTTGGGATCGCGCAGCCGCGCATCGTCGAGGACCGAGGTCCAGGAGCGGTTGGTCTCGGTCGAGAGCTGCGTGACCTTGCGGCCCTTGTCGATCGAATAGAGCCCCATGGCGCCGACGCAGGTCTTGATCGCCCCGTCGCGGTCGATCGCGAGCCCCAGCGGGAACCCGCCGATATGGGCGAAGACCTCGGAGCGCTTATAGTCGGGCGCCAGGTAGCGGACGATCTCGCCATGGCGCGTGCCGGCATAGAGATGGTCGTCCTGATCGAGGATCACGTCCTCGGGTCCCTCCAGCTCGTCGAGCCCGATCGGCTCGGCCTTGGAGAGCTTGCTGGAAAGGGCATAAGGCGAGCCCGATCCCGGCAGGGCCGACTGCGTCTCGCCCATCTGGTGATGCATCGGCGTGACATAGATCTCGCTCAGGACCTTGTGGCGGTTCTTGAGCCAGCGGATGTCGAGCGTGACCGCGGCGGCCAGCAAGAGACCCAGGAACATCTGGTTGGCACCGGTGCCGAAGCCCAGCCTGATGAGGCCGTTGGTGATGACCAGCACGATGATCGCGCCCATGACCCCCTTCGCGACCGAGCCGCGCCCGCCGCCGAGGCTGTTGCCGCCGACCACGACGGCGGTCAATGCCGCGATCTCCATGCCGGCGCCCGTGCCCGGTCCGGCGCCGCTGAGGCGGCAGGCGATCAGGAAACCCGCCAGGCCGCAGCAGAGGCCCGAGATCACATAGGTCATGAAGACCGTTCTCTTGACCTTGATGCCGGAATTGTAGGCCGAGCGCCGCGAGCCGCCGACCGCCAGCGTATGCCAGCCCGGCCGCGACCGGGTGATGGCGATATGGCCGATGATCGCGATCACGGCGGCCGCAGCCACCGAGATCGACGGGCCGTTCGGCACCGCATCGCCGAAGACGGAGCTGTCGCCGATGAAGTCCCAGAGATCAGACGAGGCCGTCGAGGTCTGGATCTGGGTGTTGAAGTCGATCACCAGGATATCGAAGATCGCGCGGCCGATGATCAGCGTGACCAGCGTGGTCAGGAAGGCGCGCAGGCGCATATAGCCGACCAGAAGGCCGTTGATGCAGCCGAACACCAGGCCGGTCAGCATGGCGGCCAGGAAGCAGACCCAGACCGGCTGGTTCCAGACGAAGAAGCAGCCGACCGCGGCGAAATTGGCGAGCGCGAAGATCGAGCCGACCGAGAGATCGATGCCGCCGCCCAGCACGACGATCGTGAGGCCGATGACGACGATGGAGAATTCGCCGAGCTGGCGCGTGGAATCGCTTAAGGACGCCGGGTCGAAGAAGCCGGGAATGGCGCTGCCGAAGCCGGCAACCGTAATGACCAGCGCGACGAAGGGGATCGCATTGTCGGTCCAACGCTTGGTCAGGATCTCGCCGATCACATGATCGGGAATGTAGTTATAGCGCAGGCGGAGCGCCCGCTCTTTCAAGGTCATCGTCGGATTCCGATGGGCCGGCGGCACGGCGGGAGTCGCCGGCCCGGGTGCATCAGGCCCCGGGCCGGTCGTTCCCGCGACGGCGTCTAGGTCAGAAGGCGCCAGCCTGCAAGGACTTCAGGTCCCAGCACGACGTGGGCTTGAGGTCGGCCTTCGTGGTGGCCTTCTCCAGCGTGTAGATGTAGGTCGTGGAGGTGCCCGGCTTGACGCCGCTCTGCAACAGGAACTTGATGATCGCGTTCATGTCGCGCGACTGGCCGGCGAGCTCGGTCATGACGACGGCATAGAACGTGCCGTCTTCGAGCGCCTTGCAATCCACGGTTTCGCCGCCGCCGGTGGTGACCAGCGCGACCTGGTCGGTCTTGCCGGCGTCCTTGATGGCCGCGGAGGCGCCCGTCGCGTCGCCGTCCCAGAAGTCGATGACGGCGCAGATATCCGGGTTCTGCTGCAGCATGGTGGTGGTGACGTTGCGCGAGGTGGTCGGATCCCAGTTCGAGAACGGCTCCGCCACCACCTTGAAGTCGGGATGCTGCTTCAGCACGTTCATGATGCCGTTGTACTGGTAGATCGACGAGGCGTTCGCCGCGTCGCCCTGCACCAGGCCGATCTGCTTCGACTTGCCCTCGCAGGCCTTGACCGCAGCTTCGGCCTCGAGCTCCCCGAGATGGTACCAATTGCTGCCGACGAAGGCGTCGGCCGGGAAATTCATCGGGTTATCGATCAGGACCACGTAGATCCCTTCCTTCTGCGCCTTCTTCAGCAGCTTGGAGAAGGAGTTGAGGTCGGGCGAGTGGATCACCAGCACATCCGGCTTCTGGGCGCCGGAGATCACATCGGTGATCGCCTGGGCATGGGCGTTGACATCCCAGTTGGGGTCGCGGGTCTCGAACACGCCGCCCCAGTTCTCGACCTCGTGCTTCAGATAGGCGGCCCAACCCTGGGCCAGGTCGAAGCCCATGGCCATCGGGATCAGCACCACGCGCTTGCCCTTCAGCGCCTCGGCATAGGGCTTCGCGCCCGGATCCTGGGTTCCCACATCGTCGGCCGCCGTGGCCACGGTATTGACGGCCAGCGCGCCCAGCAGCACGAGGGCGATCGCCGCCAGCATTCTCTTGAGTTTCATGATTCGCTTCCTTTCCTGTCAGATGGTCCTGGTTTTCTTATGCTTGTTCTCAGATGTCGCCTTGCTGTGCCGTCTGCTCGTCGCGCGGATTGACCAGGCTGTCGACCACGATCGCGACCAGCAGGATCGTCGCCTTGATCAGGTTCTGGTAGATGTTCGGGATGTCGATGATGGTCATGCCGTTGAGCATGATGCCGATGAGGAGCGCGCCGACGATCACGTTGCGCATGCCGCCCTTGCCGCCCGAGAGCCCGATCCCGCCGATCACCACCACCAGGATCACGTCATAGAGCAGGGTCGAGTTCACCACGCGGACATTGATGCTATGCAGGCTGGCCGCCGTGAGAATGCCGGCCGAGAAGGCGATGAGGGCGGAGATCACATAGCGCAGCACGGTCATGGGCCGGACCGGGATGCCCATGTTGCGCGCCGCCATGAAATTGTCGCCCATCAGATAGACGTAGTGGCCCCATTTGGTGAAGCGCAGGAACAGGAAGGCCACGAAAGCGAAGCTGGAGAAGAAGAACACCTCGACCGGGATCGCGGCGAGCGGGATATGCACGGCCTGGTCGAACCAGTCCGGGATCTGCTCGAGCCCCTCGATCCAGTTCCCCTGCGGCACGGGGGTCGCGTCCTGGTGGACCAGCTGCGAGCGGCAGAAGCCATAGACGAAGGCGCCGGAGGCGAGCGTCGCGAAGATCGCCGGCACATCGGCATAGGCCACCATGAAGCCGTTGATCAGGCCGATGGCGACCACGCCGGCGAGCGTCAGCGCCAGCGCCTGGCCGCCGGGCACGCCGCTCTGCAGCATCTGCAGATACCAGGCGACCGACATCGCCATGATCGCAACCGCCGACAGGTCGATGCCCCGGCCGATGATGACGATCCCCATGCCGACCGCCAGGATGCCGAGCACGCTGACGCTGCGCACGATGGCGATCAGATTGTCGGTGGCGAGGAACCCGTTGAGGGTGAACGCGCAGGCGATGAAAACCGCCAGCGCCAGCCCGAAGACGATCCGCTCCTGCGTCAGGTTCCTGAAGAATTTGATCGATGCCAAGGCCCTGAATCCCGCTTCCCTGCAACCCGGCCTCAGGGGCGTTTTTCATGGCTTCCGGACGGGCCGCCGGCCGCTTCCCCGCGAGCCCTGGCGACGATCCGGGCAACCCCCAAAAACCAGACCGGCGAGGATGTTAGTGGAGGATGGGAGCCGGCGCCAGGGTCAGGGTCCGTAGAGGCCGGGATCTGCAAGGCTCAGGCGTATCGCGAGCCCTGACGCCCGGGACCGGTTCCGGGACGAATGGTTCGCGGGGGAATGGTCCGACAAGCCTCAGGCCCGCTCAACCGCCCGCGCCACGGCTTCGCCCATCTCCCGGGTCGAGGCCTTGCCGCCCATGTCGGGCGTGAGGATATCGCTGTCGGCCAGCACGGACGCGAAGGCGCGCTCCACCGCCCCTGCCGCTTCGGCATGGCCCAGATGCTCCAGCATCATGGCGCCCGACCAGATCTGGCCGATCGGGTTGGCGATGCCCTTGCCCGCGATATCCGGCGCCGAGCCATGGACCGGCTCGAACATCGAGGGATGCTCGCGCTCGGGGTTGAGGTTGGCCGAAGGCGCGATGCCGATGGTGCCGGCCACGGCGGGTCCCAGGTCGGACAGGATGTCGCCGAAAAGGTTGCTGCCGACCACCACGTCGAAGCGCTGCGGGTAGCGCACGAAATGCGCCGTCAGGATGTCGATGTGATACTGGTCGGTGCGGATTCCGGGATAGCGCTTCGCCATGGCCGCGAAGCGCTCGTCCCAGTAGGGCATCGTGTGGATGATGCCGTTGGACTTGGTGGCCGAGGTCAGATGCTTCGCCGGGCGGCTCTGCGCGAGCTCGAAGGCGTAGCGCAGGATCCGGTCGGTGCCATGGCGGGTGAAGACGCTCTCCTGGACCGCCATCTCATGCTCGGTCCCGGTATAGAGCCGGCCGCCGATCTCCGAATATTCGCCCTCGTTGTTCTCGCGCACGATCCAGAAATCGACGTCGCCCGGCTTCACGCCGGCCAGCGGCGACGTCACGCCCTCGAGCAGCCGGACGGGGCGCAGGTTGACATATTGCTGGAAGGTCCGGCGGATCGGAATCAGGAGGCCCCAGAGCGAGACATGGTCCGGCACGCCCGGAAAGCCGACGGCGCCCAGGAAGATCGCGTCATGCCTGGCGATCCGCTCCAGCCCGTCGGCCGGCATCATGCGGCCGGTCTTGCGGTAGGTCTCGCAGGACCAATCGAAATGATCCCATTCGAACTCGATCCCAAAACGCCGCCCCGCGGCGTCGAGCACGCGGATGCCCTCCGGCACGACCTCCTTGCCGATGCCGTCGCCCGGAATGACGGCGATGCGGTGTTTCGTCTTTGCAGCCATGATCCGTCCATGTCGAGGGAGAGCCAGGGGCGATGACCTTGCCCCGATCGGCCGGCGACGGCAAGCCGCCCCCTCGCCCGCTCAATAGACCGAGGCGTATTTCGCGCACTGGCCGGCCGCGTCGAGATGCTCGAGCTTGGCCATTTCCGTCCGCTTCAGCGCGAAGAAGGATTTCTGCAGCGGCTCGGGCAGCCAGCCCTTCGCGACCGCGTCCTTCTCCAGCTCGCCCAGTGCCGCCGGGAGGGAGTCGGGCAGCCGCCGGACCCCGAGCTTCTTGAGCTGTGCCGCCGACAGGTCCGCCGGATCGCCTTCGACCAGCGGCGGTACGGGTAGCTTGGCGCGCATGCCCTCGAGCCCGGCGCGGACCAGCGCGCCCAGCTGCATGTAGGGGCTCGCGGTGGCGTCGCCGGCACGGAACTCGAGATGGGTCTGGCGGGCGATCTCGCGGCCCGGCGCATCGTCGACCGGCGCGATCCGGATCCCGGCCTCGCGATTGCGATAGCCGAAGCAGTTGAAGCCCGAGCTCCAGCGATGCGGCGTGAGCCGGAGATAGGAGATCAGGCTGGGCGCCGCGAGCGCGCAGAGCGCCGGCATATGCTTGAGCACGCCGGCCACGAAGCTCCCCGCCCGCTCGCTGATGCCGCCCGGCCCCGCCGGATCGTGCGTCGCGGCCCGGCCGTCGATCGTTTCCAGGCTGAAATGGAGATGCACGCCGCTGCCGACCGAGGCCGGATCGATGATCGGCGCGAAGCTGGCCCGGCCGCCGAACTGGCGCGCCACGTCGCGCGTGATCTCGCGCAGGATGACCGCGCGGTCGGCGGCCAGAAGGCCGCGCGCCGGCTTCATCGTCAGCTCGAACTGCTGCGGCCCGTATTCACGCAAGACCGTCTCGGGCTCGACCCCGGCCGCGGTCAGCGCCTCGGTGAGCGCCCCCAGGAAATTCTGCACGCCGCGGAAATCGACGAGCGTGAAGGCGCTGTTGATGGCCAGATCGATGCCGAGCAGGAAGAATTCCTGCTCGAAGGAGGCCTTGAGCGTGAGGCCGGTCTCGCGCTCGAGGTCGGCCAGCGCCTGCCGGGCGAAGTTCCGCGGACATCCGCCCCAGGGCCGCCCGTCGGTCTCGACGATGTCGCAGAGGAAGGCGAGCAGCCCATGCTCCTCGCCGAAGCCGGTCAGCCTGAAGCCGCTGCTCTCCGTCTCGGGCTGGAGGCGCAGATCGCCCAAAGGCCCGAACGGGTTCTCGCCGATGTCGCCGAACGGCGTCAGGGCGTGATTGGCCGGGACCCAGCCCACGCCCGCCTCCATGCGATGGCCCAGGTCGCGCGCCGGAAAGGCCCGGCCACGGCTCATGCCGGTGAGATCGTTGGTCAAGAAGATCGCCAAGTCCCGGCTGCTCATCGATGGTCCCTTCCCTGCCCGGTTGACGCGCCCGAGCATAGACCGGCCCCGGTGGCCCTGCCCATGGCGGCGGTGTTGCCTGACCGGCCCGTCAAGGGGGTCTCCCGGTCCGCCGGAACCTTGCCTATAATCGCGCGCCGATTGGAGACGCCAACGCTCAGCCCGAGGACCTCAAGGACCCGACCGATGACCTATGTGATCCGCCCCGACAGCCCCGAAGCCATGGGCCCGCGCTATCGCGAGCGCGCCATCGTGCCGGCGAAGACGGCGCTTCTCAGCGTCGACATGCAGAACGCCGACTGCGCGCTCAAGGTGCGCCGCCGCCCGCTCGGGTCCGGCCCGGAGAACGACAAATACCGTTACTTCTACGACCGGCTCGAGAAGCTGGTGATCCCCAACCAGCAGCGGCTCCAGGCCGCGACGCGCAAGCTCGGCATCGAGAACATCTATATCGTCATCGAGAGCCTGACCAAGGACGGGCGCGACCGCGGCATCGACCACAAGGCCTCCCAGATGCACTATCCGAAGGGCTCCTGGGACGCGGCCGTCATCGACGAGGTGGCCCCCGAGGAGGATGACATCATCATCCGCAAGACCGCCTCGGGACCGTTCGGCACCACCAATCTCGACTATCTGCTGCGCAATATGGGCTTCGACCAGATCATCGTGTTCGGCGTGCTCAGCGATCAATGCGTGGAGAACACGGTGCGCGTCGGCGGCGACCTCGGCTATCTGGTGACGCTGGTCACGGACTGCTGCGCCACCTACAGCCAGGAGCGGCAGGATTTCTCCGAGCGGGCGATCAAGGGCTATTGCCGCCAGCGCACCACGGACCAGCTCATCGCCGAGCTCGCCGAAGTCGCCAAGAAGAGCGCCGGATCGCTGACGGCGGCATAAGCGCGCCACTCAAAGGGGGTGTGCGCTTGCTTCTTCGTCATCCCCGCGAAAGCGGGAATCCATCCTGATCCAAGTCACCCGGCTTAGTGCTGGATCCCCGCTTTCGCGGAGATGACGACGGGGTTGTGGTCCCGGTGGGCTTAAGACCAGACCACCTCGACGATCACCGTCTTCGGGACGCCGCTCTTGTCGAACTCGCTGATCTCGGCGTGGAGCCTGTAGCCCTTGGGCGCGAGCTCCTTCTGGAAGAACTCATACCCGCGCGCCGCCCAGCCCTGGAGCGACTTCGGCCATTCCGGATCGGCGTTGTTGACGGCGCGGCCGCCATCGGCGAGGTAGGTCGCGGAAAACTCCATGGCCTTCACGCGCGTCAGGTTGGATTCGGCCGCCCGCTTCAAGGCGCGGTTGACGCGTTCCCGCACATCGTCGCGCAGCCCCTGCGCCATGAAGCCTTCGCGCCGTTCGCGTTCCTCGTCTTCCTTCTTGTGCAGCCGCGACAATTCCTCTTCGGCGCGGGCCGCGTCCGCCTGGGCCGTCATCTTCTTCAGGTCTGACGGACTGGGGATGTCTTGATCGCTCATGAACGGTCCCTCCATAAGATCGCTTGTGGCCTATCCGATGCGACGGCGTCATCCGCATCCGCTCTAGGGATGAAAGGACAGGCCACCGAAGCCTTTCGAGATCAGAGTACCCTTTTCCCCCTTCACGATGGAAGGAATGTCGGCAAGCGCGCCAATCGCCGCGGTTTTTCCGGTAGCCACGGCGAACCGACAGGCCGCATCGACCTTCGGCCCCATCGATCCGGCGGGGAAGCTGTATTGACCGATCGCCGTCGGGGTCGACCGGTGGATGACCTTCGCGGTCGGCTTGCCGAAATCGACGAAGACGCCCGCCGCATCGGTCGCCATGATGAAGAGATCGGCTTCGAGCTCGCGCGCCAGAAGCTCCGAGCAGAGATCCTTGTCTATCACCGCCTCGACGCCCGTGAGCTTTCGGTCCTTGCCCTTCTCATACATGGTCGGGATGCCGCCGCCGCCGGCGCAGATCACGACCGTGTTGCGCTCGAGCAGCCACTTGATCGGCCTGATCTCGAAGATCCGCTTGGGCAGCGGCGATGGCACCACGCGGCGCCATTTGGGGCCATCCGGCTTGACCACCCAGTTCCTTTCCCTGGCGAGATGGTCGGCCTCGGCCTTCTCGTACACCGGTCCCACGAACTTGGTGGGATTCTTGAAGCCCGGGTCGTCCGGATCGACCTCGACCATGGTGAGGATGGTGGCAAAAGGCACCTCGAACGGCAGCAGGTTGCCCAGCTCCTGCTCGATCATGTAGCCGATCATGCCTTCCGTTTCGGCCCCCAGCACGTCGAGCGGGTAGGCCTCGTCCGGCTTGTAGGCGGCTCCCTGCAAAGCAAGGAGCCCGACCTGCGGCCCGTTGCCGTGGCTGATGACCAGTTGATGATCCTTGGCCACCGGCGCCATGGCTTCGGCGGCGATCCGCACATTGCGCCGCTGCGCCTCCGCCGTCATCGGCTCGCCGCGTTTCAGAAGCGCATTGCCGCCCAGCGCGATGACGACGCGCATGGCTCAATCTCCCAGGGTTGCGACCAGGATGGCCTTGATCGTGTGAAGACGGTTCTCCGCCTGCTCGAAGGCGATGTTGGCCTCGGACTCGAACACGCCGTTGGTCACTTCCAGCCCGTCCTTGATGCCGTAGGTCTCGGCGATCTCCTTGCCGACCTTGGTCTCGGTGTCGTGGAAGGCCGGCAGGCAGTGCATGAACTTGACCTGGGGATTGCCCGAAGCCTTCATCAGTTTCTCGTTCACCTGGAACGGCATCAGCAGGTTGATGCGCTCCTTCCAGACCTCCTTGGGCTCGCCCATCGAGACCCAGACGTCGGTATGGATGAAATCGACGCCTTTGACGGCCGCCACGGGGTCGTCGGTGATGGTGAGGCGCGCGCCGGACTTGGCCGCCAGGTCCTCGGAGATCTTCCGGTACTCGTCGGAGGGCCAGAGCTTCTTCGGGCCGGCGATACGCACATCCATGCCCACCAGCGCGCCGACGATCATGAGCGAATGGCCCATGTTCGACCGGGTATCGCCGACATAGGCATATTTGATGTCGTGCAGCGGTTTGTCGCTATGCTCGCGCATGGTCATGACATCCGCCAGCATCTGGGTCGGATGATACTCGTCGGTCAGGCCGTTATAGACCGGCACGCCGGCATATTTGGCGAGCTCCTCGACGCCATGCTGCGATGCGCCGCGATATTCGAGCGCATCGAACATGCGGCCCAGCACCCGCGCGGTGTCCTTGAAGGATTCCTTGTGGCCGATCTGCGAGCCGGCCGGGTCGAGATAGGTCACATGGGCGCCCTGGTCGTGACAGGCCACCTCGAAGGCGCAGCGCGTCCGGGTCGAGGTCTTCTCGAAGATCAGGCAAATCTCCTTGCCTTCGAGATGCTTCTGCTCGGTGCGGGCATATTTGGCGCGCTTGAGGTCGCGGGCCAGATCGAGCATGTAGCGGAACTCGCGCGGCGTGTAGTCCTGGACCGTCAGCAGCGAACGGTTGCGGAGATTGAAGGACATCGGGGTCGCTCCCTGGATTGTCTGGTGTCGGTTCCGTCAGTAGGCCGGGTCGCGCGAAATCGGGCAGGTCATGCAATGACCGCCGCCGCGGCCGCGACCCAGCTCGGAGCCGCGGATGGTGATGACCTCGATGCCCGCCTTGCGCAGCAGCGTGTTGGTGTAGATGTTGCGGTCATAAGCGACGACCACACCCGGCTCCAGCGCCACGACGTTGTTGCCGTCGTCCCACTGCTCGCGCTCCGCCTCGTAGCCGTCGCCGCCGGTCTCCACGACCCTGAGCTTGTTGAGGCCCAGCGCGTCACGCACCACGTCGAGCAGCGGCTTTTCGTCCTTGCGGAACTCGAACTCGCCATCCTTGCCCGTCGGATAGGCGCTGAAGCACTTGATCTGGTCGACCACGTCACGGAACACCGTGACCAGATCCCGGTCGCAGAAGGTAAAGACGGTATCGAGATGCATGGCGGCCCGGCTCTTGGGCATGACGCAGCCGATCACCCGGCTTGCCGCCTTGTGCTTGAACAGGCTCTGGCAGACCTGGGCCACCGCCTGGCGCGTCGTGCGCTCGCCCATGCCGATAAGCACGATGCCCTTGCCGATCGGCATGACATCGCCACCCTCCATCGAGGCGCCGGTGAAATCCTCATCGGAATCGCCCCACCAGATATGGAAGTCCGCGCCCTTGAAGCGGGGATGGAACTTGTAGACCGCCCGCTGCAGCAGCGTCTCCGGCTTGCGGGCCGGCCAGAACATCGGGTTGACGGTCACGCCGTTATAGATCCAGCAGGAGGAATCCCGCTGGAATATCGTGTTGGGAATCGGCGGGATGATGAAATCCATGCCGCCCTGGGTCTCGAGGAGAGCGCTTTTGCCCTCGATCTCGGGCAGCTCCTTGATGGCGATCCCGCCGATCAGATACTCGGCGAGCTGCTTCGATTCCATCGTGTTGAGCCAGGGCCGGAGCGCGCGCCCGGTGTGGATGCCGACGAGGTTGGCCGAGAGCCGTCGATCCAGGATGAAGTTCCGGCCGTCATTGGTATCGAGGGTTTCGGCCAGCAAGTCGTGAAGCTCAAGGACCTCGGTGCCCCGCTCCTTCATCTTGAGCACGAAATCGTAATGGTCCTTCTGCGCCTCGTGGACCCAGATCACATCGTCGTAGAGCAGCTCGTGGCAGTTCGCCGGGGTCAGGCGCTGGTGCGCGAGCCCGGGCCGGCAGACCATCACGGTCCGCAGCTTGCCGACTTCGGAATGGACACCCAGTTCGCTCATTTGCATCCTCCGATTAAACGTCCGTAGAAGTCTGGATCGACGGCACGTCAGTTCGTCAGGCTCTCAGAGGGGGCTGATTTCGCCCGTCCACATCAGCCAAGCCGCCAGCAGCGCCAGTGCCACCAGCGCGATGGCGATGATCGTCTCGACGCCGCTGAAGATCCGTCCACCTTGCTCGCGCCGGGCCTTCGCATAGACCAGGATCCCGGGGGCGAACAGAACGGCGCACATCAGCAGATATTGCAGGCCGGCCGCATAGACGAGCCAGACGCCGTAGATCGTGGCGACGGCGCCGACGATGATCTGGGCGCCGCGCCCCTTCTCGCCCGGCTTGTAGCCTTCGCCGGTAAGCGCGAGCTTCAGCGCGTAGGCGCCCGAGAAGACGTAGGGCGGCAGGATCGCGACCGAGGCGATGAAGTAGAAGAACTGATAGGCGCTCTCCGAGAAATAGCTGAGGATCAGGAACAGCTGGATCAGGCCGTTCGTGACCCAGAGCGAGTTGATCGGCGAGCCGTTGCTGTTCTCGGCGGCGAACCATTTCGGGAAGGTGCCGTCGCGCCCGCAGACGAAAGGGATCTCCGCGCAGAGCAGGGTCCAGGCGAGATAGGCGCCGCCGACGGAGACGATCAGCCCGAGATTGATCAGCGCCGAGCCCCAGGCCCCGACCAGCGGCTCGAACACGCCCGCCATGGACGGCACCTTGAGCCCGGCCAGCTCCGGCTGGCTCAGGATGCCGGTCGAGAGCAGCGAGACCAGCGCATAGATGCCGAGGCAGCCGACGAAGCCCAGCACGGTGGCGCGCCCGACATCCGACCGCCTGGCCGCGCGGGAGGAATAGACGCTGGCGCCCTCGATGCCGATGAAGACCCAGACCGTGACGAGCATCGTGCTCTTGACCTGGTCCATGATCGAGCCCAGGCCGCCCTGCCCGGCGGCATCCGGCTGGCCCCAGAAATTGAAGGTGAACTTGTTCCAATGGAACGCGATGATCGCGACCAGCAGGAACAGGAAGATCGGCACCAGCTTCGAGATCGTGGTGATGACGTTGATGAAGGCCGCCTGCCGGATGCCCTTCAGCACCAGGAAGTGAATCGCCCAGACGCCGACCGAGGCGGCGATGATCGAGGGCAGATTGTTGCCGCTGCCGAAGAGCGGGATGAAATAGGACAGGGCCGAGAAGATCGCGACGGCATAGGCGACGTTGCCCAGGAACGCGCTGATCCAGTAGCCCCAGGCGCTGTTGAAGCCGATGAACGGCCCGAAGCCGGCCTTGGCATAGGCGTAAGGGCCGGCATTGAGATCGGGCTTGCGGACGGCCAGATCCTGGTAGACGAAGGCCAGCATCAGCATGCCGATGCCGGTGACGAGCCAGCCGATGATGATCGCGCCCGGCGAGGCTCCCTTCGACATGTCGGAGGGAAGATTGAAGACGCCGCCGCCGATCATTGATCCGACGACCAATGCGATCAGCGGCGCCAGTGTGAGCTTGTGATCGGCCGGCTTCGCCGGTGCATCGACGGTCTGAACCGTGGTAGCCATGATCCCCCTCCTCTGCCTGTCGCGGCCCTTCATAGAGGCTCCGACAGAGTCCACTCATGACGTAGATCAATAGGCGAGAGAGGCAAGCCGAACTGTTATCAAACTAAAACATTTCGGCGAAGGCGCAAGCGGAGCGCACCGCCGGCTAAACCTCACCTCACAAAGCGGTAACAAGCGGCAGCGTCAGAGACAGGCCCGCTCGGCCGACCGATAGCTCCGACAGGTGATTTCACCTAGATACGAGGAAAAGGATGGGGAGCGTTCCGCAGTGCAGCATGGGGTATGCTGCGGTCAGAAGCCGATATAGAAGCCAACACCCGCCTCCCACGCCCGATAGCTGTTGTGGCCGGTATCGCCGCCGGCGTTCAAGCCGTTGTAGCCCAGCATCCCATCCAGCGAGATACCGGGAGACAGATCGTAGCGGCCCGTGAACTGGACGATGTCGAGCTTGTCGGACGAACCGCCACTGCCGGCATATTCGTAGTTGCCATGCGACCAGGCGAGACCCGCCGTCCAGGCGTCCCAGTTGTAGGTGGCACCGACGCCGGCAACGAAATAGTCAGCGCCGCTGGCGCTCTGCCAATTGACGCGGTAGAGGCCGCTGGTGCCGATCGTGAAGCCCCCGTAGGTGACATCCAGATGGCCGTCGAAGGTCCAGGTGTCCTCCACATTGCCGAAAGCCGGCGTGCCTTTCACCTCCCACTGCGCCCAGGCGCCGCCGATCCCGAAGGCGACGCCGACGCCGTTGAAATCGTGGTCCCAGTTCACGGCGCCGGCGACGTCGTTCTGAATCTGTCCGGTGTTGTTGCTGAAGGTCGTGCCACCCGGACCCGACCAGTAGGAATAGCTGTCCTCGCCCCGCCGATCGGGGGCGAACGATACGGCGAAGCTGAATCCGTAGAAGGTCGGGCTGAAGTAGATGACCTTCGTCGCGTCGCCCGACATGCTCGCGAGCGTGCTGTTGGTCTGGAAGAAGCCGTTGGTGAACCCGCCGTGATCGTTGCCGAACTCGAAGAACGGCGTGTCGACGCCGAAGATGTTGGAGGCGGAGGGAATGATGTATTGCAGCTGCTCGGTGGCGTCGTCGTCGTCGCCGAAGCGAAGCTGACCCCAGCCACCTTTGAAGTAGGCCCAGACCTCGTCGATCTGATCCTCGGACTGCAGTCCCTCGAGCTGGATCGTGGCGCCGACGGTGAGGCCGTTATCGAGCGTCGTCTCGCCCTGGAAATAGACTTCCACATCCTGCCGGAACACGACATCCCGGGTGTGCTGCCCCGCATCCCCGTTGCTGTCCGACTGGTCGAGGAGAAGGCCGGCCGCCGCTCCGTAGTAACCGCCTATCGTTAGCTGAACACCTTGCGCGGCATTCGCAGTGCTCGCGACCATGCTGGCCGTGACGATGGCGGTCGTGCCCAGCAGAATCCGTTTCATGTGCCCCATCCCCGGACCGCCCAGAGGCAGTCCAGATCCCTGTTCGGAGGACGGACTCAATGTCCTCCTTCGCCAAGGAAGCGCCCCGTGCGACACCAGGCCGGTCCCTAGCCAATCGGCCAGATGCGCTTGTACCTTTCGATTGCACAGATAGCATGCATCAATAAAATGCTCTTGATCCTTTCTGACAAACAAGAATGCACGGTCAAAATAAGCGAGCGACTCCAAGCTCCCATGCCTCCGCGGCCAAGACCGCATCGATTTAGAATGATTTCAATCCCATTGAAAATTACCCCCATGCCGGTGCGCGGCTTGCGCGCGCCGCTGACCAAGGGACAGTCAATGTGACTGAACAATCGGCTGGCACGGCCCGCCTCAATGATATTCGGTCGCCCCGAAACGAGGGTCGCCAACGGGTCGGTGTTCTCCTCGAGGTGCCGCAGGTCTTGCGGAGTCTGGGCCATGAGCCCGCGGATGTTTTCCCATCCGCGGGCCTGGAGCTCTCGATCCTCGATAGCCCCGAGAACGAAATCACATTCGTCGCCATGGGGCGGCTCCTCCATGCCTGCTCCCAGCGGACGCGCTGCGAGCATTTCGGGTTGTTGGCGGGGCAGCGGCTCGCATTGCAGTCGCTCGGGCTGGTCGCCGAGTTCATGCAGACCGCCGGCACGCTCGAGCAAGCTCTTCAGGATCTGGTTTTCGGTCAGGCCCGGAATGCCGACGGTGCCGTCTGCTATCTCCGGCGCATGGAGCATTTCTCGGTTTTCGGCTATGCGATCTACCAGCCGGAAACGCCCGGCATGAACCAGATCATCGATGGCGCTCTCGCCCTGGCGCACAACGTCATCACAGCGCTGGCCGGAAAGATCGTGATCGAGGCCGCGTTCTCCCACACGGCGCCCGCCGACATCGTCCCGTTCAAACGGGTCTTCGGTGACCAGGTGCGTTTCGACGCGGAGGAGTCCGGCCTGCTGCTGCCGTCCTCCGCCTTGCGCTCACCGATCAGAACCGGGAATGCCGGGCAACGGGCGCAGATTCAGGCTGTTCTGCAGGCCCATTCGACATTTCGCAACCCCGACGTCTCGTCCCAGGTGAAGCGCCTGCTTCGCACGCGCGTGATCTCCAGCGAGTCGTCGATCGAGGAGATCGCGCGGCTGCTCTCCTTGCATCCGCGCACCCTGCTTCGCAAGCTCAAGACGCAGGAAACGACCTTCCGCGAGCTGCTGAGCGAGACCCGATTCGAGGTCGCCTGCCAGCTTCTCGGCGGGACGCGTTTGAGCATCACGCAGATCAGCTCGGCCATCGGTTACGCGGAGACCGCCGTCTTCAGCCGCGCGTTCGAGCGCTGGTCGGGCCTGCCCCCGTCGGAATGGCGGGCGGCCCGGAAGCGAAGTGCGCCGCCGTCTTAGGCGCGACGCCGCCTCCTCGATCCTCCGACCGGCCTAGCGATCGATCTTCAGGATCTTGGTACCCTCGATGCCGAGGCCGGCCATCAGTCCCTGCTGGCCGAAGATGTAGGCATAGATCTCGGCCTGCAGCGTCGTGGTGGTCATTTTCTTGCCGAAGCCTTCATCGGCCACGACGATGGAGGGGCCGACGCCGATCTCCCATCCGTCCGACTTGTTCAGGTAATTGATCGCGTTGGGCGTCATCAGGAATAGTACGTAGCTGAAGCGCTGGATGCCGACCTGCAACCCGTAGGAGGCGGCCGAAGAGCTGTAATAGGCCACGGTCTTTCCGCCGACCCGCAGCGCGCCCTCGCCATAGGCACCACCGATCAGGAAGCCGGCCTTCGCGATCTCAGGGAAGATCAGGATGCCCTGGGCCTTCTGCCCCAAGGCCTTCGCGCCTTCGTCGCTGGCATAGAGAGACTGGAGCGCGCGGGTCGCATCGGCGTCGATCTCCGGTCCGGACCCCGTGATAGCTCCGGCCTGGCGGGGCAGCAGAGCGACCGCCCCGGCCGCGGCCATGGCCCCGAGCAGCAAACGGCGGGCGAAGGGCCTGCGGAACGCCCCATCGTCCCTGCCGGCAATCCTGTTCATCGGAACCTCATCCCATTCGTCGCGACATGGTATCGATCTCGGCTGCCCCCGATCGATACCGGGGACAGCCACGGAACGGACACTTCTACTCCGGCAGGGCGCTGGCGAGGAAGAGCGCTTCGAGGATGGGGCCGGGAGGCCGATCGCCGAAGTTGGTGCGCAACAGATGCGTCAGCTCCTTGGACACGAAGATCTGGCTGAGGGCGCGATCCACCGCCACGCGGAAATCCTCGTCGTCGCGCCGCAGCCCGAGCGCATAGGTTTCCGCGCTCAGCATCAGGTCGCCGATCTTGAGCTGGTCGGAATTCGACTGCTTCAGCAGATCCACCAGGATGCCGCGGTCGCCGAAGAAGACCGAGATCTGATTGGAGGCGAGCGCCTTGGCGCCCTCTTCATAGGTGTTGAAAGTGACGATGTCGGCATTGACCTCGAGCTTCTTCAACGTGTCGCGCAGGACCGTCTCGGTCGTGGTGGCCGATTTCACGCCGACCTTCTTGTCCCTGAGGTCGTAGAGAGAGCTCGGACCGTCGGCACGGTAAAGGACGGCGGCGCCGGTGATGAAGACGGGCACCGAGAAGCTCACGATCTCCCGGCGCTTGAGCGTGACCGTGTCGGGCCCGCAGAGCAGGTCGACCTTGTTCTGCCGCAGGGCGTCGAACCGCGTTTCGGTCGTCACCGTGACATATTGGGTCTTGAGGTCGGGCAGGCTGTAGTTCGCCTGCAGACGCCGCACGACCGCATTGCAGATATCGACCATGTAGCCTTTGGAGGTGCCGTCGGCGTCGGCATAGGAGAAGGGCTTGGTATCCGCGCGCACGCCGAGGCGTATCGTCCCGTTCTTCTTCAGGTCGTCGAGCGTGCCCGCTTGCGCCGCCCCCGCACCGATGATCATCGTCACGGCAAGGACCAGGCCCACCGCCGCGCCCAGCAATCGAAACGATCTCCAGCATTCCCGCATGTCCGGCTCCATCTCCCCGTGGATTGCACCCACCGAAGCGCCCGGTCAGGCGAGCCTTCCCGACGCTCCGATGTCTCGGGTGTCCCTTGGGCCGATCATGGTCGCTCTATGACCCCGGTCCCCGCTCCTTCAAGGATGGGGCGAAACCACACTCCCGCCCAGCCCCTAATTGGACCTTTGTCCTATTCTTCGCCGCGCCGCGAAACACGCGTGACGCTTGCATGTCGAGAATCGGTCCAACTTCCCGGGGCTCTGCGTTGAAGAGACGGCGTCGAGGAATAGGGAAAGTTGGGTAGCGGACCCCGAGGCCGCCGCCATCCTCATTTGTTAATAGAAATCAAGGGGCGGAACGGCCGCCTCCCGCGGCTTCACGGTACCGGGTGGCGGATTCCAAGGCGGTGCGCCGATCGCGGGGCCCGGCCAACATTAACGCCGGGCACAGGTTTGACATCGCGTCGAGAGGCTCGGGACGCATGGCGGGCCTCGGAGGCAACGGGTCGGCTGGTGTATCCTGGCGCCCCGGGGCGAGCCGGATCGGGGGCAGGGCGTGTCACCCTGCCGAACAGTTCGGGATCCAATCACGAGATCCCCGCCCGGAAAAAAGAGGAGTCCAACGATGACGACGAAACTTCTGATCGCCGCTGCCGCTGTTGTCGGCGTGGTTTTCTCCACCGCCGCGATGGCGACCTCATACACGGCCAACAACAAATGCGCCATGTATGCGCGCGATCTGGGATGGGATATCGATCTCATGGGCCCGGGTGGCAAGACGGATGCCGCCAGCCAGGCGCTGACTCAGGGTCAGGATGAATGCTCCAAGGGCAAGTTTGACGACGGCATCGCCACCATCACGGGCGCGATCAAGGAGCTGGGGCTGCCGGTCAACGAATATTGAGATTGCGGCGCCCTCTGAGGGACGCCGGAGCGGAAGCGGCGGGCCCGCAAGGGCCCGCCGTTTTCCTTTCCGCCGAAGGCCTATCCCGTCATTCCGGCAGCCCCGCCTTCCGCAGACCCTCGGCAAACACCGCAAGGTCCTGCGGCCGGCGGATCGGGAGCCAATCGGCCAGCTGCGAGATCCGGAGCGCAGGATCGAGCTGGCGCAAATGGGTCATCGCCCGACTGGCCTCATGAGGCCGATCCGCCAGCGCATGGCAGGCCGCGATGATGGCGACGACCATCAGGAAGCTCGGCAAGTGGCCGAACGACTTCTCGGCCCAGGACGAGGCGACGTCGAAGCGCCCCGCGAACATATGCGCCGCCGCCAATCCGGCCTGCATCCGGTAGATCTCGGGATCGAGAGGGCTCAAGCGCAAGGCGTGCGTGAAATGCCGGATGGCGCTGTCCGGCTCGCCGTTCCAGGTCCTCAAGAATCCGCCGAGGAACCATGCCGACGCGAGATTCGGATTGAGCGCGAGCGCCCTGTCGATCAGGGCGATGCCGCCCTCCAGGTCGCTGGTCAGGTGGCTGAGCGCGTGACCGCTGCGCGTGAGGGCGACCGCATCGTCTCCGCCCCGCTCGACCGCCAGACGCGCCAGACGGACTCCCTCGGCGATCTCCCGCGGCCGGTCGGTCATCCATCCGTTGACCTTGCGCCAGAAATAGCACCAGGCCGCCATCCCATAGGATGAGGCGAAATTCGGATCGAGCTCGAGCGCCTGATAGAACTGGGCCAGCGCCTCGTCGATGGCCTCCCGGGTGCCGCCATGCAGGTTCGCCAGTCCGCGCAGGTAGTAGTCGTAGGCGCCGAGGCTCTCGGTCGGCTTGCGTTTCGCGCGCTTGATCTCCGCGCGCTCCAGTTGCGGGGCGATGGCCCCGACAACGCTCGCGGTCAGCTCATCCTGCAGCTCGAAGATGTCGTGAATGCTGCCTTCGAAGCGTTCCGACCAGAGATTGGCGCCCGTGGTCGCATCGACCAGCTGCCCGGTGATCCGCACGCGGTTCGCCGCCTTGCGCAGGCTGCCTTCGAGCAGGTAGCGCACGCCCAGCTCCCGCCCTATCCGCTTCACATCGACCGTCTGCCCCTTGTAGGTGAAGCTCGAGTTGCGGGAGATGACGAACAGCCAGCTCATGCGCGACAATGCCGAGATGATGTCCTCCACCACCCCCTCGACGAAGTAGTCCTGGGTGGGATCGCCGCTGAGGTTGAGGAAGGGCAGCACGGCGATCGACGAACGATCCGGCAGGGTCAGTCCCGGGGCGGAGAGTTCCTGCAGCCTGGCCGGGGGCGATCTCTCCGAGGAATCGGATTCCCGCACCTCGCCCACGAACCGATAGCCCTTGCGGGCGACGGTGCGAACCAGGCGCTGCTCCTCGCCGCTGTCCCCGATCGCCTTGCGTACCGCGTTGATGTGGCTGGTCAGGGTCGATTCCGAGACGATCCGGCCGCCCCACACCGTCTCGATCAGGTCGTCCTTGGTGACGACGCGGTCGCGATTGCGCAGCAGATACATCAGCAGGTCGAAGACCTGCGGCCCCACTGCGATCGTCTCGCCGCCGCGGGTGAGCTCCCGCCGGTCGGGGTCGAGCACATGATCCCCGAAGACGAGCCTCACCGCTCCCTGACGCGCGCGAGCATCCATGCCGCCTGTCCAACAAGCAATTGATAATAGGGGAATTTGGTGCGGCCGGTCGCCGGCCCCGACCTTTCCGCCAGGAGATACTACCGCGACCCGCGATCATTTTTGGACAAAAACCCAAGGCAAATTGGAGGCTGCCGCAAAGTCTTTCCGCACAGGCCCGCCCATCCTTCGTCCATCGATTCTTGCACGGAGGAATCAACATGAAGATCGTCGTCATCGGCGGCACCGGCCTCATCGGGAGCAAGGTCGTGTCGCATCTTCGCGAAAAGGGCCACGAGGTCATCGCGGGCGCGCCCAGCACGGGCATCAACACGATCACCGGCGAAGGACTGGCCATGGCCATGGCAGGGACGCAAGTCGTCCTCGACCTTGCCAATTCGCCGTCGTTCGAGGACGAGGCCGTGATGACCTTCTTCAAGACGGCCGGCCGCAACCTCCTGGCTGCGGAGGCGGCAGCCGATGTGCGCCATCACATCGCCCTCTCGGTCGTCGGCGCCGATCGCCTGCCGACAAGCGGCTATCTCCGCGCGAAGATCGCCCAGGAGGATCTGATCAGGGCGTCCGGCATTCCCTACACGATCATCCGCTCGACCCAGTTCTTCGAGTTCGTTCCCGGCATCGCCCAATCCGCCACCGACGGCCAGACGGTTCGCCTCTCGCCGGCCCTTCTGCAGCCT
Source organism: Hypericibacter adhaerens (assembly GCF_008728835.1). Classification (GTDB taxonomy): domain Bacteria; phylum Pseudomonadota; class Alphaproteobacteria; order Dongiales; family Dongiaceae; genus Hypericibacter; species Hypericibacter adhaerens. The sequence goes on from NZ_CP042582.1 coordinate 3,229,297, forward strand.
GTCGCTTCCGACGATGTCGCCGCACTGGTGGCCAAGACGGCCTTGATGGCGCCGCAGAACGGCATCATCGAGCTGGCGGGACCGGAACGCATCGGTCTCGACGACCTCGTCCGGCGCTACTTCCGTGCCAAGCGCGATCCCCGCAACGTGGTCACGGACATTCATGCGCGCTATTTCGGCGCCGAGCTGAACGACAAGTCACTGACCCCGGACGCCAACCCGCATCTCGGCACGGTGCATTTCGAGGATTGGCTCGGACGCGCCGCGGCACGGTAGCCCGCCGCCTCCGGCGGCGTCGATCCAGCGCCGCCGTGCCGAGCCTTGCATCCAATCCAGAGCAGCAACCGGGGCCGGCGAGCCAGACAGGCGCCGGTCCCAACCACGGAGGAACAGAATGTTCTCGCGGCTTTTTTACAGCGCCATTTTCGCGGCTCTCGCGCTGTCCCCCGCTATGGCCGACGACGCGTCGAGGTCCAAGGTGACCGTGGTCTTCGACCATGTCCTGCCGAACGTGCCCGGCAAGAGCATGCGGGGCGTGCTCGTCGAATATGAACCCGGCGGCACGTCGGCGGCACATACCCACCCGAACTCCGCCTTCATCTACGCGACGGTCCTGGAAGGCGCCATTCGCAGCCAGGTCAATGACGGCCCGGCGACGGTGTATCGCGCCGGCGAGAGCTTCGCCGAGCTGCCCGGCGACCATCACGCCGTTAGCGAAAATGTCAGCGACACCGAGCCCGCGCGACTGCTGGCTGTTTTTGTCGTCGACACCGACGAAACGAACCTCGTCATCGACGACCAGCCGTGAGGGAACGGTCCGGTCGTCGCGGCCATGATGCCTGGGCGGCACAATAGGAACGGCGACGTTGCTAGATCAGCCCGCGTTTGGCCAGGTTGCGCATCAGCTGGCTGGTGCCGAAGCGCCAGGCCGGGGCCTTGTCGCTGGTGACGACGCGGTTGGTCAGGCTGCCGAGGGTCGGCGTGGCGATGGTGACGATGTCGCCGATCTCGTGGGTGAAGCCCTGACCCTTGCCCCGCCGGTCCTGGATCGGCGCGAACATGGTGCCGAGATAGAGCACCACCCCGTCGGGATACTGGTGATAGGGCCCGATCAGCTGATGCACCAGATCCTCGGGGTCGCGGCTGATCTCGGCGATCGAGGAGCCGCCCTGGAGGCGGAACTGGTCCGGCCCCTCGACCCGCAGGCCGATATCGGCCTTGCGCACATGGTCGAGGGTGAAGCCGCCGTCGAACAGCCGCAGGAACGGGCCGATGGCCGAGGAGGCGTTGTTGTCCTTGGCCTTGCCCAGGAGCAGCGCCGAGCGGCCCTCGAAATCGCGCAGATTGACGTCGTTGCCGAGCGTGGCGCCGACGATGCGCCCGGCCGAGGAGACCGCCAGCACCACCTCGGGCTCCGGATTGTTCCAGACCGAGCCCGGATGGATCCCGATCTCGGCGCCATGGCCGACCGAGGCCATCGGCTGGGCCTTGGTGAAGATCTCGGCATCGGGCCCGATCCCCACCTCGAGATATTGCGACCAGAGCCCCTTCTTGATGAGCAGCTCCTTGAGCGCCATGGCCGCCGGCGAGCCGGGCTTCAGCGCCTTGAGATCGCTGCCGATGGCGGCGACGATCTCGGCCCTGACCCCGGCCGCTCGCTCCGGCGCACCCCGCGCCTGCTCCTCGATCACCCGCTCGATCAGCGAGGTGACGAAGGTCACGCCCGAAGCCTTCACGGCTTGCAGATCGATCGGTGCCAGCAGCGAGGGCCTGGCCTCGTTCCGTCGGTCGGTCGGGGTGTTGGCCAGGATCTCGGCCAGGCCGCCGATCACCTCGCCTTTGGCGGCCTTGGCGGCCTTGGCCGGATCGGATTGCTCGCAAAGCTGAGAGACCGTCGGAAAGGCGGCCGTGATATCGACGACCGTCTCGCCATCGAGCCGCACGACCGAGGGCCCCTCGAGCTCCGGCCGCCAGACCCGCCCGATCAGGGTCGCGGACCGGGCATCGTTCGGCAGGGTCGTCGCGACCGACAGGGTCAGCGGCAGGGGATGGCTCATGACGGTTCCTCAGCGGCGCTTGAAGAGCGGCGCGCGCTTTTCCTTGAAGGCCTGGCGCCCCTCCATCGCGTCCTCGGTCGCGAAGCAGACGGTCTGGAGGTCGCGCTCGTATTCTATAGCCTTGTCGAGCGGCATCGAGAAAGCGGCGCGGAGATTGAGCTTCGCCGTCTCAGCCGCGATCGGCGCCCGCGCCGCGATGGCGGCGGCGATCTCACGGGCCCGGGCCTGGAGCTTTTCCGCCGGCACGATCTCGCTCACCAGCCCCCAAGCCAGCGCCTTCTCCGCCTCGATCGGGTCGCCGGTCATGATCATGAGCGCCGCGTTGGAAGGCCCCACCGCATGGGCGAGATGGACCGCCATGCCGCCGCCGCCGATCCAGCCGAGCTTGATCTCGGGTGCCGCGAAGCGCGCATTGGGCGAGCAGATGCGGATGTCGCAGCTCATCGCCGTCTCGAGCCCGCCGCCGAAGGCATAGCCATTGACCGCCGCGATCGAAGGCTTCACCAGCTTGCGCACGGCGTCGCAATAGTCGGGACGCGAGCGGAAGGCCCAGGGCGTGGGATAGGTGTCGAGCTCGCGGATGTCGGAGCCGGCGCAGAAGGATTTCTCCCCCGCTCCCGTCACGATCACGGCCCGCACATCGTCGTCATGGTTGCAGCGCTCGGTTGCCTCGATGATCTGCTGGATCATCTCCGGCGTCATGGCGTTGAGCTTGGCCGGTCGGTTCAGCGTGATGATCGCGACCTGGTTCTCGACCGTACAGAGGATGTTCTCGTCCATCTCCAACCTCTAGAGTTCGGCGTCCGGCGGCCGATGCGCCGCATAGCAATCCTGCAGCCGGTCCGCGATCGGGGCGGCGCCCTGCCCTTCGGCCAGGCCGTCGCGCAGGATCGCCGAGGCTTGCGTCTGGAAGGCGATATAACCGTCGAAGCGCGGCCGCACCCAGGCCAGTTCCAGGGTGCGGAAGCAGTTCTTGTAGAAATCGCCCCAGGCCGCGTTCACGGCAACATCCTGCCAGGATTCGCGCCGGCTGGGCTGACCATCATGGGTCGGGATGAAGCCGGTCTGAGCCTCGGGCGCCATCAGCCAGCGCAGATGGTCGAGCAAGGCCGGCGTCGCCTGGCAGCGCCGGCTGATGGCGATGCCGGTTCCGCCCAGGGTGGAACCGGGCCGGCCCGTTGCCGTCGCCGCCGGCGCATCATGGAAGGCCACCCGCCGCGCCTTCGGATCGCGCGGCGCCGCATAGTTCACATAGCCATAGACCAGCGGGCAGAGCGCCAGATCGTCGCCTGACGCCATGCGGCACAGGATGCCGATGGGATTGAGCCCCCTCGCCGCCGGGAGGCTGCGCGCCGCCAGCGGCCGCAGGATCTCGAGCGCCGCCGATACGGCCGGCGGCGGCAGGAACCGGCCCGGCTCGCCCGCGCCCGGCGCCGTTCCCAGCGAAACCGAGATCGACATCAGGCTCAGGATCGCATGGGGCCCCGCCAGCGACAGGCAGACTGGCAGTTTGTCGGGCAACGCCACCACCTCGCTCCAGGTCCGCGGCGGATCGCGATCCAGGAGATCGGGGCGCAGCGCCATCACCTGGGTCGCGGCATCGAGCGGCAGCGCCCAATGCGAGCCCGCGTAGCGGTAGCTCGTCAGGCAGGGGCCGATCGTGTCCCGTCCCCAGGCGGCGATCTCCTGCGGCGCGAACAGCGTCTCCAAGGGCCGCAGGCAGCGCTTGGCCACCGCCTCGCCGATATGGGGATGATCGAGCACCACGATGTCGTAGCGCCGGCAGAGATCGTCGATCGGATGGGATTCGAAGCCCTCGAGCGGCTGGCGGTCCCAGCGGATCGTCAAGCCGTCCTTGGCCTCGCTCAGCCCCGCGGCGGCGGCCTCGAGCGCCTTGTAGCCGCGCGGATGATCCCAGGTCAGGCCCTCATAAGCCGGCATGACGGCTAGACTTTGGTCTCGGCGAGCGCGCCCGATTTCAGCAGCGCATCGATGCGCGCATCGTCATAGCCGGCGGATTTGAGGATCTCGCGGGTATGCTGGCCCGCGAGCGGCGCGCCGCGATCGACCTTGGACGGGGTCTTGGAGAACTGGATCGGGAAACCCGGCGTCTTCACATGGCCTTCGGTCGGATGGTCATATTCGACGAAGGTGCCGTTATGGAGGATCTGCGGGTCCTTCACCAGATCCGCATAGCCATAGACGGGGCCGGCCCAGATGTCGTTCTCGGCGAAGAGCTTCAGCCATTCGGCCGAGGTCTTGGCCGCGAGGCGCTGGCGCGTCTTGGCGAAGATCTCGTCGCGGCGCGTCCAGGAATCGACCTCGTCCTCCATCGTCAGGAAGCTCTCCTCGCCGATGAGCGCGCCGAACTTCTTGAGGCTCGGAAAGGCGACGATGATGGGGTTGTCCTTGGTCGCGAAGGCGCCATAGGGCGCGCGGATATAGACATGGGCATGGGGCTCGGCCGAGCGGGTCTGCGGCTTATGGGCCACCGTGAAGATCGAGAGCTCCTGCATCTGAAGCGTGGTGATGGCATCCAGCATGTTGACCTTGACGAGCTGCCCTTCGCCGGTGCGCTCGCGATGGAGCAGCGCCGCGAGCGCGCCCTCGAAGGCCGTATAGGCCGTCACCGCATCGACCAGATACTGCCCCGCCGGGGTCGGCGCCTCGCCGGCGCGCCCCGCTGACAGCATGGCGCCCGACATGCCCTGCAGCACCAGGTCCTGCCCCGGCTTGTCGATATAGGGGCCGGTCTCGCCATAGCCCGACATCGAGACATAGACCAGCTTGGGGTTGACCTTCGACAGGCTCTCATAATCGACGCCGAGCCGCTTGGCGACGCCCGGCCGGTAGTTCTGCAGGAAGACGTCGGCCGTCTTCACCAGGTCCAGCAGCACGGCCTTGCCCTCGGCCGATTTCAGGTCGACCGCGATCGAGCGCTTGTTCCGGTTGAGCGAGAGGAAGGAGACATTGACGCGGTTGCCCTTGGCGCCGCCCGCCGAGACATGGCGCTGCCATTCGCCCGTCACCGGCTCGACCTTCACGACATCGGCGCCCAGATCGCCCAGGCGCTGCGCCGCGAACGGCCCCGCCATGGCGATCGAGCAGTCGAGGACGCGATAGCCGGAGAGGATACCCATGATCGAAGAAACCTCGTTGAAGCCCGGTTCAGTGCATGACCCAGCCGCCATCGACATTGAGCGTCTGGCCGGTGATGAAGCTGGACTGGTCGGAGACCAGGAACAGGATGGCGTTGGCGATGTCGGTCGCGGTGCCGCGGCGCTTCAGCGCCTGGTGGTCCAGCACGAAGCGCGTATAGCCCTCGGGATCGGGATGGATCTTCTCGGCATCGGTCGGGAAGGCGCCGGGCGCGATCGCGTTGACGGTGATGCCGAAGGGCCCGAACTCGCGCGCCCAGGCGCGCGTCAGCCCCACCAGCGCCGCCTTGGAGGCGACATAGGGCGATAGCAGCGCCCAGCCGCCATAGAAGGTCACGCTCGAGATGTTGACGATCCGGCCCCAGCCCTTGCGCTTCATGTCGGGCAGCGCCGCCTGCACGCAGACGATGCCGGCATCGACATTGACCCGCTGCACCGCCTGATGCTCCTCGACCGTGAACTGGTCGAAGGGCTTCGAGGGATAGATCGCCGCGTTGTTGATCACCACATCGAAGCCGCCCTCGCGCTTGGCGATGGCCGCCAGCCGTTGCGACAAGCCGTCCAGGTCGGCCAGGTCGATCGGCTCCAGCACGATCGAGCCGGGCCCCGCCGTCTTGGCGGATTCCGCAAGCCGCGCCGTCTTCACCGGATCAGCGTCGACCGCGATCACCCGAGCCCCTGCCGCGGCCAGGGCCAGCGAGGTGTCGTGACCGAGCCCGCCGGCGGCACCCGTATAGAGGACCGTCTTGCCCTTGAGCGGCGTGGCGTTCGCGGTCATGCGGATGCTCCTCCGCCTTCGCGCGCCTTGGCACGGCCGGGGATCGGGTCCCAGCGGCCGCTGGGCACCGGGTAGTCGGCGTCGGGCTGCCTGGCGATGGCGGTGATCCGCTTCTCCATCGCCGCGATCTCCTTGGCGCCGTCCAGCACGGCGAAGCGTGTGCGGTAGCGTTTCTCCTCGCCATGTTCGAGCCAGATCAGTTCGCCTCGCTCCTGGGCGAAGGGCTTGCCATAGACATGGTTGGTGGCGGGTTCGATGCCGATCGCATACTGACCCTCCTGGAAATTCTGCCATTGGAACTGGCAGGGAAATTCGTTCTTGTTGGTTTCGACGACGAAACCCAGCCCCAGCGCGTCGTTGACCACGGCAACCGGCACCTGGCCCTTCGCGTCCGCTTCCATGGCATGCTGCCAGACCTGCTCATGGAAATTGTGGCGCGGCGACGGCAAGCGGCGATAGCCCACGCCCTGGTCCTTGTAGGCATCGGCATGGGCCGCCCAGACGGTATGGGCGACCGGCGCCAGATAGCGCGAACCCTCGGCCAGCACCGGATGGCCGATATTGATGTGGTAGCAGAACATATGCGGCGTCCGGTAGAAGCCGTGATTGACGACGCGGTCCTCCAGCGTGAACTCGTTGGCGCCGAGCTTCGCCTCGATGCGGCGGATCAGATGAAGATCCTCGCCGAACACCGCCGACTGCTGCACCACGCCTTCGCAGAAGAGCGTGCATTCGTCGCCGTCCCAGCGTTCGCCGTAAGAGAGCAGCTTGCCGGGAATGGTCGAGATGCGGCCATGGATCGAGCTGCTGACCGACTTGCGGTGGACATAGTGGTAATGGTCGGCCTTGTCGTCATGCATGAAGAGGATGTGGTCGAGGCCGCAAGTCACGACCAGGCCGGAGAAGGAGCGCAGCCAGGCGAGCCCGCCCTCGCCTTCATATTCATGCAGGCCCGGATGGCGGAAGCCGGCCGGCGAGTTCCAGCCGATCGCGGCCCCCTTGTATTCGCAGTCGGCCAGGTCGAGCGCCCGGTCGATCAGCACCGTGAAGCGCAGCCCCGAGCCGGTGCGGAACTCGAGCATGCGGATGCCGCGCTCGACGCCGTCGCCCAGCGTCATCAGCCGGACGCCGGCGAATTGCGACAGCGTGCCGGCATGGGCCGCCACCTCGCGACGGGTGAGGGAGCGGCCGAAGAGCTGCACCATGATCGAACCTCGAAAGCCTGTTCAAATCCAAACCAGATCGGCGAAGAAGGCCCGCACCTCCCGATGCCGGCCTTCCTCGCCCGTGATCCCGTCAAAGCCCCTGGGCGCGCAGCTTGCCGTCGATGAACTTCTTCGCGCGCGGCACGTCCGATTCGTCGAGATGCTCGATGATGATCGGGATGTTCGGGTGCTTCTCGCTGAGGCGCTTCAGGTAATAGTCGTAATTGAGCGAACCCAGGCCCGGGGCCGGCAGCTCGATCTCGCCGACGCCGCGGAAGGTGTGCGATTCCGCGGCGTCGATATCGGCATGCTTCTCCGACTTGTCGCTGCCCGAGCGCTTCACGTCCTTGGCATGGGAGATGCGGATCTTGTCGGCGAGCGTGTCGAAGATCTGCTTCAGGATCCCGTCCATGCGGTCGATGTTGTGGGACTCGAAATAGTTGGTCGGGTCCATCAGCAGGCCGAGGCCGGGATGATCCACCTCGGCGAAAAGCCGCACCGTCTCCTCGACCGAGCCCACCACGTTGTTCACATAGGTCTCGAGCAGGAACTGGGCGCCATGGTCATAGGCGAGCTGCGACAGCTCCTTGATCACCGCCTTGCATTCCTGGAAGCCCTCCTCGGTCTTGTTCTTCGGATGGGCGACCCAGTCGGACTCCGTGTTGAAGGTGCCCGTCTCCGAGATGACGTAGGGCGTGCCGAAATTGCGGGCGTTGCGGATGATCGCCTTGAGATAGTCGAGGCGCTTCTTCCGCTCGGCGGGGTTCGGGTGGGTGATGTTGGTATAGCCCGAGATGCAGCAGATCGGCAGATCGTGGTCGCGGAAGGTCTCGCGCACCGTCTTCGCCTTCTCCTTGGTGATGGAGTCCGGCGTCGAGAAATCGATGTCCTTGAAGGCGAGATCGAGCTGGACCGTGTTGAAGCCGAGCGCCCGGATCTTCTGCGCCTGCTCCTTGAGCGTGTAGGGGAAATATCCCGTGAAAATGCCGACCTGGATCATGGGTTGTCCTCCTCCGATGATGGTCTTCTTCAGATGGGAAATTCGTCGAGCCGCACGGCGCGCCGCTCGGCCATCGAGCGATAGCCGGCCTCGACCAGCGCCATGGTCTTCACATTGTCCTGGCCTTCGAGCAGCGGCCTGGTGCTGGTCTTGAGCGCGTATTGGAGCTGTTCCATCACGCCCTTGAAGGCGTTCGGGAACCACATGGTGGACCAGGTGGGCTGCACCCAGCGCCCGCCGGTCGCCGTCTTGGAGCAATAACGCAAGGTCGAGGGCGAGCCTTTGGGATAGTCGGGCCAGCCGATCGTGCCCTGGGCAACGCCATCGGTCCCTTCCACCCGCCACTTGATGTAGATGTCGGACTCGTAGCCCTCCTCGCGCGGGCCGCTCCAGACATCCTCCATCGAGACCGCCATCACGCCCGAGGGAAAGGACAGGGTCGAGACCGTGATGCCGTCGCGATGCGGGAACTTGGTGCGCGGGTCGGAACGGACCGCCGTGTAGATGTCGGTCGGATCGCCGAACAGGAAGCGCAGCACGTCGAGATGATGGATCGACATGTTGAGCAGGGTCAGCCGGTCATACTCGTGCAGGAACGGCTGCCAGTGCGGGATCGCCCGCATCTCGATCGTCGCCAGCACCGGCATGCCGAGCGAGCCCTTGTCCAGGATCTGCTTCAGCACGCGCATCGACTGGTCGAAGCGCATGTTCTGGTTGACCGAAAGCACCTTGCCGGCCGCCTTGCACTCGGCCGCGATCCGTTTGGCCTCCTCGAAGGTCATGGCCAGTGGCTTCTGCGCCAGGATCGCCTTGATATGTTTCTGCTTCAGCGCATGGCGGATCAGATCGGGCTGCTGGTCGGGTGGAAAGGCGATATCGAGGATCTCGACGCGGGTGTCCTCGATCAGCTTCTCCGGCGTGTCATGGACCGTGCCGATGTTCCAGCGCTTGGCCACCTCGGCCGCTTTCGCCTTGGTGCGCGAGGCGATCGCCACCACGGGGAAGCCCCCCTCGTGATAGGAAGCCAGATGCACATCCGCCATGATGAAGCCGGCGCCGATGCAGCCGATCTTGAAGTCGCGGCAGCGGACTTCCGGATCGGGGGAAAAGCCGAGTGCGTCCGTCATGGGTTCCCTCTTCCTTATGCGGCGGCGTTGGTGGGCGCGCCATGCACGAAGGCACGGCCGTCCTCGCCGGAGAACAGATGGATGCGGGCGGGATCGAGCGTGATGCCGATGCGCTCGCCGAGCCTGAGCGCCGTCTGCCCCTGGACCAGCGCGCGCAGGATGAGCCCGCCATAATTGACGTCGACGATCGTGAAGCCGCCCAGGGGCTGCAGCTCATAGACCTCGGCATGGGCGGCATCGGCCCGGTCGGGCGACACGATGCGGACATCCTCGGGCCGCACGCCGAGCTCGACGGCGCCGTTGCCGGCCTGGGCGCGGTTGGCGAGCGTGACGCGCAGATCGCCGCCGTCGGCCCGGAACAGCGACTGGGCCGGGTCCATGCGGCCGGGGATGAGGTTGATCGGCGGCGAACCCACCAGCCGCGCCACGTAGCGGCTGGCCGGCGTCATATAGACGTCGCGCGGGCTGCCGAGCTGCCGGATCTCGCCCTGCTCCAGCACGGCCATGCGGTCGGCGACCGACATCGCCTCCTCCTGGTCGTGCGTCACATAGACCAGCGTGCGGCCGAGCTCGGCCTGGATGCGCTTGAGCTCGACCCGGGTCTCCTCGCGCAGCCGCGCATCGAGCGCCGAGATCGGATCGTCCATCAGATAGGCGTTGGGCTCGACCACGAGCGCGCGGGCGATCGCCACGCGCTGGCGCTCGCCGCCCGAAAGATGGGCCGGCAGCTTGTGGAGGATATGGCCGATATGGAGCTTCTCGGCGACCGCCGCGAGGCGCGCTTCCGCCACGGCCGGCGCCACCTTGCGCTCGACCAGCGGGAAGCGGATGTTCTCGCGCGCCGTCATATGCGGAAAGAGCGCCAGGTTCTGGAACACCATCGCGACGTTGCGCGCGGCCGGCGGCAGCAGCGTCACCTCCTTGCCGCCGATCCGGATCTCGCCCTGGTCCGGCGTCTCGAGCCCCAGGATCAGCCGCAGGATCGTGGTCTTGCCCGAGGAAGGCGGCCCGAAGAAGCAGAAGAACTCGTTGTCGGCGATGCGGAAGGACAGGTCCTTGACCGCGACCGTCTTGCCATAGCTCTTGGAGACATTGACGAATTCGATCTCGGCCATCGTCACACTTCCAGGATGGCGCGGCCGCTGCCGGCATCGAACAGCCGCACCCGGCCCGGGCGCGGCACCAGCCGCAGCCGCTCGCCGGTCGTCACGGCCACGAGGTTCTCCGACACGATCTTTGCCGTGCGGTCGCCCGCGGCCAGATGCAGGATGGCACGCGGTCCGATGCGCTCGACGAACACCACGGGCATGGACAACCCCGCCCCGCCCTCCGATGCGAATTCGAGATCCTCGGGACGCACGCCGAAGAAGACTTCCTTGGCGCCGGCCTTGCGCAAGCCTGCCGCCAGCGGCGCCGGCAGCGCCTCGGAGCGGCCCGCGGGACCGCAATCGACCGCGAGGCTGCCGTTCTGCTCGATCACCGTGCCGGCGATGAGATTCATGCCGGGGGCGCCCAGGAAGCGCGCCACGAAGGTGTTGCAGGGGTTGTTGTAGACCTCGAGCGGGCTGCCCACCTGCTGCAGCAGCCCGTGATCCATGACCGCGATGCGGTCGGCCATGGTCATGGCCTCGAGCTGGTCGTGGGTCACATAGACCATGGTCTGGCCGAACTCGCGCTGCAAATGCTTGAGCTCGGTGCGCATCACCGCGCGGAAGGCGGCGTCGACGTTGGAGAGCGGCTCGTCCAGGAGGAAGATCGACGGATTGACCGCGGCCGAGCGTCCGATCGCCAGGCGCTGCAGGATATTGACCGAGAGCTTGGCGGCCGGCCGGTCGAGATAGGGCTCGAGCTGCAGCAGGCCTGCGATCTTGGCGACCTTTTCCTCGATCTCCTTCGGCGGCAGGCGGCGCACCTTGAGACCGTAGGCCAGGTTCTGGCGCACGGTCATGTGGGTGAAGATCGCGTAGTTCTGGAACACGAACCCCACGCCGCGCTTGCCCATCGGCACCTGCGAGACATCGACCCCGTCGAACATCACCCGGCCCGAGCTCGGGTTCTCCATGCCGGCGATGATGTTCATGGTGGTGGATTTGCCGCAGCCCGACGGGCCCAGCAGCGCCATGAACTCCTTGTCGCGGATTTCGAGGTCCATCTGCTTGATGGCCGCGAAGCCGCCGAAATGCTTGACCAGGTTCTGGAGGTGGATCGCGGCCATGTCAGCTCCTCCGCGCGATCCGCCGCAGCCCCATATTGGCCACGATGGAGAGCGTGATCAGGATGAAGAGCGCGATCGCCGCCACATAGGCCCAGGTCAGGTCCTGGGTCGTGATCTTGTAGATATAGACGGAGATGGTCTCGGTCGCGACGCCGGGGCCGCCGCCGGTCATGACATAGAGCGTGTCGAAGATCTTGAAGATCTCGACCACCCGGATCGCCAGCGCGATCACGATCACGATCTTGATGCGCGGCAGCATGATGGTGACGAAGCGCTGCCACCAGGAGGCGCCGAGCAGCGTCGCGGCGCGGAGCTGGTCTTCCGGCACGCCGATCAGTCCCGCCAGCAGGATCAGGAACATCAGCGGCGTCCATTGCCAGACGTCCGCGATCATCACCGCGATCAGCGCCAGGTTCGGATCGGAGAGCCAGGCGATCGAGACGTCGAATCCGGTGAGGCCCGAGATCAGGCCGTTGATCGGCCCACCCGACTGGAACAGCATGAAGAACATGTAGCCGGCGACCGACGGCACCACCATCATCGGCGTCAGCAGGATCGAGTAGAACAGCCGCTTGCCGATGAAGTTGTCGATGAAGAGGACGGCGAGCCCCAGCGCCAGGAAGAACTGCGCCGGCACGCAGACGATCATCACCAGGAAGGTGCGCTTCAGCGCCGCCCAGAGCCGCGTGTCCTGGATCAGGTCGACGAAATTGGCGAAGCCGTTCCAGCTGTCATAGGCCTGGACCCAGCTCACCCCGTCCAGCGGCGACCAGTCCGTCAGGCTGATATAGATCTGCATCAGCAGCGGGAAGACCGCGATGAAGAGGATCAGGATCTGGGTCGGCAGCGTCATGCGCAGGCCCAGCCGCCGGCCCTCCTCGGCCAGGGTCGCGGGCTTCGGCGGGTTGTCGGGTCGCGTCGTGGTCGCGGCGGTCATGGCGCTCATCGTCCCCGCCTACTGCTTCAGCGCGCCGAAGGTGAGGCCGCGCACCAGGTATTTCTGGATCGCGATGCCCATCACCACCGGCGGCACGGCCGCGATCAGCCCCAGCGCCGCCTTGGCGCCATAGAGCTGGCCGGTCATGGAGGAAGAGAGGCTGGCCATGTAGACCGGCACCGTCACCCATTCCTTGGTGGTGAGCAGCAGGCCGATCAGGTAGTCCGACCAGTTGAGGATGAAGACGAAGAGCGCCGAGCTCGCCAGCGGGGCCCGCATCACCGGCAGCGTGATGCGCATGAAGACGCGGAAGCGCGAGCAGCCTTCGACCAGTGCCGCCTCCTCGATCTCGCGCGGCATCTCGTCGAAGAAGGTCTTCATCAGCCAGAAGGCGAAGGGCAGCGTGACGATGCCATAGACCAGCGCCAGCCCCCACCAGCTATCGACCAGGCCGAGGAAGCTCCACATGATCATGATCGGGATCATCACCGCCATCGGCGGGAACAGGCGGAGCTGCACCAGCGCCAGCGGCAGGTTGCCGCCGACATTGAAGCGCGAGAGGCCGTAGGCCGCGGCGGTGCCGCAGACCATGGCGATCAGCGTGCCGAAGATCGAGGAGAGCAGCGAGGAGATGACCGGCCGCACCGCGGTCTTGTCCAATGCCACGATCAGCTCGGAGGTCTCCTGGCCGAAGATGAAGCGGAAATTGTCGAGCGTCGGCTGGCGCGGCCACCAGGTGAGGTCGGCGCCGCTGGCCGTCCATTCCGGGATCGGCTTGAAGGCCATGGTCGCCATCCAGACGATCGGGATGAGCGTGATGGCGACCGCCGCCAGGATCAGGGCGTAACGCAGCAGCTCGAAGGAAAGGGAACGCTTCATCGTGAGGGGCGGCCGGGTCTCGGGTAACCGGGAGAAAAGAAAGGCCGGGCAGCGTCCAGCACTGCCCGGCCCCTCGGTCGGATCAATCCAGGATGGTCGGCCAGGCGGCCTTGTTGGTCTTGATCGCCTCGACGATCTTGTCCTCGCCCACGCGCCGCGTGATCTTCTTCCACTCCTTTTCCGTGTCCTTCATCGCCTCTTCGGGCGTCTTGGACTTGGTCAGGGCGGCGACGAGATTCTCGTCGAGCGCGCTGTGATAGGCGGTGGCACCCGGATAGTTGATGGTCGGCACCGCGCGGGCGATCGTGTCCCGGATCGTCTGCACGTGATAGGCGTGATAGGTCTCCTGCACCAGCGGATCGTCGAAATTGGCGAGCTGGAACGGATCGAAATAGCCGGCGGGATTGGCCGTCATCCAGCTATAGATCCGGCTCGAGCCCAGCCACTGCAGCAGCAGGTAGCAGACCTCGGGATACTTGCCCTGGGTGGAGATCGACGCGGTCATGTTGAGCCACAGCACCGAGCGGCTCACCAGCTTGCCGTCGATCTCGCGTCCCGGGGGCCGGGCCGAGGCCATCTTGCCCGTGACCTTCGAGCCTTCGTTGCCGGGGTTGTCGAGGAACTTCGGCATGTTGGAGAAGGCGCAGGTCATCGCCGCGCCGCCGGCCGCCATGTTGCCGTACTGCTCCGGCCAGCCCCAGGAGATCGCGTCGGGCGAATGGTATTTCAGGCTGTCGACATATTCGGTCGTCGCCTGGATGCCATGCTCGGAGTTGATCAGCGGCGTGCCGTCATCCTTGAACAGATACTGGTTGGGCGAGGCCAGCGAGACGAAGCGCTGATACCAGTTGGTGTAGCCCCAGCCCTGGTTGCGCAGGTCGGTGCAGCCGAACAGGCCCTTGTCGGGGCGGTGGAAGAACATCGCGACATCGTCGAGCTGCTTCCAGGTCTTCGGGAAGGCGAGGTCGTAGCCGTATTTCGCCTTGAAGGCCGACTGCTCGTCCGCGCTCTCGAACAGATCCTTGCGATAGACCCAGCACTGGAAGTCGCCGTCGAGCGACACGCCGTAGGTATGGCCGCGGTACTCGTTGAGCAGCGCCACGCCCTGCTTACCGCCGACATAGCCGCGGCCGGGCTCGTCCCATTGCGGCTTGTACTTCTCGACATACTCGTCCATCTTCACGAGGCCGTTGGTCTCGGCCAAGTCGCCCAGCCGGTTCCACTCGGTCGCATAGACATCGAACGACCCGCCCTTGGTCGAGATGTCCTGCATCGTCTTGGTGAACTCTTGGCCGGAAGGAACGCCGACGATATCGAGCGCGATGCCGGTCTCCTTCTCGAACAGGTCCTTCACCGCCGGGGCGCCGTCGGGGAACGGCTTGGTGAGCTGGCCCACGGAGCCGTCCGACAGCATCATGTTGAGCTTCTTCGGCGCCTTGCCGGCGCCGACCAGCGCCTTGATGCCCTCGATCGCGCGCGATTCCGGCGTGTCGGGCCCGTACTGATAGCGCTCGCATCCCGCGAAGCCGGTCGGGCCGCCCACCATGCCGCTCGCCAGCCCGCTATCGGCGCGGGCCGGACGGATGGTGAGGAAACGAGGCGCAATGCCGACAGCCGCCGTGATGGCGGCGGTCGAGCCCGCCGCCTTCAACAGGCGACGGCGGCTGAGCGATGAACGCAATCCGGATGTCTTGGCACTCCAGGCCATGGATCAGTCCTCCCAAAGTTGGGGTCTCGTCGCCCCGTTTTGATGGAAAGATTGATGCTATTTGATGCAATTCCTGTCAACAAAAAAGATGCAGAGCGCCTAGTATTTGATCATTATGTTGATGCGAGCGGCGGGAAACCGAGGTTTCGAGGCCACCGTTGACCGGGATGGCATCGGACGTCAGGGGAAAGCCACGCTCGGCATATGGGAATAAGTCATTGACAAAAATAAAAAATAATCGATTCGAGGGCGGCCTTCAGCCGAACCCCAGGCAAGATTCCTCTGATTCCGCAAAGGCTTGCCGTGCCTTATTCCTAGGCGTTGACAAATAACATCATTTTACATCATTATTCCGGGCAGCAGCACGCTGGAGACAGCCGAGAGTGATAGAATATCGGCTCAAAAAAGCGGCTCACCGACCTGCCATGACGCCGTGATGGGGTCGGAACGGATTGAAATGATGGGTTGAACACACCGCATGCGAACCACCATTGCCGATATTGCCCGCGAGGCCGGCGTCTCGACCGCAACCGTGGATCGCGTGTTGAACAACCGCGAGGGGGTCAAGGTCCGCACCCGCGATCGCGTGATGACCGCGGCCGAGCGGCTGGGCTATCTCGAAGGCATCGCCCCGCCGAGGGACCAGGGCGATCTCGCGCTCGATTTCCTGCTGCCCGGCGGCTCCAACACCTTCATGAAGATGCTGGCGGGCCATCTCGAGGAGATGGCATCTCAGCGCCAGAAGGAGGCCGTCATCCGCGTCCACACGATCGAGGGCTTCAACCCCGATGCGCTGGCGGCGCGGCTCCATGCGATCCGCGGCCAGACCCACGGCGTCGGCGTCATCGCGCTCGATCATCCGACGGTGCGCGAAGCGATCCGCAATCTCTCGGTCGAGGGCGTGCCGGTCCTCACATTGGTGTCGGACATCTCGAACGTGCCGCGCGTCGGCTATGTCGGCATCGACAACCGCGCGGCCGGCCGTCTCGCCGGCCATCTGCTGGGGCGTTTCATGGGGCCGGGACGCGGCAAGGTCGCTCTCTTCGCGGGCTCGCTCTCCTATCGCGGCCACGAGGAGCGCGAGATGGGCTTCCGCCATATGCTGGCCGAGGCCTTCCCGGCCCTCACCATCGTCGAGCTGCGCGAGATCCGCGACGATACGCAGCGCGCCTATCAGGAAGCGCGCACGCTGCTGCGGACCTATGACGATCTCGGTGGCATCTACAATATCGGCGCCGGCAATCGCGGCATCGCCCAGGCGCTCGAAGAGTCCGGCCGCGCGCGGCAGGTCGTGTTCATCGGCCACGAACTGACCGAACATACCCGCCGCTTCCTCCTGTCCGGCATCATGGATGCGGTGATCGACCAGAATCCGCGCGTCGAGGCGCGCGAGGCCGTCGACCGCCTGATCCGCGCCGCGCGCAACGACAACAGCCAGCGCGCCGTGCCGGTGCGCATCCAGGCGATCTTCCGCGAGAACATCCCGGAGATCTGACGCGGCCGGCTAGCGGCGGCCGTGTCGCCGGACCGGCGAACCCTGGCTGGAAACCGTCGGCTCCGGGCAAGCGCTACCCGCATTGAAAACCCTTGAATTTGAATACGTTGTTCGCTGTCGCCCCGGCGGCTAAGCTGCCGTCCATCGCCTCCTGGCTTTCTCGCGGCCGTTCATGAGCCTCTGCACCGACCCCTATTCCGTCACCGGCAAGCCGCCCGAGATCGCCGAGCATGCCGTCCTCCTCGTCGTCGGCGCCGGCGAGGCCGGCATAGGGGCGGCGATCGCGGCGGCGCGATCGGGTACGCAAACCGTGCTCATCGACGAGCATCCGCTCGACCCGGCGCTCTTCGGCCTCGACGTGCCGTTTCATTTCGGCCAGCGCGCCGACGGCTCGGTGCAGAACCGGGGCCGCGCGCTCGACCAGATCGTCCAGGCCCATCCCCGCCTCGACGAGGCCTTCGAGGCCGGCGTCGACGTGAGACTCGGCGTCACCGCCTGGGCCGGGTTTGTTAACGGTCCGACCTCGCATGCGCTGACGAAGCCGGTGGTGGCGCTGGCTGACAGCCAACGCTCCTGGCTGATGAGCTTCGACCGGCTCGTCGTCGCGGCCGGGCGCCGCGATCTGGGCTTCGCCTTTCCCGGCTGGGAACTGCCGGGCGTGATGGGCGCCACGGGCCTCCACACATTGCTTTGCCGCTATCGCGCCTTCGCCGGGCGGCGGATCCTGATCCTGGGCGGCGGCCGTCTCGGGCTCGAGACAGCGCTGGAAGCCCACCGCCAGGGGCTCGAGATTGCGGCGATCGTCGAGGCGCTGCCGGCCTTCCCGGCGCCGGCGAATCTTCTGGCGGAGGCGAGAGCCGCCGGGATCGAACTGATGGCCGGCACGATCATCACCGAAGCCCAAGGCGGTGCCGCCGGCATCGAGCGCGCCCGTCTCGTGGCGCTCGCCGACGATCTCTTGCCGATCGCCGGCCGCGAGCGCGTGGTCGAGTGCGACACGATCTGCCTGGCGCTCGGCGCCGTGCCCAATGTCGAGCTGCTGGACCAGCTCGGCTGCAAGATGACCTATCGTTCCGACAGAGGCGGCCATCTGCCGCTGCTGACGCCGGAAGGCCGCAGCTCGCTGGAGACCGTGTTTGCGGTCGGCGATTGCGCCGGCATCGCCGTGGAGGCCGATGGGTTGGAGCGCCTCGCTATCTGGTCCCGCGCCCAGATCGCGGTGAGCGGGATCGATGTCACCGTCTGCCAGTGCGAGGAGGTCAGCCGCCGCGATTTGATCGAGGTGAAGCCGCCGCGCTATCTCGAGCGCGAGACCCGGGGTCTCAAGACGCGCAATCTGCAGACCCTCTTGGCCGACGGGCCGGCGAACCAGGACCAGATCAAGCGCCTGACCCGCGCGGGGATGGGCGTCTGCCAGGGCCGGCGCTGCCGCGAGCAGGTGACTGCGCTGTTGTCGCTCGCCGGTGAGACCGCCCCGGCCCGGGTACCGCTGCCGAGCCATCGCCCGCCGCTGCGGCCCCTGCCGCTCTCCGTATTGCAGGATCGCCACGAGCATCCGGGCATGCGTTCCGGCTGGGATGTCTGGTTCGGCATCGACGGCCAGTTCGATCCCTACTGGGACATCAAGTCGTGACCGTGAAGGGCGCGCAGGTCGTCATCGTGGGCGGTGGCGTCACGGGGCTCAGCGCCGGCTGGTGGCTGGCGCGCCAGGGCGCCGAGGTGCTGGTGCTGGAGAAATTCATCGTCGGCTGGGAGGCTTCGGGCCGCAACGGCGGCGGGGCCAGCCATTCCTTCAGCCCGCTCTTCCTCGAGGAGCAGCGGCTCTGGCCGCAGATGGACGAGCTCCTGGGCTATCCCACCGAGTTCCAGCCTTGTCGCGTGCGCATCGGGCTGACCGACGAGAACATGACGATGTTCAGGCGCCAGATGGCGATCGCGGCGCGCCAGGGCTTCAAGGCCGAGTTGCTCACGCCGCAGCAGGTGCGCGAGCTGGTGCCGCTCGCCGGCGACAATGTCATCGGCGGCGCCTTCTACCATTATGGCGGCCATGCCAACCCGCAGCGCACGGTCCAGGCCTATGCCTGGGCGCTGCAGGATCTCGGCGGCCGCATCCTGCAGCATTGCCGCGTGACGGGATTTCGGAGCCAGGGCGGGCGCGTCACGGCTGTCGAGACCGATCGCGGCGAGTTCGGTTGCGACAGCCTCGTCATCGCAGCGGGCCCGCAACTGGGCGAGCTGGCGGGGCAACTCGGCGCCGAGGTACCGGTGGCGCCGGCCCGCGCCGAGATGATCGTGACCGAGCCCTTGCCGCTGATGAAGCATGGCGGCACCGACGGCAATGCGCTCTATGGCCGGCAAACCCTGCGCGGCAATCTCGTCTTCGGCGGCGGCCCGCATGAGTGGCTCGACGAAGCGCCTGTCGGCGCCAGGCCGGCCACCACGCCGCTGACGCGCAACCTCGCCGGGCGCTTGCTCGAGCTCTTCCCCAAGGCCGCGCATGTCCGCGTGATCCGGAGCTGGGCCGGCATCGTCGAGAACACGCCCGACGGACGGCCGATCCTCGACCGGCTCAAGACCGTTCCCAACACCGTGGTCGCGACCATGTCGAGCATCGGCTTCGGCCTGTCGCCCGCGAGCGGGCGCGCGATCGCCGATCTCGTGCTGCAGGGCCGCTGCGATTTCGCCGACCTGACTTCCTGCCGCCTCGACCGTTTCGCCAATCTCGATCCGGACTGGCGACAGGACCGCAGCTGGATCTCACCCGACGCGCGAGCCTCGAGCGCCGGCTCACCCTTGAGGACATCGCAACCATGACCGAATCCGGTCGCGACCGGCGCATGCGCGAGCGGCGCGCGGGCCAGCCGCATCAGCTCGCCTGGCGGCGGGTCGTCAACCGCCTCAAGCCCGTCGAGATTCTCGATGAGGAGCAGGTCGAGCGCATCCATGCGGCGAGCCTCCGGCTGCTCTGGGATCTCGGCATGGAGTTCCAGAACCGCGAGGCGCTGGAGATCCTGGCGCGCAATGGCGCCGAGGTCGATTTCGACAGCGGCATGGTCCGCTATCCGAAGGAGGTCGTGGAGCATTTCGTCGGCCTCGCCCCGGCCCGGGCCGAAATCTATAGCTGGAACCCCGAGCGGCGCGTGGGTGCCGGCGAGCGCGAGATCATGTTCTGCGGCGTCGGCGGCCCGCCCAACTGCTCGGATCTCGAGCGCGGCCGGCGGCCCGGCACCTATCAGGACCAGTGCGACCTGATCCGCCTCGAGCAGTCGCTCAACGCGCTCCATTGCTGCGGCGGCACGCCGGTCGAGGCCATGGACCTGCCCGCCGACAGCCGCCATCTCGACACGCTCTTCGCCTTCCTCACCCTCACCGACCGGCCCTTCTTCGGCCGCGCCATCGGCCGCACGCGCCTCGCCGATGCGGTCGCCATGGTCGCGATCGCGCGCGGGGTCGAGCCCGAGGCGCTCATGGCCGAGCCCGGCATCATGTCGGTCGTCAACATCAACTCGCCGCGCCGCGTCGACAAGGAGATGGCGGCAGGGCTGATGCAGCTCGCCCGCTCGCGCCAGCCCGCGATCGTGACCCCCTTCACACTGCAGGGTGCCATGAGCCCGGTCACCTTCGCCGGCGCCCTGGTGCAGCAGAACGCCGAGGCCTTGGGCGGCATCGTCTTCCATCAGATGGTGCAGCCGGGCGCACCGGTGCTCTATGGCGGCTTCACCTCCAACGTGGACATGAAATCGGGGGCGCCCGCCTTCGGCACGCCGGAATATGCGCGCGCGGTGCTGGCCGGCGGCCAGATGGCACGGTGCTACGGCCTGCCCTACCGCACCTCCAATGTGAACGCCTCGAACGCCGTCGACGCGCAGGCCGCCTATGAGAGCCAGATGTCGCTCTGGCCCGCGATCATGGGCGGGGCCAACCTGATCCATCATGCCGCGGGCTGGATGGAGGGCGGGCTCTGCGCCTCCTTCGAGAAGATGGTGCTCGATGCCGAGATGCTGCAGATGATGGGCGAGTTCCTGCAGCCCGTGACCGTCGATGACGAGCAGATCGCCCTCTCCGCCCAGGCCGAGGTCGGCGTCGGCGGCCATTTCTTCGGCGCCGCCCACACGCTGGAGCGCTTCGAGACCGCCTTCTACCAGCCGCTCCTCTCCGACTGGCGCAGCTTCGAGAACTGGCGCGAGGCCGGCAGCGTCGATGCCACCCAGCGTGCGCTCAAGATCTGGAAGTCGCTGCTGGCGAGCTATCAGCCCCCGCCGCTGGATCAGGGACGGCGCGAGGCGCTGCAGGCCTATGTCAGCCGCCGCAAGGAGGAGATCGGGAAGCGAGGGCTGGAGTAGCGTTTCGAAAGCGCCGTCAGCTTTGCCTGGTCGCGGCGATGATCCCGCTCCCCGTGGACAGGGTCACCCGCTGCATATCGCTGCATCCCGCCGCCAACAGCCATTCGCGATGTTGCGCTTCCGTGTAGGCGGCGCCCGCCTCGTAGAGGTTCATGAAAGTCACGTTCAGGAACACCGCGCTCCTGGGTGACACACGGCTATCGTCAAGAATGCCGCCGCCCATGATGTAGAGGGTGCCGCCGGGTCGCAGGGCCTTTGCCGCATTTGCAATAGCGCGCGCCGCATCGGCCTGCCCCAGTACCTGAACCAGCGCCCGCAGCACGACCGCATCGTGAGTGCCGCCGGGCGGCGCCCGCAGGATGTCGCCGGTCTCGATCGTCACACGATCGCCGCCGGGCGTTGCAGCCAGGATATCGGCCGCCAACGCGGCGGTGCGGGGCAGATCGAACAGGATGCCTTTCAGTCCGGGGCGCGCATCGCAGAGCGTGGCCACCAGCCCGCCCGATCCGCCGCCGATATCGACGACCGACCGGCAGCGGGAAAAATTGAAGCGGCGCAGTAGTTCCCGACCCGACGCGATGGCTGTGCCATGCATGCCTCGCAGCATGGCAGCCATATCCGCATCCGACGCCGCCGCAAAGTCATGCAATGCCGCCGGCCGACCCGAGCGCACGGATTGTGCAGTCAGCATGTCGGCATGCCAAAGCTGGTTCAGAAGCTCATGTACACCGCCGACATAGTCGGGCCGCCCCTTCACGAGGAAGCTTGCCGCTTCCGGTCCGTTAGCGAAGCCGGTTTCGCGGGTTTCCAGCAGCCCCACGGCGACCAGGGCATAGAGCAGACGCGCCAACCTGTCCTCTGCAACACCCAGCGTCGCCGCAAGTTCGGCGACGCTGCGCGGGCCGCCAGCGAGCTCGCTGAACAGCCCGAGCTGCATGCCGGCCAGCATGGCGAAAGCCGCCGGCACCTCGGCCTGCAGCCGCTGGATCGTGTCGGGCGTTACTGCGCCCTCCGGATTGTCGCTCATCCTGACCTTGTCACCGCGGCGGCCCGTTACCGGGCCGTCAGTCCGATCTGTCGATGATACAAGCTGGATTCACCTTGTCACAGGAATCTTCCCCGGCAATGCGGGCGGCCATCGACGGCGCTTCAGCGGCGAAGGCCCGCCACAAGTCGACCACGATCGTCTGACCGTCACGAACCTCCTGGCTGAGAGCACGTCGCGTCGCCGGCAGCAGAACCAGCCCACCGGTCTCGGCAAGCTGCATCAGCCGGCTTCGGGACAGACCCAGCTCGCCGGCCAGGAATCTATCCAGACGCAGGCCGCAGGCGTAGGGAAGCCGGATCGCGATCTCGGCGACAGCAGGGTTGTCGGTATCGCCTGTGATCCGCTGCCTCTCGACCGCCAGATCGGCGAAGCTCTCGACCTCAGCGCAATACCGGGCCAATCGCACCAGGTCGAAGGCATGGCGGCGGGCCAGCGTCGCATCATTCTCCGTCAGCGCGCGCAGCAGCGCGGGCTCGATCGCGTTGACCGGGCAGCGCTCCAGCACGGGAAAGTTCCAGCTCTGCTCGCAATGGGCGCAGCGATAGACGAGCCAGGCATCAAGGCGCTTCTTCTGCGCGTTGACGCGGAACTTCCCGCTGCAGACGAAGGGTCTCCGGGCATTGCAACGGGCACAAGGAAGCCAAGGGCGGGGAAGCTTCAGCGGCGTCACCAGCCACCGGACCTGCAAGAGAGAACGCATACCGACGACAGCCTTCCGATCGGGAAGTGCTGCAGAGCGGGATGCTGAAGAAAGGCCCGGGGGACGGGCCGACGGTCAGGCGATGGATGAGATGAAGGAGCCGGTGGAGAGATTCGCCGAAAGAAGCCGGTCGTGTAAAGCGTCCGGCGCACGGGGGGCGAAGCCGAGGCATCATCTGCCTTCCCGATCTCAGCCCACCGTCCTGCGCACGAAAACGCCCGGTCGAACCCCTGGCGCCTTCGCGGCAGGGTTCACCCGGGCTACGGGGAAACACTGAGATCGGTCAGAGCGACGGCAAAGTCATCCTCATCGGCGGCAGGAACGGGCGCGGACTTTAGGGAAACAGTCCCCTTCCGTCAACCGGAGCCCGCCGCTTGCCGACCCGTCAAATCCAGCCATGGCGATCCTTTCTGGGGTAGGCTTGTCCTGCCGATCGACAATGCGGGAGCTGGAGCGGTGTCCATCCCCAAGCCCGATCTCACGCGCCTGACCCTGGCGATCCTCTTCATCGCCGGAATGATCGCGGCCTCGTTCTGGATCCTGGCCCCGTTCCTGCCGGCCACGATCTGGGCCGCGACGCTGGTCGTGGCCACCTGGCCGATCATGCGCCGGGTCCAGGCCCGGCTCTGGAACAGCCGCGCGCTGGCCGTGACCGTGATGACGATCGCGATCCTTCTGGTCTTCGTCATGCCCTTCTGGCTCGCGATCGACACCATCGTGAAGAACTCCGAGCAGATCGCCCACTGGGGCGAGTTCGTCACCACGATGCAGATGCCACCGCCGCCCGCCTGGCTCGGCGATGTGCCGCTCGTCGGGCACCGGGCCGTGGAGATCTGGCTCAAGATCGGCGATGCCAGCTCGCAGGAGCTGCTGCAGCGCATCCGGCCCTATGCCGTGACCGCGACGCAATGGTTCGTCGGCGCGGTCGGCAGCTTCGGCATGGTGCTGCTCCAGTTCCTGCTGACGCTGGCCGTCTCCGCGATCATGTTCACCAAGGGCGAAGGGGCGGCCGACATGGTCGTCCGCTTTGCCCGCCGGCTCGCGGGCGAGCGCGGCGTGGAATCCGCGCGGCTCGCCGCCCAGGCGATCCGCGGCGTGGCCCTGGGCGTGGTGGTGACCGCGCTGGTGCAGACGGCCATCGGCGGCCTCGGGCTGGTGATCACAGGCGTGCCCTTCGCGCCGATCCTCTGCGCGCTGATGTTCATGTTCTGCATCGCGCAGATCGGCCCCGGCCTGGTCGTGATCCCCGCAGTCATCTGGATGTATGTCAGCAACGACGCCGGCTGGGCGACGGTGCTGGCGGTGTTCGGCATCCTCGCCATCAGCCTGGACAACGTGCTGCGGCCGCTCCTCATCAAGAAGGGCGCGCATCTGCCGCTGCTGCTGGTGCTGGTCGGCGTGATCGGCGGCCTGATCGCCTTCGGCCTGATCGGGATCTTCATCGGCCCGACCGTGCTGGCGGTGGCCTATACCCTGCTGCAAGCCTGGGTCGCCGAAGGCGACGCCATGGAGGCCCGGCCGACCGTCACCAGCGATCCGCCGCCGCCATAACGGATCGGGCGGCGCCTAAAGGAACGCCGTCGGCTGGCCGTTCTGCTTGTGCACGCGCCCGCCCTTCATCACGAAATCGACCGTGCGCAGGGCCGTGATGTCCTCCAGCGGATTGCCGCGGACGGCGATGATGTCGGCAAGCTTGCCGGTCTCGAGCGAGCCGAGCGCGGCTTCCTGCCCCATCATGGTCGCCGCACCCAGCGTCGCCGCGCGCATGGCTTCGGCCGGGCTGAAGCCTGCCGCCTCCACCATGACCTCCACTTCCTGCATGTTGTCGCCGGCATGGTTGCCGGGCGTGCCGGCATCCGTGCCCATGGCGATGTTGACCCCGCACTCGTGCGCCAGCTTCATGTTGGCGACGCGGATCGCGTTGACCTCCTGGTAGCGCGCCCGGATATGGGGCTGGACCCGCGCCGCGAAGGCCGGGTCCTTGAACATGGCGGGCGTGGTGCAGAGGGTGGGCACCAGCCAGGTCCCCTTCTCCTTCATCATCAGGTAGGTATCGCGGGTGCCGAAGCTGCCATGCTCGATCGAGCGGCAGCCGGCCTCGACGCAATTGCGGATGCCGCTGTCGGCATGGGCGTGGGCCGCGACATAGGTGAAGTTGTCCGTGGCGATGGCGACGGCCGCCTCGATCTCTTCGGGCCGGAACTGGATCGCGTCGGAGCGCTCGTATTTCGTCGAGGTCACGGCGCCGGTGGCGAGCAGCTTGATGAAGTTGGCGCCCTTGGCGAGCTGCAGGCGCGCCGCATGCTGGACCGCGACGGGCCCGTCGCATTCCTCATACATGCCGCGATAGTAGGGCGTGCTCGAGGAGGTGATGGTGAGGATGCGTCCCGAGCAGAACAGCCGCGGCCCCTCGATCCGGCCGGCATCGATCGCCTCGCGCACGGCGATCTCGTGATGGTCCCAGCCGCCCACGTCGCGGGCGGCGGTGATGCCGGCCATCAGCATCCGCCGCGCGGCCCGGGCCGCATAGATCGCGATCTCGCCCGGCAGCGCATTGTTCCAGAGGCCGCTGACATCCGCGGTCTCGGTCTTGACGCAAATATGGACATGGCAGTCGATGAAGCCCGGCAGCAGCCAGGCACCGTCGAGATCGATCGTCGGCGCAGGGGCCGGCGCCCGCCCGCCGACGCTGGCGATGCGATCGCCCCGGATCTCGATATCGCCCGCCTGGAAGCGGCCGGCCCTCACGTCGTAAAGGCGGCCGTTCCGCAGCCAGGTCGAAGCCGCCTCGCTCATCTTCCCTCCGCCTCTTCAAACGAGGTCGCGCCTGACGGTCTCGTCCCAGTTCTTGGAGAAGATGCGCCGGCCGCCTTCGAACGCATCCAGCGTCGCGGTGACCTTGAAATTCTCGCGATCGCTGGTGAGCATGATCCGGCTTTCGGCCGACACCTGCCAATCGCCGCGCCCATAGCTGCGCTTCCAGTGCGTCACCGTCCTGGCCGAGGTCGGGTCGTCCGGCAGGATGGTCGAGCGGTGGTCGCGCGTGATCCGGATCGTGAGGTCGATATCCTCGATCCGGAACAGGCCGGTATCGTCCACCCGCTGGAACAGCGTCCCGCCGGTGCCGACATCGGTGGAGATAGTGCGATGCGGCGCACCCGCTTCGAGCACGGTCTTGCGCAGGGGCGCCGAACCTTCGGAGGGCGGGAACGGTGCCAGCTTCGCATCCTCCGCCCGCTTCGGACGGACCGGCAGGCTGAGACGGCTCGAGCCCGCCCGGACGCTCAGGGTGGCGGCCTCCGGCGAGGGCCAGGCCGTGATCCAATAGGCCGAGGACAGCGCGATCCGGATCCGGTTGCCCGCTGCGAAGCGCTGGCCGGCCTCGCAGAGGCGCAGGCTCACCTGGTAGAAGCGCCCGGGCTCGAGCGCCGTCGGATGCTCATGGCTCTCGCGATGGGTGAGATTGAGCAGGCCGTAAGTGATGCGGCGGACGGCGCCGTCCGGCAGCACCTCGCAGAGCGTGCAGGCGACGAAGGCATTGGGCTTGTCGGCCGCGATCTCGAGATCGAGGGTCGGCGCGCCGAGCACCTCGATATCCTGGGCCAAGGGCGCGGTGTCGAAGATCAGCGAACCGCCCGCCTCCATGCGCTGGTCGAAGGACATGTCGTTGCCGACGCCATAGGGGCACCAGTTGCCCGAGGCGAGGCCCACCGTCTGCGGCGACTTGATCGACAGCACGGCGCCTTTCGGCTGCTCGCCTTCGACCAGCCGGCCCTCGACCAGCGACCAGGGCTGCGTCTTGATGCGCGGGCTGGGCCAGCTCTCTTCCGCGACCCAGCGGCCCGGTTTCTCCGCGTAGCTGGGCTTGGGCGCGATCGGCTCCTCCATCCAGGCGCGCAGCATCGGCTCCTTCATGATTCCGGTGTCCTTGCCCTTGAGCCACTGGTCCCACCAGCGCAGGCATTCCTGCAGGAAGCCGATCTCCGGCCCCGGCAGGCCGAAATGCGGATAGCGGTGCGCCCAGGGGCCGACCAGGCCCTTGCGCGGGCATTTCAGGTTCTTGAGCAGCCGGAAGATCGCGTTGGAATAGCCGTCGGCCCAGCCGCCCACCGCATAGACCGCGCACTGGATCGCGTCATAGTCCTCGCAGACCGAGCCATGCTTGTAGAAGGCGTCGCGGCGCTGGTGCTTGAGCCACTCGACGAACCAGAGCCCGTCGCCCTCGAGGCGCTCGAGCCACATCTCGCGCCAGCGCTCGCCCACGATCGCCGGATCGGGCGGCGCGGCATTGATCGAGAAGATGGTCGAGCCCCAGGAGAGCTTGTCGCCCAGGAGGCAGCCGCCCATGAAATGGATATCGTCGGCATAGCGGTCGTCGGTCGAGGCGATGGTGACGATCGCCTTCAGCGCCTTGGGGCGCCGCGCCGCCACCTGCAGCCCGTTGAAGCCGCCCCAGGAGATGCCGATCATGCCGACCGAGCCGGTGCACCAGGGCTGGCGCGCGATCCAGTCGATGACCTCGAGCGCGTCGTCCTGCTCCTGCTTGAGATACTCGCCGAGCAGGATGCCGTCGCTGTCGCCGGTGCCGCGGATATCGACACGCACGCAGGCATAGCCATGGCCGGCGACGTAGGGATGGGTCAGGGCATCGCGATCGGCGGTGCCGTCGCGGCGGCGGTACGGCAGATATTCGAGGACCGCCGGAACCGGGTCGCTCGTCGCATCGACCGGCAGCCAGATCCGGGCCGCCAGCTTGGTCCCGTCGGACAAGGGGATCAGGACGTCGTCC
Organism: Hypericibacter adhaerens; assembly: GCF_008728835.1. Lineage (GTDB taxonomy): Bacteria > Pseudomonadota > Alphaproteobacteria > Dongiales > Dongiaceae > Hypericibacter > Hypericibacter adhaerens. Next base: position 3,256,736 of record NZ_CP042582.1, read on the forward strand.
CGCATCTCGATCTTGCGGGGAAATTCGGTCACGGTGCGCATCGCCAACCCTCTGATTAAAGGCAATTCTCAATGGTTTGCAGAAAGCCCGTCCGGGCGTAAAGTTCGCGACCTTGACCGAGATTGAGCGAGTTTATGCTGCCTGGCGCCGGGCGGCCTTGGGACCGGAGCTTTCGATGACCGCCTCGCGGGAACGCCAGACCGAAATTCTGGCGGCCAATCTGCGCTTTGCCTGCAGCCATCTGCCGTCGGTCTCGGGCATGTGCCGCGAGGTCGGCCTCAACCGGCAGCAGATGAATAAGTATCTAAGCGGCCGCAGCCAGCCTTCGGCGTTCAACCTCCGCCGTCTCGCCGGCTATTTCGGGATCCAGCCCGAGGACATGACCTCGCCGGCGGAGCGCTTCGCCGAGATCTGGCGCCAGCGTGTCGATCTGCCGGCGGCCGCCCTCGAGGGGCTGCGGGTTCCCGCTCCCCTGCGCCGCGCGCTGATGCGCCCCGAGAGCGCGATCGAGCGCTTCCTCGGCTTCTATCATTGCCATATCCACTCCGGGAGCTGGCCGGGCCACATCATCCGCTATGTCATGTCGCTGCGCCGCTCGGGTCCGTGGGTCGTGACGAAATCGCTCGGCCGCTATCCGAGCGAGCCGGAGACCGGCATGCCCTATCTGATGAAATGCGAAGGCATGGCGACCCTGCAGGGCAGCCTGCTCACCATCGTCGAGCAGGTGTCGCTGTGGCCGGGTGCACTTTCCACCACGATCCTGCGGCCGATCCACCGGTCCGACACCGGCCTGCTGACCGGCGTCTGCGTCGACGCGCCGGCGCGCGGCCGCTCGCCGGTCGCGAGCCGCATCGTGCTGCGCAGCCTGGGTCGCCAGCCCGACCTGCGCGCGGCGATCTCGCAATGCGCGATCCTGCCGGCCCATTCCAACACGATCGACCGGCGGATCCAGCGCCTGCTCGCCGAGCCGGTCGAGATCCGCGGCTAGATGTGAGCTTTCAACAGGTTGTCCATCCGGCCCCTGCCGGGAGAAGCTGACGGTTGTCGAAGCCTCAGTTTTTCCAAGGAGAGGGACCGGATGAACGTCCATAAGAATGCCCGTCTGACGGCGCGCGGTCGAGAGTGGATGGTTGGCCTGGTTGCGAGCGGGCAGACGCCGAAGGCCGTGAGCGAAGCCGTAGGCGTCTGCCCGCGCACGGTGCGCAAGTGGGTGAAGCGCTTTCGGACGGAAGGAGTTGCGGGTTTGCAGGATCGCAGCTCACGTCCTCACCGGCTCTACCGGCCTACGCCGCAGGCGATCGTTGAGCGTATCGCGGCGCTGCGGCGGGACCGGCTGACGGGCAAAGCGATCGCCGCCGAGCTTGGGGTCTCACCGGCCACGGTGAGCCGTGTTCTGAAGCGGCTCGGGTTGAACAAATTCCGTGCCCTTGAGCCGGTCGAGGTCCGCCGCTACGAGCGCGACAACCCCGGCGAACTGATCCACATCGACATCAAGAAGCTGGGCAAGTTCAATCGCGTAGGTCATCGCATCACAGGCGACCGCCGAGGCCAGAGCAACGCCCGCGGCATCGGCTGGGAGTTCGTCCATGTCGCCATCGACGACGCCTCGCGCATCGCCTTCTCCAAGGTGATGAAGAACGAGCGCCAAGGCTGTGCGATCGCCTTCCTCAAAGCCGCTGTCGCCTACTACGCAAGCCTCGGCGTCAAGGTCGAGCGCGTCATGACCGACAACGGCTCCTGCTACAAAGCCTTCGCCTTCCGCAGAACCTGCAAACGGCTAGGTCTCAAGCACATCCGCACCAAGCCCTATACACCCAAGACCAACGGAAAGGCCGAGCGCTTCATCCAGACCGCCTTGCGCGAATGGGCCTACGCCCGCGCCTACAACACCTCACGCCAGCGCGCCGCCGAACTGCCCAACTGGATACACCGCTACAATTGGCATCGACCTCATGGCAGTATCGGTTCAAAGTCGCCCATCAGCAGACTCCCCTTGGCCCGGAACAACCTGTTGAGGCTCCACAGCTAGAGCGCCCGGCTTACCGGCAGTCAGAGCAGGACCGTGCCGCCATCGACCGAGATGGTCTGGCCGGTGACGAAGGCGCTCATGTCGGAGAGCAGCCAGGCGGCGGTGCCGACCAGGTCGGTGGGGTCGAGCGTCCGCTTGATGCTCTGGTTGTCGCGCACCGTCTCGATCGCCTTGTCATGCTTGGCGCCGAAGAACTCGCGCGTGCCCTCGGTCGCCACGGCCGAAGGCGCCACGCTGTTGACCCGGATATTGTCGCGGCCGAGCTCGCGTGCGAGGCCGCGCGTCAGCCCGATCACCGCCGCCTTCGATGTCGTGTAATGGAGCGCATAAGGCATGCCGTAGGTGGCGGCCAGCGAGGCGATGTTGACGATGCTCCCCGCCCCCGCCTTGCGCATCGGCCCGACCACGGCCTTGCAGCAGTTCCAGATGCCTTTGACATTGACCGCCATGGCGGCGTCCCATTGCGCCTCCTCGATCGCCTCGAACTTGCCACCCTTGAGCGCGCCATAGAGGGCGGCGTTGTTCACCAGCCCGTCGATCCGGCCGAAAGCGGCGAGCGTCCGTTCCGCCATCGCCGCGACCGATCTCATGTCGGTCACGTCGAGATTGATCCCGATGCCCTCGCCGCCGGCGGCTTTCACCGCGGCCAGCGTCTCGTCGCAGGGGCTGATGTCGGCGGCGACAACCTTGGCGCCCATGCCGGCAAAGCGGGCGGCATAGGCCTGGCCGATCCCGCGCGCGGCACCGGTGACGATGACGACACGTCCCTCGAGCATGGCTACTCCTTCGGCGATGAGATGATCGGTTCGAACGTCGAGGCCCGGCACCGGGGCCATCAAGCGGCCGAGTGGCCGCGCGTCTCCAGGAACTCGCGGATGACCTTGGCGGCGTCGCCGATATCCTCCTGGATCGCGATACGCGCGGCTTTCCCGTCGCGCCGCTCCAGCGCCTCGAGCAGGGCCGCATGATGATCCTGGCCCACCCGCAATCCGAACTCGGACAGCGCCAGATTGAGCAGCGGGCCTGCCTGCAGCCACAGCGATTCGATCATCTGCATCGCCGTCGGCATCTGCGAGGCCTGATAGAGCCGGAAATGGAACTCCTGGTTCTTGGCGAGATAGGTCGTGGTCTGCTGGCGCTTGAGCCGCCACATCTCGCCATTGACCTGCACCATGCGCTGCAGCTCCTCGGCGCCAAGGAGAGCTGCCGCCGTCTCGGTGACCATCCCTTCGAGCGTGATGCGGATGCGGCAGATCTCGTCGAAGCGCTCGGGCGTGATCAGCGGCAAGGCGACGGAGCGGGTCGGCAGCATCTCGAGCGCGCGTTCCGCCACGAGACGGCGCAGCGCCTCGCGCACCGGCATCGGGCTGGTGCCCAGCGCCGCCGCCATGGCGCGGATCGTGATGGTGGAACCGGGGCGGATCGCCCCGGACATGATCGCGCGCTTGAGCTCGAGATAGGCGCGGTCGTGCAGCGTCTCGCGCTCCAGCTTCGAGACCGGAAAACCGGCCGATGCGATCTCCGCGCTCCCAGATTTCATGATGACGAATCCGTCGGTGGGACCTTGCTGCTTGTGCCGGTCGGCGCGGGGCCCGGTCAAGTCCCTTCCGGCCGGGCTTCGTGTGAGGCCGGCCCCGGTGCCATTGACTCGGTCTTCCGGCCACTCATAATATCTTCAATGGAGTGATCACATATCACGAAAACCAGGATGGCCGCCAGCCAGGGGAATGGCCGTCCGTTCCGGTTCCCCTTTCCGGGGGAAGCTGGGCCAAGCCGGCGACAGACCGGCATCGCTGAGGGCGCTTTGCGGCCCGCCGAGGTCATGGCGGGCGGTCAAGAACGAAGCCGGCCGGCATGGGAAACCTCCCAGGCGCGGGTGGCGCGGCAACAGGGGAGGAACGACCATGACTACGCATTCCACGAGACTGACACGCCGGACATTCCTGGCGACCACGGCCGCGGTCGTGGCGGCCGGGGCGACCGGGCTGCTTGCGGGCACCGCCCGCGCCGACACGCTCGACGAGATCAAGAAGCGCAACAAGCTGATCGTCGGCACGGGCGTCCTGGGCCTCAGGCCCTGGCTCTTCAAGAACGAGGATGGCAGCTACGGCGGCATGGAATGGGAGATGCTGCAATACATCATCAAGAAGCTCGGCGTCGCCGAGGTCGAGATGGTCTCGGTCGAATGGGAGACGCTGATCCCGGGCCTCAAGGCCAAGCGCTGGGACATCATCTTCTCGGGCATGACCGTGACCGAGGAGCGCCGCCAGGGCGCCGGGATCGAGTTCACCCGGCCCTACTACTTCGAGAGCGACCGCATCGTCGTGAAAAAGGACTCGCCCTTCCAGAAGCCCGAGGATCTCGCCGGCAAGACGCTGGCGGCGCCGCTCGGCACCGTCGAGGAGTTCCAGGCCAAGAACCTGGTCTCCAAGGGCATCGGCAAGGACATCAAGACCTTCAACGATCCGGCCGGCTGCTTCCTGGCCTTGCATGCGGGCCAGGTCGACGCCGTCATCATGGACAACACCAGCTACGGCGGCCAGCTCAGCGTGACCCCGGACCTGCGCACCATCGGCGGCGTCTACAACCTCGCCGCCGATGAGAAATGGCAGGATGCCCAGGCCAAGGCGCCCTACAAGTACGGCGGCGACGGTGCCGGCGTCCGCAAGGAGGACACGGCCCTGCTGAAGGCGCTCAACGACGCGCTCGACGCGATGGATGCCGACGGCACCCGCAAGGCGATCCTGACGAAATACGGGGTCTGGGACGAATCGCTCTCCAAGGAAGCGATGATGACGAAATAACCGCCTCGGCGGATGAGACCATCGTCGTTGTAGTATCGATGGGCGTCGCGGCCCCTGCGCCGCGACGCCCATTTGCTGTCCGCTCGGCCCGGGAGGCACCCACCCCGTGATCTATTTCGTCACCGAATTCATTCCCAAATATCTGCCCTTCCTGCTCAGCGGCGCCGTGGTCACGCTCGAGCTCACCTTCTGCAGCATGGTGCTGGGCATCGCGATCGGTGTCGCCTCCGCGATCGCGGCGATTGCCGGCGGAAAGGTCGCGCGGCTGATCGTGCGGATCTACGTGAATATCTGCCGCGGCGTGCCGCTGATCGTCATCCTGCTCTTCGTCTATTTCACCCTGCCCGAGATCGACATCCGCCTGCCCGCCTTCTGGGCGGGCGTCGTGGGGCTCAGCTTCAATCTCGGCGCCTATCTGAGCGAGGTGTTCCGCGCCGCCATCCTGGCGATCGATTCCGGCCAGATGCAGGCCGGCCTGGCGCTGGGAATGAAGCGCACCCAGATCTACCGGAAGATCATCCTGCCGCAGGCGGCGGTGATCGCGCTCCCCACCGTCGGCGGCTATTTCATCTCGCTGCTGAAGGATTGCGCGCTGGTGTCCTTCATCTCGGTCGAGGAGCTGCTGCGCCACGGCAACTACATCATCTCGAACACCTTCCGCAGCATGGACACCTACATGCTGGTGGGCCTGATCTACTACCTCATGAGCCTGGGCGCGGCCCACGCGATCCGCTGGATCGAGATCAAGCTGCGGCCGGCATACCTGCGCGTCTGAGGGCCGGAGGCCCTCAGGGACGGACGTCCTCGAGCGCGGCGCTCATGCCGGCGATCGCCTCGGCCACCGCTTCGTCGGTCATGGCCGTCGACATCGAGACCATGCCGCCCGGCCCCATCTGCACGCCGTGATTGAGGCAGGCCAGGTGGTAGCGGCCGCTCAGCTCCGGATTGGGCAGCTCGCCGCCCGGCCTGGGCTTGGTGGCCGAGAAATAGAGCCCCATCACCGAGCCTTCGCAGAGCATATAGAGCGACAGGCCGACCGCCTTGGCCCTGGCTTCCAGCGCCTGCTTGATCCGGTCGGCCTGGGCGTCCATGCGCTGGATGCGCTCGGCGGTCAGATGCTCGACCGCGATCCGGCCCGCCACGCTCGCCAGCACGTTCCCGTTGAAGGAGCCGCCATGATAGATGCCCCCGGCCCGGCCGGGATCGGCGAGGTCCATGATCTCGCGGCGCGCGCCCACGGCTCCCACCGGCATGCCGCCGCCCACGAACTTGCCGAGGAAGGTGATGTCGGGCTCGAGCCCGAACTTCTCGGCCGAGCCGCCATAGGCCAGGCGCAGCATCAGGCAGTCGTCGAGCACGAAGAGCGCACCCGCCTTGCGTGCCGCCGCCTGCACCTGGTTGAGGAAACCCGGCAGGGCCGGCATGACCACGCCGGTATACATGACCGGTTCCAGAACGACCGCCGCGATCCTGGGGCCATGCTGGGCCAAGACGCGCTCGAACGATTCGACGTTGTTGAATTCGGCCAGCAGCGTATGGCCCGCGATCTCGCCCTGGCCATGGAGCCCGGCCTCGAGATCGCTGTAGGTGCCGTGATAGCCGCCATGGGCTTTGAGGATCAGCGGCCGGCCGGTGAAGCCGCGCGCCATCTTGACCGCCAGCATGCTGGCTTCGGTACCGGAATTGGTGAACAGCACCTTCTCGAAGATCTTGATGCGCTTGCAGAGCGCCTCGGCGAACTCGATCTGCGGCAGATTGGTGCCGAGCCAGGCCCAGCCGTTCTCGGTGGCCTGGGCCAGGGCTTGCGCGATCGGCTTGTAGGCATGGCCGTGGATCAGGCTCAGGCCGTTGTAATTGAGATCGACATAGCGGTTGCCGTCGACATCCCAGAGATAAGGCCCCTGCCCCCGCTGATGCACGACCGGATAGGGCCGGAAGAAGCCGAAATTGCGGGTAAGCCCGCCCGGCATGGAGCGGTTGGCCCGGTCGAGGAGCGCGGCCGATTTCGGCGTACGGCTTCGATAGGTTTCTTCGATGCTGTTGAGCGCCATGGGGCGGCCCTATCCGATCTTGATTGAATCCGGTCTGGAGGAGGCGCGTCAGGCTTTGCCGCGCTTGTTCTTCACGATCGCAATGGCATCGACCTCGAGCCGCGCATTCAGCAGAAGGCCCGCAACCTTCACGCTGGCGCTGGCCGGCGGGTTGGCCTCGAACAGCGCGCGGCGCACCTTGGCATAGACGGGGTAGTCGGCGAGGTCGGTTAGATAGGCGGTGATGCGCACCACGTCCTTGAGGCCGGCGCCGCTGCGCTCGAGGGCACGGGCGATATTGTCCCAGCACTGCCTGGTCTCGCCCTCGAAATCCTTGGCCGTGATCTTGCCGTTGGCGTCATGCCCGATCATGCCGGAGATATAGATGGTCGAGTATTCGCCCATATCGACGATGACGGCGTCGCTGAAGCCGCCGATCAGCTCATTGGGTATGCGCTTGAACATCGTTTCCTCCTCGAAGCAGGCGGCCGCCCGATAGGGACGGCCGGCGGTCAAAGGCCCGTTCTGTCCCACGGTGTCAGCGGGTAATACTCGCCCTGCATCAGCATCTGGCAGCCGCCCGGATCGGCCTTGCGATCGACCAGGCCCATCAGCATCGCCTTGCCCAGCGACGGGATCACAGCGCCGCTGGTGACGAAGCCGACCAGCCGCTTGCGATGAAGGACCGGCGCGCTGGCGAAGATCGACGGCGCCGTGACGGCAGCCGAGAAGGAGCGCACCTCGCGACCCTTCTGCCGCTTGCGGTCGCGGATCACGGCGGTGCGGCCGATGAAGCCGCGATTGCCTTCGACATCGAGCAGCCGGTCGAGGCCCGCCGCGACGACGGAGATCTGCGGGCTCGCCTCGGCGCCGAATTGCGGGATGCCATGGCGCGTGGCAAGCGCGGCGGCCGCGAGCGAGCCGGCATGGCGCAGGCCCAGGCTCCGGCCCGCCTCCACCAGCCTGTCATGAAGATCCGCCGCGAACTCGGTCGGCACCAGCAGATAGAGGCTGGCCCAGCGCAGCCAGGGGAGAGACAGCACCGGCGCATAGCCGAGCTCGACGCGCTGCGCCGTTCCATTGAGCTCGAGCTTGCGGCCGGCCAGCTCGTTCGCCAGCGCCAGCGAATGCGGGCCCGCCAATGCCAGCGCGGCCCAGCCCGAGGTGACATCGGTCAGCACCGTTCCCGAGGCCGGCCGGTGCCATTCGATCCAGGAGCGCAGCCGCGTCGCCTGCTCCGGCTCGGCCAGCAGCAGCCAGCGCTGCTCCGCCAGGCGCGCGACGCCGGCCAGCACCTCGACGCCGCCCTTGGGGTTCAGCATCGGCGCGAATGCCGCGCCGCCGACCGGAAGATCGCCCGCGGCGCCGCTCAGCTTGGCCAGCAGGTTTCCGGCGCGCGGGCCCTCGAGCATCAGCTTGGCATCGCTCGACCGGTCGAACAGCGCCACGCTGCTCTCGGCGGCCGTGATCTCGGGGCTGACCGAGGCCATGCCGCCGGCCCCTTCCCTGGCGAACCAGATCGGACGTTCCCATTGCTGGACCGTGACGAAACGCGCGCCCTCGGCCGCGAGCGCCGCATGGAGCGGCGAGCGGCGCAGGCCGCGCGCGTCGGCGAAGTCCAGGTCCGGCGCCGCGAACTTGCACATATGCGTGACCACCTCGCTCGCCCGCGCGCGGGCATAGCGGACGAGGCTCTGGCTGTCGGCGAAGCGGCGGATATCGAGCTTGGTCGCATCCAGGCTGGGGCGGCCCTCGAGGATCCATTCGGCCGTGAGCTTGCCCGCCGCGGCCGAGAGCGCGATGCCGCTCGAGTTCATGCCGCAGGCGAGATAGCAGCCCCGCACCGCGGGCGCCTCGCCCAGCAGCATCTGCATGTCGGGCGTGAAGCTCTCGGGCCCGTTCAGCAGGGTGCGGATCTCGGCATTGTGCAGCACCGGAAACCGCTCCAGCGCGATCTGCATGTTCGCTTCGATCTGGTTCCAGTTGCTGTCGAGCAGGCCGAAGGAGAAGTCGCGAGGCAGATCGCCGGGGCCGACGGGGATGGCGTTCTTGTCGAAGAAGCCGACCAGGAGCCCGCCCACATCCTCGCGGCCGTAGATGAATTCGTCATAGGAGATGAAGAGCGGCAGGTCGCGGGTGACGATGTCGATCGGCTTGGTGAGGATATAGTGATGCTGGACCGCGTGGAGCGGGATCTTCACGCCGATCATGGCGCCGAGCTGCGCCGACCAGAGGCCGGAGGCGATCACGATCGCCTCGCATTTGATCTCGCCCTTCGCCGTCTGGACCGACGCGATCCGGCCGTTCCTGGTGGTCATGCCGGTGACCGGCATGTCCTCGATGATCTTGACCCCGCGCATCTTGGCGCCGCGCGCCATGGCGGTCGCGAGGTCGGTCGGGTTGATGCGTCCATCGCTGGGGATCCAGGCGCCCGCCAGGATGCCCTTGTCGGTGATGACCGGCAGCTTCTCGGCGACCTGGCGCGGCGTCTGATACTCGATCTCGACATCCCTCGCCTCGCCCAAGGCCGGCAATCCGCGGAAATAGGCGACGCGGTCGGGATCGCAGGTGTACATGACCCGGCCCGACCGGCGCCAGCCCAGCGCCTGCCCGGTTTCTGCCTCGATGCGCGGATAGAAATCGACGCCGTAGCGGATCATCTCGCCGATGAGCGGGTCCGCGCGATAGGTCTCCATGTTGCCGGCGGCATGCCAGCTCGTGCCGCTGCCGATCTTCGAGCGTTCGAGCAGCACCACATCCTTGCAGCCTTGCGCCGCCAGGTGATAGGCGACGCTGGAACCGACCACGCCGGCGCCGATGACGACGACACGGGCGTGGCTCGGCAACGAATCCGGCATGGCAAAAGGCCTCTCGCGTTTCTAGGACAGCGTGCCGCCGCCGGGAGACCGGCGCGGCCGATGCGGAACAGGCAGGATGGCCGGCGCGATCACGGCACCGTGGCCCGGATCAGCTCGGCGCGGTTGTCGAGGAACTCCTCGAACGCGCCGAGGAAGGAAGCGAGGTCGGCGGCGCTGGTCTGCAGCGACAGATTGCCGAGGATGCGCCGGTTGATGTAGTGGCCCTGGGCCATCATGTCGAGCTGGAACAGGGTCTTCAGATCGTTGATCTCGCGTTCCCGGCCGCGCTCGCCCTCGTCGAGGTCGTGGCCGTTGCGGATGGTCCCGCGGTGGAAATGGATGGCGAAGATCGAGCCCAGGCCGGTCGTCTGCACCGCGAGGCCGCGGGTCTTGGCGAGCGCATCGAGGCGCTGGCGGAGATCGTCGCCCTGGGCGTTCATGCGGTCGATCGCCTGAGGCGTCAGCACCTTGGTGAAGGCCGCATGGCCGGCCGCCATGGCCAGCACATTGTTGTTGAAGGTGCCGCCATGCGGCAGCGCGCCGGGCTTCGCCGGGTCGAAGCGCTCCATGATGTCGGCCCGGCCGCCGAAGGCGCCGATCGTCATGCCGCCGCCGACATATTTGCCGAGCGTCGTCATGTCGGGCTTGATCCCCAGGCGGCCCTGGACGCCCGAAGGCGACAGCCGCGAGGTCATCACCTCGTCCATGATGAAGACGATGCCATGCTTGCGCGTCGCGTCGCGCAGCGCCCGCATGAAGGCGAGCTCGCCCGGGATCGCCCCCGCCCCGCCCTGCAGCGGCTCGACCAGCACCGCCGCCAGATCCTGCGCATGGCGCTCGATCGCCTTCACGGCCGCCTCGGCATCGTTGTAGGGCGCCGTGACGAACGGGATCGGCATGTTGAGCGGCGAGGCGCCATGGCTGAAATAGAGCAGGCTGCCGTGATAGGCGCCGTCGAAGACCAGCACGGCCGGCCGTCCCGTCACGGCGCGCGCCGTCGCCAGCGCCAGCAGATTCGCCTCGGTGCCGGAATTGCAGAAGCGCAGCCGCTCCATCGAGCTGAAGCGCTGCGAGATGATCGCCGACAGCTCATGCTCGTAGATGCTGGGGCCGCCCAGCGTCAGGCCGTCGGCGATCGCCTGGGCCAGGGCCGCCTTCACCGCGGGCTCGGAATGGCCGAGCACGCCCGCGGTATATTCGTTGATGAAATCGACATAGCTGTGGCCGTCGACATCGATGACGCGCGAGCCCTCGGCGAAGCGGATGCAGACGGGGAACGGCGAGTAATGCAGCGTGGTGCGGGTGTTCCCGCCCGGCATGGCCGCCTTGCTGGCACCGTGGATCGCGGCGCTCTTCGGATTGGCCTGGATATAGCGCTCTTCGGCCTCGCGCAGGGCCGACGCCAGGTTCTGGTTGCTGCTGCGGGAGGCAAGGCCGGTGGCCGTCATGACATGCTCCGTTGCGCACCCGAGGAGCCATGACGGAGGACGGGGCCGCGCGGGCGATTTCCCGCCCCCGTCCCGCCGCACCGCCCCTCCGGTGCTTGTGATCACGTTATCTGTGATGCTATGGTCCCGGTCGCCAGCGAGTCAAGGCTGGGACCGGCCGAGGCCGGCCCCGGCAGCCTGTTCAGACCCCGCATTTCAGCCAGATCGGATTCCCTCGCCCATGACATCCAGCAGCGCCGCCACCGCGGCCGCCCCGAAGGACGGCAAGGCCCCCCGCAAGGTCATCATCACCTGCGCCGTGACCGGCTCGGTCCATACGCCGACCATGACGCCCTATCTGCCGATCACGCCCGACCAGATCGCGGCCGAATCGATCGCGGCGGCCGAGGCCGGCGCCTCGGTGATCCATCTCCATGCGCGCGATCCCAAGGACGGGCGGCCGACGCCCAATCCCGACGTGTTCATGCAGTTCCTGCCGCGCATCAAGCAGAACACCGACGCGGTCATCAACATCACCACCGGCGGCTCGCTCGGGATGACCATGGAGGACCGCCTCGCGGCGCCCTTGCGCGCAAGCCCCGAGCTCTGCTCGCTCAACATGGGCTCGATGAATTTCGGCATCTTCCACGTGACGCAGAAGATCGAGCATTGGCAGCACGAGTGGGAGAAGGCCTATGTCGAGAAGACCAAGGACCTGATCGTCAGCAACACCTTCGCCCAGATCGAGCGCTTCATCAAAGAGCTGGGTCAGGGTTGCGGCACGCGCTTCGAATGCGAATGCTACGATGTGGGCCATCTCTACACGCTGGCCCATTTCCTCGACCGCAAGCTCCTGGAGCCGCCGCTCTTCGTGCAGACGATCTTCGGCGTGCTGGGCGGGATCGGGCCGCATCCCGAGGACCTGACCCACATGCGCCGCACGGCGGACCGGCTCTTCGGCAGCGACTATCAATGGTCGATCCTGGCGGCGGGCCGCCATCAGATCAACCTGGCCACCATCGGCGCCGCCATGGGCGCCAATGTGCGCGTCGGGCTCGAGGACAGCATCTATCTGGGGCCGGGCCAGCTCGCCAAGAGCAATGCCGAGCAGGTGCGCAAGATCCGCGCCATCCTGACCGAGCTCTCGCTCGACGTCGCCTCCCCCGCCGAAGCCCGCGCCATGCTGAAGCTCAAGGGCGGCGACAAGGTGAAGTTCTGAGCCACCCGCCCCGGTCATTGCCGGGCTTGGGTCCGGCAATCCCGCCCTCGAGGGCGCCACGCCGGTTCTGGATCCCTGCGCAACCACCCGTCAGGCGTTGGTGCCGCCGTCGACAGTCAGGTTCGTGCCCGTGATGTAGGACGCCTCTGGACTCGCGACGAACGCCACCAGCGCCGCGACCTCGTCGACGCTGCCGTAACGGTTCAACGCGGTGACCGCCTTCTGCGGCACGGCCCAGTCGCCCGCGGCCGGATTGAGATCGGTGTCGATCGGGCCGGGCTGGATATTGTTGACCGTGATGCCGCGGTCGCCGACCTCGCGCGACAGGCCCTGCGTGAACATCCGGATCGCACTCTTCGTCGCCGAGTAAGGCACCAGCCCCGGCGTCATCATCCGCTCCCCGACGCAGGAGCCGATCGAGATGATCCGTCCGCCATTGTTCATCTGCTTCAGCGCCGCCTGCGTCGTGACGAAGACGCCGCGGATGTTGAGGTCGATGACTTGGTCCAGCTCCTCGAGCGTCGTCTCCTCGAACTTCTTCGGGATCGCCGTGCCGGCGTTGTTCACCAATATGTCGAGCTTGCCGAGCAGGCCGACCGCCTTGTCGACCGCGGCCTGGACGGCCTTGGGATCGGTGGCGTCGGCCTGGATCGCGATCGCCCGGCCGCCGGTATCTTCGATCGCCTTGACGACGGCGGCGGCCGCGTCCGCGCCTTTCGCATAGGTGATCGCCACCTTCGCGCCGTCGGCCGCCAGCCGCTTGGCGATCGCCGCGCCGATACCGCGGGAGCCGCCGGTGACGAGCGCCGTCTTGCCTTCGAGTTTCCTGGACATGACGAATTCCTTTCTTGAGGCTGAGAGCGATGGGGCCGACAGGCCGGGTTCAGAGCTTGGAGCCGCCATCGACATGGATGGTGTCGCCGGTGATCCAGCGAGAGTCGGGCGAGGCGAGGAACGCGATGGCATCGGCGATGTCGTCGGGCTGGGCGACCCGCTTGAAGGTCTGCAGGCCGAGGGTGTAGTCGCGGCCCGAGTCCGTCTTGGCGAAGGACGACATGTCCGTCGCCACCACGCCGGGCGCGACCGCATTCACGCGCACGCCGCGTGCACCGAGAGCCGCGGCGAAATGCTTCACCAGCGTGTCGATCGCCCCCTTGGTCGCGGCATAGGCCGGCAACGTCCCGACCACCGCATGGGCCGCCAGAGAGGACACCAGCACGACGCTGCTGGCCTCATGCAGGATCGGCAGCAATTGCTGAACCAGGAAGAACGGCGCGCGGACATTGACCGCGAACAGACGGTCGAAATCCTCGACCGTCGTCTCCTCGATCACGGCCGCTTTCGAGACGCCGGCATTGGCGACCAGGATGTCCAAGCGGTCGCCGACGATGGCACGGACCTGTCGCGCCAGCTGATGCGGACCATCAGGCGCGCCGAGATCGGCAGCAACCGCGTCGGCGCGGCCACCGGACTTGCGAATCTCGGCGACGACCGCTTCCGCCTCCTTGGCCGCCTGGCCGTAATGGACCAGCACCTGGGCGCCCGATCTAGCGAGCGCGAGTGCGCTGGCACGGCCGATGCCGCGCGAGGCGCCGGTGACGAGGGCGGTTTTCCCTTTGAGGCTGGTCATAGCAATTCTCCCTCCATGGGCGAAGCTGACAGCTCAGGCCCACTGCTTCTGATCGAGAAAGGTCGAGACGTGGCGGACGAACAGCTCGGGATACTGGTACAGCGATCCATGCGCCGAGTCCGGGTAGAGGATCAGCTGCGCGTTCGGCAGATGCTGCTGCAGGATGAACGAGTTGACCGTGTAGATGATGACGTCGTTGCTGCCGTTAACGACGAGCGCCGGCTGCCCGATCTCCTTCAGGTAGTCCCAGGCGTTCTCCCGTTTGGCGCCCCACTTGGCGATCGCCGCGCGCTGCGCCAGGGCCGCTTCCGGCGTCACGGCGGGGTCGCGGCTCTCGCTGCGCAGCCGGATGCGCTCGACGAACGCGCGCCCCTTCGCCTGGCTCGCCTCGGATGGGGTGAAATGAACGCGCAGCCATAGATCGTCCGGATCGGCATAGGTAGCGCCGAATATCGCTTTACCCTCCGGTGTGCCGGTATCCATGCTCTCGCCGCTGCGGGGCCCGGTGCCCACCAGGACCAACCGGCGGACGAGGTCGGGCGCCCGCAACGCGGTCTCCTGCGCGACCAGGCCGCCGATCGAGAAGCCGAGCAGGTCGACCTGGCCGAGCCCGAGCGCCCGGACGAAGGCGATCGCATTGGCGCCCATTTCCGCGAAGCTGCCGGGCACCTTGCCGGAGCTCGAGGAAACGCCGGCATTGTTGAATAAGATAACCTCGCGATCCTTGGCGAAGCCGTCGGTCACCGCCGGATCCCAGTGATCCATGGTGCCCATGAAGTGCATGTTGAAGACGAGAGGAACGCCGCCGGCCTTGCCGAAACGGCGATAGGCGAAGCGGATGCCGTTGGCGTCGGCATAGCGCGTCGGCGCCGTCTGATGGGTATGGCTGGTCATCGCAAAAACTCCGATCCGGGCGGACTCCACCCTGCCAGTGAGGCATGGACGACGATGGGGTTCTGCTTGTCGGGTGCTTATTTGCGCCGCTCTGGCGCCTTTGAAAAAGACTTTGTAAGCTCCAGTCCATACTCAGGAGGTATGGAATGGAGCTTCGCCATTTGCGTTATTTCGTCGCCGTCGCCGAGGAGGGCAGCCTGACGGTCGCCGCCGAGAAACGTCTCCACACCGCTCAGCCCTCGCTTAGCCGGCAAATCCGCGACCTGGAATACGAGGTCGGCACGCCGCTGCTGACGCGCAGCGTTCACGGCGTCGAGCTGACGGCGGCCGGACGCGCCTTTCTTGATCACGCGCGGCTGGCGCTGATGCAGGCGGAGACCGCGACGGAAGCTGCTCGCCGCGCAGCACAGCCGGCCAAGCAGGTGTTTGCCGTGGGATTCACGACGGGCCAGGAGGTCGACTGGCTGCCGCGCGCGACGGGCCTCCTGCGCGGCGAGCTCGCGAACATCGAGATCCGGATCTCAAGCGATCATTCCGCGACGCTGGCAAACGAGCTCGCGCAGGGCAAGCTCGACCTCGCCTTTCTTCGCGCCGAGCAGATACCCGGCATCGAAATCAGGGTGATCGCGAACGAGCCCCTGGTTGCGATCCTGCCCAGCGACCACAAGCTCGCACAGCGCAAATCGGTCGACCCCAAGGATTTCATCGGAGAGACCTATATCGGCATCTCGAAAGTGCCGCGCGTCCTGCGCGGCGTCATCGCGGACTACTTCATGCGCCGGAAGATCGACATCGTGCCGTCCTTCGAGATCGACAATTACGCGATGGCGATCTCGCTGGTCGCGTCGACCCGGGGCGTGGCGCTGCTGCCGGCTTCCGCGCGGCACTTCTTGCCTTGGTCCGTCGTGAGCCGCCCCCTCAAGGGCGAGGCGCCGACGATCGGCGTGGCGGTCGGCTATCACCAGTCCAACAGCTCGCCGATCCTGAAGGCGTTCCTTTCGAGGATCGACAGCCTGGTTGCGACCCAGCCGGATACAGGCGGCACAAGCGCCTAGCGCTGCTGGACAAACCCGCCGCTCCGAAACAGAGCTGCTCCTTGATCTACGAGTATCCGCCCTGGCTCCAAGCCGGCGGGCGCGAGGCCATATAGATGCCGAGCGCCTCGATCTCGGCAGGCGTCATCCGCAAGCCCAGCTTGGTGCGCCGCCAGACGATGTCCTCGGCCGCGAGCGCCCATTCCCGATCCATCAGGTAGTCGACCTCGCACTGATAAAGGTCGGCGCCGAAGAGACGGCCGAGATCGGCGAGGCTTCGCGCCGGGCCCAGCAAAGCCCGTGCCTTCGTGCCATAGAGCTTCACATAGCGGCGAAGCTGCTTCTCGGGCAGCCAGGCGACATCATGTTGCAACGCCGCGGTGTGTCCTTCCATGCCGCCGGGGCCGAAATCGCCGCCCGGCAGGGATTCGGTGCGGCTTCGCCCGTCTCTCATTGACGGAAAGAACCGCGCCAGCTCGGCCATCGCATGCTCCGCCAGGCGCCGGTGCGTCGTGAGCTTGCCGCCGAAGACGGTCAAGGCCGGCGCCCGCCCTTCTCCGCCATCGATCTCGAAGGCGTAGTCGCGCGTCAGGGTCGAGAGATCGCCGTCGCGCCCGCTGCCGACCTCGAACAGCGGCCGCACGCCGGCATAGCGCCAGACGATGTCGGCGCGGCTCACGGGCTTGCGCAGATACTGGTTCGCCTCCTCGAGCATGTAGTCGATCTCCTTGTCGGAGACCGTCACCTTCTCGGGCGCCTCCTCCCAGGGCTCGTCGGTCGTGCCGATCGAGGTGAAATCGCCCTCGTAAGGGAAGAGCTCCATGGTCCGGTTGTCGCGGGTCTGGATGAAATAGCCATGCTCGCCTTCCCATTGCCGCGGCACCACGATATGGCCGCCTCGCACCATCCGCAGCCGCCGCGCGGTGGCGACACCTTCGACCGTGCCGCCGACGGCGATCACCCAGGGCCCGGCGGCATTGACCAGCAGCTTCGCGCCGATCTCCGACCGCCGGCCGGTCAGTTTGTTCTCCAGCTCGATCCGCCAACGGTCGGGATGGCGCTGCGCGCCAACGAACCGGTGGCGGGCGAGGATGTCGGCGCCGTGCGCCGCGGCGCCCTGGACATTGGCGATCACGAGGCGTGCATCGTCGCCGCGGCAATCCGAATAGGCGAAGGCGTGGGTGAGCGAGGTCTTGAGCGCCTGGCCGAAGGGATGCCGGCGCAGATCGATCGCCTGCGACCGCGGCAGCCGCCGGCGCCGGGCCAGGAAATCGTAGAAAATGAGCCCCAGGCGGATCAGCCAGCGCGGCCGCAGGCTCGGCACATGCGGCAGCACGAGGCGGATCGGCCAGACCAGATGCGGCGCCTTGGCCATCAGGATCTCGCGCTCCAGCAGCGCATGGCGCACCAGCCGGAAATCGTAGGTCTCGAGATAGCGCAAGCCGCCATGGATGAGCTTGGAGGAGCGCGAGGAGGTGCCTTCGGCGAAATCGCGCTCCTCGGCCAGCGCCACGGCCAGCCCGCGGCCCGCCGCATCGCAGGCGATGGCGGCACCGTTGATGCCGCCGCCGATCACGAAGAGATCGTAGAGCTTTGAGGGTGGTGGGGACATCAGGGGGCGGTGCGCCGACGATCGTAGAGCCCCAGCAGCGCCTCGGCCGCAGCCCGCCAATCCGCATAGCCGCGATCCCAGCGCGCCGCTTCACCGGGATCGGGCGCGATCTCCCGCGACGGCGTCACCAGGGAGCGCAGCTCCCCGAGATCGCGCCAGACTCCCGCGCCCAGCCCCGCCATCAGGGCGGCGCCGAAAGGCGTCATGGAATCGAAGGCCGAAGCGGCCAGGGTTTGCTGCAGCATGTTCGCCTGCATCTGCATCAGATAATCCGAGCGTGTCGGGCCGCCATCGATCCGCACCGTGCCGATCGGCCGGCCGGTCGAGCGACGCACGCCCTCGAGCACGGCACGGATCTGATAGCACAGGGCCTCCAGCCCGGCATGACAGAGATGGGCGCGCGTGGTGGCCTCGGTCATGCCGATGAGGCCGGCACGGACCTCCGGGCGCCACCAGGGCGCCGCCAGCCCCTGGAAGGCCGGCACCAGCACGACGCCGTCGCTCAGGCCCGCCTGTCGCGCTTCGCGCACCACCGCCGCCCCGCCGCCCTCGATCCCCAGCCGCGTCGCCAGCCAGTCGAGGATGGCGCCGGCATACATCACGAAGCCCTCGAGCGCATAGGTCGGCCGGTCGAGGCTCCAGGCGATGGTGCGGATCAGCCCGTCTGTGGCCTCGATCGCCGGATCGCTGCCGGCATTGACCCAGAGGAAGGCGCCGGTGCCGTAGGTCACCTTGAGCTGCAACGGCTCGAAGCAGCCATGGCCGAAGAGGGCCGCCTGCTGGTCGCCCATCGCGGCGGTGATCGGGACGGCCGCACCGAAGAACGCGCGCGCGGTCTCGCCGAAGGCGCCGGCCGAGGGCCGCAGCTCGGGCAACCGCGCCAGCTTCAGATCGAACAGCGCCGCGAGATCGGGGTCCCACGTGGCCTTCGCGATATCGAGCAGCATGGTGCGCGAAGCGTTGCCGGGTTCGGTCGCATAAGTGGCGCCGCCCGTGAGCTTCCAGATCAGCCAGACATCGACCGTGCCGAAGAGGCAATCGCCTGTGGCCAGCCGGGCCGCGATCTCCGGACGATGAGCCGCAATCCACCGGAGCTTCGCCGCGGTGAAGGTCGGGTCCAGATCGAGCCCGGTCTTGCGGCGCAGCAGTGCCACCGTCTCGCCGCGTCGCAACGATGCGAGCTCGGCATCGCCGCGCCGGCATTTCCAGACGATCGCCGGCAGCACGGGCTCGCCGGTCCGGCTGTCCCAGACGACCAGGGTCTCGGTCTGGTTCGCGATGCCGAGGCCCGCGACCGAGCCCGGGCCGCGGCCGAGCCCGGCCAGCACCTCGCCCACGCAGGCGACACCGTTCGCCAGCATGGCGTTCGGGTCCTGCTCGACCCAGCCCAGCCGCGGCGAGGCCGAGGCGATGGGCCGCTCCGCCTGGCCCAGCACCCGTCCTTGCCTGTCGATCGCCACGGCCTTGGTGTTGGTCGTGCCCTGATCGATGCCGATGACGATGTCCCTTCCGTCCCCCACGGGCGGGCCCTCGATAGAATTTGTTGCGATGCACAGGCCGTTGGTCTTACCCGGCCCATCCGGGGAACACCATGGAAAACTGGTTTCCCATCCGATACCTGCTCACCCGATTCTGGGCGAGTCGGGGTCACAAGGCATGGCGAATCGGGCATCGCTAGAGGATTATGCAGCACGTGCCTTTCGTCACTCAGGGATCACATCAGGGTGGGGGACCACATGACGACTTTCGATCAGATCGGCGCGGCCTGGACGTCGCGCGCGCAAGGCCTGCTTCGCATCATGACGGGACTGTTCCTGCTGGAGCATGGAACCACCAAGCATCTGGGCTTCCCGCTGACGGAGATGTCGAGCGTGCCCAGCTTCTCCTTGATCGGCATCGCCGGCTGGATCGAGCTGATCGGCGGCATCCTCTTCGTCATCGGCCTCTTCACACGGCCCGTTGCCTTTATTCTGTCGGGCTTCACAGCGGTGGCGTTCTTCTACGTGCACTTCCCGAACTCGGTCTTCCCGATCCAGAACGGCGGCGAGCTCGCGGCCCTCTACTGCTTCGTGTTCCTGTTCTTCGCGGCGGCCGGCCCCGGCGCCTGGAGCGTCGACGGCGCCCGCGCCAAATCGGCCTGATTCTTTCTCCGGCGGAAAGCCGAAGGGCGTGGGCGACCCTGTCGCCCACGCCCTTCGCATCTAAAGCGCGACTTGCCTGCCGCGCGTCAGCCCCGCCTCAATCCGTCGTCATCGCCACTGCTTCTCCTCGGCAACCCAGCTCCAGCCGGGCAGCGGTCCCTCCTTGGCGAAGGCGTCCACCACGTTCTTCAGCAGCTTCGAGACATTGTTGTCGAAGCGGTTGTGCGGCAGCGCCCCGCTGAATCCGATCGAGCCGGTCGAGAACACGCCGCCATGATTGGGCGCCGTGAAATAGACCATGTCGGCGCGGATGCGGTAATCGAAGGTGCCGGTCATGCCCGGATAGGCATAGAGCACCTCCTCCACCACCAGCGCATAATTGTCGCTGTGACCGCCCGATGAGGCGATGATCTTGGCGTGGGGCGGCGTGCCCAGGCTCAGATCGTAGCGGTCGATCTCGATGCCGGCGGCACCGCCATGGGCGAGGCCGAAATCGCCGATGACCTCGCCTTCGATCCCCTCGGTGATCCAGGCGACGGTGCGATGCCAGCTGTCGGGCATACGCCGGAAGGGCCGCGCCGAATCGAACCCCTGCGAGATGAAGCCGACGCCCGTGAGCTTCTGCGGCGGCCGGCCCAGATTCTTCCAGAGGCCGCTCTTCTGGCCGGTCGTCTGCAGGTAATGCTCGCCCGGCCGGGCGTTCCAGGCGCGCATGCCGGAATCGAGCTTGCGCACCTCCATGACCCAGGGTTCCTCGGGCCGGAAGGCGATGTTCCAGTAATACCCGTTGCCGCCCATATAGATCAGCCGGCCGCCGCCCGCGACGAAGTCCTCGGAGGCGTCGAGCATCTCCTCCGAATAGTACTCGGGATGGCTGCCGGTGATCACCAGCTTGTAGGGCTCGATCGCCTTCAGCCCGCCGAAATGGAGATCCTCGTCGGTGACGATCTCGTAATCGTATTTCAGATGCTCGAGCCAGCCGACGATCGACAGGTCCGCCGCGAGCTGCCAGGTGATCCCCATGGAGGCCATGCGGCATTTCGGGCGCATGTTGAGGATCGGCCGGCGATAGGAGCTGTAGCAGACGCCGGCGCCGTCGGCATGGGCGTCGTAGGTCGAGAGGCCGAAATCGCGGGTCTGGTAGAGCTCGATATCGACCTCGGAGACGATCGGCGCCTGACCCATGATCGGCTGCACCATCTGGGCGTCGAAGCTCAGCCGCTCATTGGCATAGGCGAGATAGCTCGCGGTCGGCACCAGGAAGGCGATCCGCGCCTTCGGCACCGCGGCCCGCACGAAGAAGACGATATATTCTTCGCCCAGCCCGGAGCCGTCGCCGGCCCGGAGCCGCACGGCATAGACGCCGCTCTTCAGGTCGGCCGGGATGGTGAAGCGCCGCGCCACCTCCCATCGGCAATCGAGGATCGCGTCGGCATGGAACTCGATGCCGCCATATTCCTCCGGCGCCAGCCGGAAGCAATCGTTCCGCCCTTTCCAGTTCCAGCCGGTCTGGGCGCGAACCGGGCGGTTATAGCCCTCGGCATGGAGGCCGTTCGGCCCGGTATCGACCACCCGGTCGCCGATGCCGCGATCGGTATAGCCCTTGCTGCTGTCCCAATAGGCGATCAGCCCCTCCGCGGACGGCGGCTCGCCGTTGCGGAGCCGGTCGAGCTCCTCGCGGCTGAGCGCGCGGCCATAGACGCCCGGCCGGTCGATCTTGCCGTTGTAGTTCTGGCTGACGAAATGACCGCGGAGCTCGTGCCAGTCCTGGGCGCCGGCGACGAGGAAGGGGATGTCGGGCGCGTTCTTGGCGCGGAACCGCAGGGTCTCGCGCACATGGGAGCGGTAATCGACCGGCGCCACCTTGCCGAGGAGGCTGTTGTAGCGGTTGAGCACGCCCTCCTGGTAGATCGTCGCCTGGCCCGAACCCGCGTCATAGCTGACCGCGACGAAATACCAGATCTTCCGCATTAGCGGCACCTCGGCCGCGACATAGTCGATCTCCTTGCCGTCGCCGACCCAGAATTCCAGCGCGCCCTTCTGGTTGATGCCGAGGCAGTAGCCCTCGTTGCGGAAGAGATCCCAGCGCCCGATCAGCGCCTCGCGCACGCCCTCGCCATGGAGGCTGGGCCAGATGAAGCCGAACAGCGTGAAGCTGCCGTCGAGCGCCAGCTTGCGCCCCGGGTCCGCGACCTTGAGGAAGGATCCGACCTGCGTGAACTGCTTCTTGATCGCCCATTCGCCGTCGATCGAGGATTTGACCTCCTCCTCGATGAAGCCGGGGCCTTCCGGGTGCTGATCGCCATGGATCAGCCGCACGAGCTGCGCTTTCGCGCGATCCGTGCCGTCCACCGTCGCATGGAAGCTGATCTCGTCGCCCGCCTTGACCGAGATCTTGTCGCTGTAGCCGAAGACCTTGATTTGTGCCATTGCCGCGATCCGAAGGAAGATTCAGCCGGGACTGCTCGATAAGGACGGGGTCAGGATTCCAGGAGATCCTGAACCCGGCGGAGGAACAGGCCATGATGGGCCTCCTCGGGCGAATGGTAGATCTTGTCCTCGACCAGCCGCGGCGCCACGCCGCGCACGCCCGAGAGCGCCACGAGCCGATAGGATTTGAACGGCTCCACCACGGTGATGGCGTATTTCTCGACCGTCGGCTGGCGGCGGAAATAGGTCAGCAGGCGCTCGAGCGCCTCGCTGTGCTGGCCCAGGGGATTCTGGCGATGTTCCGCGATCACCTGATCGGTGACGAGCTTCTTCAGGAACTCGCGCTGCATCTTGTCGAAGCGGCGGAAGAACAGCAGGTCCTTGTCGGGTGTTTCGGTGGCTTCTTCGGGCAGCATCTCTCCCCCTTTCTCGGCGCGCGACGAGCGCCGCTCGCTCTTCTTCTTGTCCCGCCAGGCGCGGAACTGCGGCTTGATGCCGAACAGGCCGCCGCGCAGGAACAGCACCACGAACAGCATCAGGCAGCCGATCAGCACCAGCCGCAGCGGGCCCCAATCGATCAGCACGCGGTCGACGAAGACCACGATCAGCGTGCCGACCACGGCGCCCTCGGCCCGGCCCAACCCGCCGATCACCAG
Organism: Hypericibacter adhaerens; assembly: GCF_008728835.1. Lineage (GTDB taxonomy): Bacteria > Pseudomonadota > Alphaproteobacteria > Dongiales > Dongiaceae > Hypericibacter > Hypericibacter adhaerens. The sequence continues at coordinate 3,279,500 of NZ_CP042582.1, forward strand.
CATCGAGAGCGACAGCAGCAGCGTGTCGAAGGCGAACAGGTTGGGCGAGGCGCCGCGGAAATGCGCGGCGTAGAACCCGCCGATCGCGCCGATCGCCAGCGAAGAGATCAGGAACACCCAGATGCGAGCCGCCCGGTAATTGACCCCGACCGCCTCGGCGAAGGCCTCGCGCTTCTCCGGCGCCATCCGCAGGATGCGGCCCAGCCGCTTGCCGTTGACGAAGCGGAACAGGGTGAGCGCCGCCAGCATGACGGCGCCCGAGGCGTAATAGCCCAGCATGAGCTGCGCATGCTCGGACCAGTCCTCCGGGATATAGCTGTCGGCGCCATAAAGCCCGCCCGTCGCCGAGCCGAAGACCTTCGACTGGATCACATAGACGCGGCAGAGCTCGACCAGCCCCAGGGTCAGAAGCGCGTAGTAGAACCCTTCCAGGCGTATCGCCGGTATGGCGATGATGATGCCGAAGACGAGCCCGATCACGCTGCCCAATATCGGCAGGGTCCACCAGGGCAGCCCGAATTGGATGGAGAGCAGCGCGGAGCCGTAGGCGGCGGCACCGGCGACGGCGAAGCTCGCCAGCGAGAAGATTCCCGCCGTGCCGATGATCAGCATCCAGCAGAGATTGATCGCGGCATAGATGAAGAATACGGCGGCGGCGGCCAGGAGCGCCCCCTGCCCCTCCTCGGGCGCAAAGAGCGGCGCGATCGCCATGGCGATGAAGCCGAGGATCCACCAGATCGGCCGCTTGTCGACGATGGTCTTCTCGCGGCGCAGGGTCTTGGGGTTGTATTCGCCCCTGAAGCGCAGGACCGTGCGGCGCGTGGGCCAGTAGCGCAGGCGCCGCCACAGCATGGAGCCGTGGCCCGGCCATTTGTAATAGTAGCGCAGCCGCCCGACGCCGTAGGTCGGCACCTTGAAGCGCCGGGTCTCGTCCCAGATCGCCTCCGGCGACATGTAGTCGTCGGTGGTGACGGTCCTGAAGGGCTTCTCGGGATCGAAGGCCGAAGTCGGGTCGGTCCAAGTTCCGGTCATGACGAGCTCAGGCCTCGCGCGCCCGATCGAGGATGCCTGCGATCCCGCGCGGACGGATCAGCAGGATGATGATGATGAGCAGGAACTGGGTGATCAGCACGATATGCCCGCCCAGCAGCAGCGAGGTCATCGCTTCGTTGATGCCCAGAAGCCCCGCGGCGATGACGGCGCCCAGCACGCTGCCGAGGCCGCCGCAGAGCGCGACGCTGACGCCCTTGATCATGGGAGTGATGCCGCTGAAAGGCCCGATGTAGTAGGTCTGGGACAGCAGGACCGAGGCGAGGCCGGCCAGCCCGCCGGTCAGCGCCATCACATAGAAGCCGGTGCGCCTGACGCCGATGCCGACGATGGCGGCCGCATGCGGGTTCATCATCATGGCCCGGATCTCGAGGCCGCGCCGGCTCGACCGCATCCAGGCCAGCACCACGGCCAGCAGGACGATCGAGGAGACGACGGCGCCGACCTTGTCGGCCGTCATGTTCATGCCGAGGATCGGCAGCGACCAGTCGCCGAAGAGCGGCGGCAGGCTCTTGGAGCGCGGCCCGAAATACCAGAGCAGCGCCTGGGTTCCGATCATGCTGATGGCCAGCGTCGCGATCAGCCCGCGAACGGTGAAGTTGGGCTTGTCGTGGATCGGGATGAAGGCCAGCGCGCAGACCACCATGCCGCTGACGGCGCCGGTCAGGACCCCGGCCAGGATCACGATGAGCCCGTTCTCGGAGATATGCTGCGCCGTCAGCCAGGCGCCATAGCCCGAGATGGAGAAGATGAACCCATAGGCCATGTTGATGAGGCCCAGGCTCGACCATGTGATCGAGATCCCGATCGCCAGCGTGCCGTAGATGCAGGCGAGCGTCAGGGCGTTGGCGAAGACGAAGCCCCAATCCATGGGTCAGATCTCCCTTCTCGTCTGATAGGCCAGGGCGGCCGCGGCCTCCCCTTTGAGCTTGCCCACATGCATGCCGAGCACCCGGTCGACCCGGCGTTCCAGGAGGGCCACGTTCTGCTCGGCGATGATCATCGCGGAATCGCCCAGCTCGACGCTCATCAGCGCGTCGAGCACGCCCTTGCCGATCTTGGGCGCCAGCCCCAGCGACGGCTCGTCCACCAGATAGAGCGAGGCCTCGGCCATCAGGCCGCGCCCGATCGCCACCATGCGCCGCTCGCCGCCGGAGAGGCGGCCGACGGCGGTCCCCATCAGCTTCTTCAGGGGCGGAAAGATCTGCAGGACCTTCTTCTTGCGCTCCTGCCGGTCGCGCCAGGCGCGACGGGTGAAGGCGCCGCTGTCGAGATGTTCCTCGACCGTGAGGCCGGTGAAGATCTCGTCGCCCTGCGGGATCAGGGCCAGCCCCCTCTTCACCACCAGATGGGTGTAGCGCCCGGGCCCCTGGCTGCGGGTGCCGCCGACCTCGGCCCCGTTGAGCCGGATCGAGCCGCGCTGCCACCCCGTCAGGCCGGCGATGGCGAGGAACAGGGTCGATTTGCCGTGGCCGTTCAGCCCGACCAGCCCCACCCGCTCGCCCGAATAGACGATCAGGTCGAGATCGTGGATGACGCGCATCGGCCCGTAGCCCGCCGACAGGCCCTTCACATTCAGAACCTCGCGCCGTTCGCTGCGTTGCGCTTGCTGTCCCATGGCCATCTGCGATTTGCCCCGGTATCCGCCGCTCAGGCCGCGTGGCTTTGCGTCTCTTCGAGCGTGCCCTCTTCGACATTCTCGAAATAAGCCGCATGGACCTTCGGATCGGCCAGCACGCGGGCGAGATCGCCCTCGGAGATCACCTCGCCCGCGTCCATCACCATGACCCGGTCGGCGATGGTGTCGAGCAGCTCGATCCGGTGCTCGACGATGATGATCGCCACGTTCATCTCCTTGGAGAGCACGCGGATCAGATCGTCGAACTCATCGACCTCGGAATTGATCAGCCCGGCAGCCGGCTCATCCATCAGGATCAGCGGCGGCCGGCGCATCAGCAGGCAGGCCAGCAGCAGCTTGCGGCGATCCAGCGTATCGAGATTGGCCGTCGGGCGCTCTTCGTCGATATGGAACCGCACCAGCTCGGCGCCCCACTCCGCGTGATGGCGCGTCAGGAAAGGGCGATAGGCCTGGCGTGCCGCCTTGAGCGTCTCGCCGACCGTGAGCTCCTCGGGCACCACCGGCGTCTGGTAGGTCCGCCCGATGCCGAGCCGGGACCGCTCATGCAAGGCCAGCCTCGTGACGTCGCGCCCCTTGAAGAGGACGCGGCCCGATTTGGGCGGCATGCGCCCCGAGAGCACCTCGAACAGACTGGTCTTGCCGGCGCCGTTGGGCCCGATGATGCCCAGCACCTCGCCCCGCCCCACCGAGAGCGAGATATCGCGGAGGATCTCCCGGCCGCCGAGATCGAGGCTGATGTTCTCGCAGGCGAAGAGCGGCTCGCCGGAGCGCGGCGGCTCCGGCCGCCGCGCCCCACCCTCGCGATTCAGATCCATGGCGCCGGACGCAGGGTCACTTCCTTCAGCGGATCGGGATAGATGATCTTGTGCTCGACGTCCTGCACCTGGAAATAGAGCTGGCCCATGCCCTTCTCGAGCTCGGTCGCCGAGACCGGATTGCCGTCATCGGGGAAATGGGCGCATTCCTGATACTTGTTGTTCATGTCCATGTAGCCGCAGACGCCGCGGAAGGGATTGACCCGGATCCAGTCGCAGACCTCCTTGAACTTGTTCGGATCGCCCACGGCTTCCCAGGCCGCCTTCAGGTAATAGGCGGTGTCGTAGCTGTTGCCCGTGTAGACGAGCCCCATGACGCCGGGGAACCGCTTCTTGTATTTGTTGCGGAACTCGGTGCCCTTCTCGTCGGCATAGACGCCGAGCACAGTGCTCCAGACGAAGCCTTCGGCCGCCTTTCCGGCCAGCTCCAGGAACTCCGGCTGCGAGGGACCGTATTGCAGATAGACCAGCGCGCCCTTGAGCGGATCGGCCTGGAACTGCTTCACGAAAGCCGCATATTCGGCCGCGACCCAATGGTCGATCATGACCGCGCCGGCGCCGGTCTTCTTGATGTCCTGGATCACCGGGCCCCAGTCCTGGACCGGGTATTGGATGTCGGTCACCTTGGCGAGGGTGAACTCGCTCTTGGGCAGCGCCTCCTGCAGCGCCTTGGAGATCGTCTGGTTGTAGGCGATCTGCTCCTGGACGATATGGACGCCGTTGTTGAGCGGCTTCCACAGGCCCCGATCCTTCATGTCCTTCAGGAAGATCGGGAAGGTGTAGCCGTAATGCACCTCCGACGGATCGGTCTGGAAGCAATGGCTGTATTTGTCCGGATTCTTCGCCACCTCTTCGGTGTAGTTGCGCTGGGTCACGCCCCAGAGGAAGGGGCACTTGTACTTGACCGAAGCGTCAGCCGTCGGGATCGGCGCCAGGGTGAAGGCGCAGGAGATGGCGTGAACCTTGGCGTCCGTCAGCGCCTTGATCGAGACTTGGCAGCTTTCCGGCGACAGCGGATCGATGTCGACGACCTTGAGCTCGAGCTTCCGGCCGAGGATGCCGCCGGCGGCGTTGATCTCCTCTTGCGCCAGGATCGAACCATTCCAATGGTCCTGATGGTCGGCCACGCCGGCCTGCGCCGTCTGCGCGATCGGCAATCCGAGCACGATCGGATCGGCCGCCCAGGCCGACTTCAGGACATAAGGCGAAAAGACCGGGGTTGTCGCCGCGGCCGCGCCCGCCATTCCCTTGATGACATTGCGTCGAGTGACTCTGATCGCCATGAGACCGGTTCCTCCCCAGAACCCAGCTTGTTGCACCGCGGCAAATGCGCGGCGTCCTGCTTCTTCTTGCCCATCCGCCCATTGCCGGACGGTTGCGAGAAATCATGATACGAGAGGGCTCTCGGCGCTGTCTTTCATGTCAATGCACATTCCATTGCTCCTGGGTGCACTTTGATCGGAGGGCAGCTTAGGAATCCATGCCAGAGGTTGCCCCGGCTTGAAGATCGGCCCGTCCGGCGCGTGCCCGGGTGCATCGCAGCGGTAGCCGGAAGATGGGCGGGGTGAGGCCTCGACTTGCCCTGGTTTCTGTCCCATACTTTTTGCGCTGCACATCTCACGCCCGATCAAGCCGACGAGGTGAGCGTGCCTGCTGGTGCGAGAACATTTTCGACAACAGGGGTGCCCGCCGAGAGTACGGTGGATGTCTGGCGCGAGTATATGGCGGAGGTCTATTACTCGGTCGACGTGAAGCCCCGGCTCGACGATTTCGTCTCGGGCGAGATGATCGAGCTGCCGCTGGGCCGCCTTGGCCTGTCCAACTTCCGCGCCAACCAGCAGCGCGTCTTCCGCTATGCCGAGGCCGCCAAGTCGGACAGCGCCGACAATTTCGTCTTCCTCTTCCCGATCCGCGAGAAGCTCTATTTCGATCAGCGCGGCCGGGCCGGCTTCATCGATCCCGGCAATGTCGTGATCCTCCGCTCCTCCGAGTTCTACGAGGCCGCCTGCCCGGACGGGTTCGAGAACGTCACCATCAAGGTGCCGGCCCCGCTGATGCGCAGCCGGGTGCCGGCGATCGACGATCTCTGCGCGCAGTTCGACGTGGCCAATCCCGTGCTCGGCGCCATCGTGAGCGACATGGCGCTGAAGCTGATGCGCTCGGAGAGCGAATGGCCGAGCGGCATCGCCTCGCAGCTTTCCGAGAACATCCTCGACCTGCTGGGCCTGATGCTGGACAGCGCCGAGCATAAGGGCCATCGCGATTTCGACGACCGGTCCTTGATGGCCGCGATGTTCAAGCGCATCTGCGGCTATCTGCGGGAGAATCTCGGCGATCACGAGCTGTCGCCCGTCGCGGTGGCGCTCAATCACCGCATCTCGCTGCGCTACCTGCACAAGCTGTTCGAGCGCAACGGTACGACCTTCGGCCGCTGGCTGATGGAGGTGCGGCTGCAGGAGGCGCGCCGGCGGATCCTGAGCGACCCGCAGCACGCCATGACGCTGCAATGGATCGCCTTCTCCTGCGGCTTCACCAGCCAGTCGCACTTCTCGACCCAGTATCGGGCCCGCTTCAACGAGACCCCGCGCGAGACCCGCCTCTCCTCGAGCTGAGGCGACCCGCCGAGGTTCAGGCGGTCTTGGCCTCCGCCACGCCCAGCTCCTCCGCCATCCTCTGCCGCATGATGAATTTCTGCACCTTGCCCGTGACGGTCATGGGGAAGGCGTCGACGAAGCGGATATGCTGCGGGATCTTGTAGTGGGCGATCTGGCCCTTGCAGAAGCCGACGACCTCCTCTGCCGTCAGCGCCTCGCCCGACTTGACGCGGATCCAGGCGCAGAGCTGCTCGCCATATTTCGGATCGGGCACGCCGAACACCTGCACGTCGCTGATCTTGGGATGGGCGTAGAGGAACTCCTCGATCTCGCGCGGATAGATGTTCTCGCCGCCGCGGATCACCATGTCCTTGATGCGGCCGACGATGTTGCAATAGCCCTCTTCGTCGATGGTGGCGAGATCGCCGGTATGCATCCAACGCGCCTCGTCGATGGCCTCGCGTGTCCGGGCCTCGTCGTCCCAGTAGCCGCGCATGACCGAATAGCCGCGCGTCAGCAGCTCGCCCGGTCTGCCCGGCGGCACGATCTTCCCCTCGAGGTCGACGATCTTGACCTCCAAATGCGGATGAATGCGCCCCACGGTCGAGACGCGCCGCTCGTTCGGGTCGTCGAACGAGCTCTGGAAGCTGACCGGGCTGGTCTCGGTCATGCCGTAGGCGATGGTGATCTCGTTCATATGCATCCTGGTGGTGCAGCGCTTCATCACCTCGATCGGGCAGGGACTGCCGGCCATGATGCCGGTGCGCAGGCTCGTGAGGTCGAACCTGGCGAACTCCGGATGATCGAGCACGGCGATGAACATGGTCGGCACGCCATGGAGGCCCGTGCAGCGCTCCTCCGATACGGTCTGCAGCACGGCCAGCGGGTCGAAGCCCTCGCCCGGGATCACCATGCAGGCGCCGTGCGTGACGCAGGCGAGATTGCCCAGCACCATGCCGAAGCAGTGATAGAACGGCACCGGGATGCAGAGCCGGTCCTGCTCGGTGAGGCGCATCGCCTCGCCGATGAAGAAGCCGTTGTTCAGGATGTTGTGGTGGGTGAGCGTGGCGCCCTTGGGATTGCCGGTGGTGCCGCTGGTGAACTGGATGTTGATCGGATCGTCGAACTGCAGCTCGCCCGCGAGCCCGGCGAGGCGCTCGCGCGAGGCCGGCGTCGCCGCCGCCGCGATGTCGGCGAAGTTGGCCATGCCGGGAGTTTTTTCCGTGCCGAGCCGGATGACCCAGCGCAGGTTCAGCGCCGACTTGGATTCGAGCGCGCCCGGCTGCGAATAGACCAGCTCGGGGCAGACCTCGCGGATCATGGCGATGTAGTCGCTGGTCTTGAAGGCGCTCGCGAGGATCAGGCCACGGCAACCGACCTTGTTCAGCGCATATTTGAGCTCGTGCAGCCGATAGGCCGGGTTGATATTGACCAGGATCAGCCCCGCCTTGGCGGTGGCGAACTGGGTCAGCACCCATTCGGCATTGTTGGGCGACCAGATTCCGATCCGCTCCCCGGGCGCGAAGCCGAGGGCGACGAGGCCGGCCGCCATGGCGTCCACCCGCTCGTTGAACTCGCGATAGCTCCAGCGCACCTGCTGCTGGCGCACCACCAGCGCCGGGCGGTCGGGCCAGCGTTGCGCGATGCGATCGAGATGCACCCCGATCGTGTCGCCGATCAGCGGCAGCGTACCAAGGCCGCTCACATAGCTCTGGGCCAGCTTGCCCATCTCGTCCCCCTGCTGTTCTGTCGTGACGGCGAGGGGTTGGCTCCCCTCACTGGGGCGGACCGGCTCGCCGACCGGTCTTCTTTCTCCAGGATAAGCTTCTTGGCGCCGGGAGAAAGGCGCGATTTTTTCGCGGGACATCATGGGCTTGACTGCCGACGGTCAAATTCCGGACTGAGGCGTGCGAGCCTGCTGTGGCAACTCTCGGTCATGGGGCCTGGCACATTGCCCCGGGCCTGAGAGTTTCCCGACAATCGATCCCGGCGATCGACCTCGTCGCGATCGGCATTAGAATTTCTAGGCCGCCCTTCAAGAAAGGATCGATTCTCCGAAGACCGGCAATGGTCTTCTCTCTATCCGACGAGATGGCCGACCGAATCGGCCCGCAACCGCATCTCGAAGCGTCACTCCCGACAGTGAGGTTTTCCCATGATGCATCTCGACCTCGCCCTCTTGGCACTCGACGACCAGTACAAGGACGACGACCAGCACGCCCGGCTTCGCTCCGACCTCGAGGCGATGCTCTGGTCGGACGAGCCTTCGCTCGGCAGCGTCCTCGCCGTCGGCGCGGCGTTCGTCCTCGCGGGACTGCTTTGGGCCGTAAGCAGCGCTTGACGCGCGGATCGCGCGGAATTGTCGCGGGCGCCCCATATCGCCACGATCGCGCCGCGAGAGCGGCCTCTCGCCGCCATCGCAACTCAGCAATGCGTCGATCTCATGCGGCGACGCGGCCTTCGAAGTTGACCCGCACGCATCACCGTCCTATGTCTCACCCATCAATAAGCGCCGATTTGATGATCAGCTTGCGGGCGCTCTAGAAATTCCGCTAAAGCGAAGCCTCCGCCCGGCTTTGCTGTGGCGGATTTCTTATGCCCGCCAGCCGGTCGCGAACAAGCGAGGTTGGCATGCCTTCCCTTTCCCGTCCGGTTCCCGTGGCCCGCTTGCATGGCCCCGTCGAGGCCGCGCCCGCGCCACAGGCGGCCGTCGTGACGCCGACACCCGCGGCGGCCGAGAACGACGCGCGCCTGCCCCTGATCCGGCTGCGCGCACTGAACAAGAGCTTTCAGACCGGGACCCGCGAGGTCGTGGCGCTGAAGGATGTCTCGATCGATGTGAGGGAGGGGGAGATCCTCGGCATCATCGGGCGCAGCGGCGCCGGCAAAAGCACGCTCCTGCGCTGCATCAACGGCCTCGAGCGGCCGCAGGGCGGCGAGGTCCTGGTCGACGGCACGAATGTGAGCCGGCTGAACGATGCCGGGCTCGCCGCCCTCCGGCAGCGGATCGGCATGATCTTCCAGCATTTCAACCTGCTTTCCTCGCGCACCGCGTTCGGCAATGTGGCGCTGCCCCTGGAGCTCGCCGGCCATGGCCGCGCGGAGATCGAGGCCCGCGTATCGGAGCTGCTCGAGCTGGTCGGGCTCGCCGACAAGCACGACAGCTATCCGGCGCGGCTTTCGGGCGGCCAGAAGCAGCGCGTCGGCATCGCCCGCGCGCTCGCCACCGCGCCCCGCATCCTGCTCTGCGACGAGGCCACCTCGGCCCTCGACCCGGAGACCACGCGGCAGATCCTGGCGCTCCTGGGCGACATCAACCGTAAGCTCGGCCTCACCATCGTGCTGATCACGCACGAGATGGCGGTGGTTCGCGATCTTTGCGACCGCATGGTGGTGCTGGATCAGGGGCGCATCGTCGAGCAGGGGCCGGTGGCCGAGGTTTTCGCGCGGCCGCAAAGCGAGGTCACGCGCAGCCTGCTGCAGGATGTGCTGCCGGACCTGCCCGCGGCGCTGGCGAAGCGTCTGTCGCCGGTGGCGCAGCCGGGCAGCCAGCCGCTGCTGCGGGTGCGCTTCTCCGGTGCCGCCGCCGGCGAACCCGTGATCGCCGAGCTGGCGCGCCGTTTCGATGTGCCGGCCTCGATCCTCCATGGCGCGATCGAGATCATCAAGGACATGCCGGTCGGTGTGCTGATCCTGGCTCTGCCCGCGACGACGGCGCAGCCGCTTGCGACCCTCATCGACTACTTGCGCGAACGCACGACTTCCGTGGAGCTGATCGGCCATGTCCTCCCCGCTCATTGATCTCTTCATCAGATCGCTGGGCGAAACGGCGCTCATGGTGTCGGCCTCGAGCCTGGCGACGCTCGTCATCGGCCTGCCGATCGCGGTGCTGCTGGTGGTGACGGGACCGGGCGGGCTGGTACGGGCTCCCCTCCTCAATCGCTTCTCGGGCTGGGTGGTCAATGGCTTCCGCTCGACGCCCTTCATCATCCTGCTGGTGGCGCTGATCCCGGTGACGCGGCTCATCGTCGGCACCTCGATCGGCACCGTGGCGGCGATCGTGCCGCTTTCGATCGCCGCCATCCCCTTCTATGCGCGCGTCGCCGAGGTGGCGCTGCGCGAGGTCGATCGCGGCCTCGTCGAGGCGGTCCAGGCGATGGGCGGGCATCGGCGCGATATCGTTTTCAAGGTGCTGATCCCCGAGGCCCTGCCGGGTCTCGTCGGCGGCCTTACCATCACCATCGTGGCCCTGATCGGCCAGTCGGCGATGGCGGGAGCGGTCGGCGGCGGCGGCCTCGGCGATCTCGCCATTCGCTACGGCTATCAGCGCTTCGATACGACCGTGATGGCGGCCGTGATCGTCATCCTGATCGCCCTCGTCTCGGGCGTGCAGCTGGCGGGCGACCGCCTGGCCAAGCGCCTCAACCGGCGGGCCTGAAGGCCCGCGCCTGCAACAACCGAACGCTTCAGCCTCCCTGTTGATAAGGAACCAGATCATGACGTCTCGCATTTCGACATCGCGGCGCCGGGCCCTCCTCGGGGCCCTGTTCGCCGCTGCCGCCCTGACCCTGGGCGGATTGCCGGCCCATGCCACGGATCACCTCAAGGTCGGGATCATGAGCGGCCCCGAGGAGGAGATCCTCGCCGTGGTGAAGCAGGTCGCGGCCAAGGAAGGGCTCGATCTCGAGCTGGTGACCTTCAGCGACTATGTGCTGCCGAACGAGGCGCTCAACTCGGGCGAGCTCGACGCCAACGCCTTCCAGCATGTTCCCTATCTGGAGAACCAGATCAAGACGCGCGGCTACAAGATCGTCGCCATCGGCAACACCATCGTGACGCCGATCGGCGCCTATTCGCATAAAGTGAAGAGCCTCGAGGAGCTGCCGGACGGCGCCAAGATCGGCATCCCGAACGACCCGACCAATGGCGGCCGGGCGCTGCTGCTGTTCCAGGCCAAGGGGCTGATCAAGCTGCGCGACGGCGTCGGCCTGCTGCCGACCCCGCTCGACGTGACCGAAAACCCGAAGCATCTGAGCTTCGTCGAGCTCGACGCGGCCCAGCTCGCCCGCGCGCTCGACGATGTCGACGCGGCCGTGATCAACACCAACTACGCGCTCGAGGCCGGCCTCGACCCGGTCAAGGACGCGATCGCCATCGAGGCGCGGGAGAACAACCCCTACGCCAACGTGATCGCCGTGCGTGCTTCCGACAAGGACAACCCGGTCTTCCAGAAGCTGGTGCGCGCCTATGAATCGCCCGAGGTCGCGAAGTTCCTCGAGGAACGCTTCAAGGGCTCGACCCTGGCGGCCTGGTGATCGCCTTTCGCTGACCACCGGCCTTCGGCGATCGAGGGCCAACCGCATCGCCACCCTGGTCCCTCCCCCAGGGTGGCGATGCTTGTTTTGAGCAAGGGTAAAGGAATGCAGATGCTAACGACGTGCGGCGGCCCCGCATTCCGCGCAGAGTTTTGCGCGCGGTGTCCGCAGGGGCTTGCCGCAAACCTCACAGGGCGATCCAAATAACGAGAGCCTATGGTGCCAGAGAGCATCGATACTGGTCGCTCGCACACCCGTTATCTCAAAGTATCGCTGGAGGGCTGGATGACTAAAGGCCTTCATCCTTTCCTCGTCAAAGGGTGCCGCATTTGCCTGACGGTAATGCTGCATTGCGTATATACCATTCAGCAACAGCGGCTGAATTTCACCCCACTCATGCTCATCCAGCATCGGAATGTCGGCCCTGCAACGCCAGCAATATAGCGTCTTCGCCATTGCGTTGCCTGCCGCGCAGCCTCCCGGGCCGAGCTGTCAGCTCAGGTTGAAGACGACCGCCGCGTAGTGGCAGACGGCCGCGCCCAGCACCAGCGCGTGCCAGATCGCGTTCTGGAAGCGCAGGCTGCGCCAGAGATGGAAGGTCACGCCCAGCGAATAGAGCAGCCCGCCGATCAGCAGCAGGATGAGAACGGCGGGATGGAGCGCGCCGAGGAGCGGCCGGAGCGCGGCCAGCACGGTCCATCCCAGCGCCAGATAGAGCAGCACGGCATAGCGCTCGATGCGGTGCGGCATGGTGAGCTTGGCGATGGCCCCCAGGATGGCGCCGCCCCAGACGATGGCCGCGAGCCAGATCGACCAGGCGCCGTCGAGCCGGCCCAGCGTAAAGGGCGAATAGGTGCCGGCGATCATCACGAAAATCGCGGCATGATCCAGCCGGCGCAGGAACTCGCGCCGCGGCGACATCAAAGCGAGATTGTAGGTCGCGGAGCAGATCAGCATCGCCAGCAGCCCGATCACATAGAGGATGGTGGCGATCAGGCCTGCCGGCCCCGCGATCCGGGCGGCAAAGGTCAGCAGCAGCACGCCGCCAACCACGCCGAAGGTCACGCCGATCGTATGGATGACGCGGTCGGCGGCAATCTCGGTATCGTCATAGGGCCGTTCCACGCCCTCATCCTGCGGGAGCGGCCGCCGCCTGTCCATGGCAGCCTTGCGAGGCCGGCCGGGAAACGGGATTTAATGTCTTCGCCCGCTGGCTCGGGTTCCCGTGCGGTGATAGTCTTCCGGTCCGGCCGACCTCTCGATGGCGCTGCTTGTGACCGGATGACGATGCTCTTGCGCCAGGAGCACGGGCTCATCTGAGCCGGTATTGTTCTTGAGGACCATGGCGCGGGTCCGGCTCGATCGAGCGGATGCCAGGTGCCTCGTCTTCCGTGACAGTGCCGAACAACACGAGGGCCGCGTCAGCTTGTCTCCCAGTCCCGACCTTCCCCAGAACGACGACGCGGGCACGACCATGGACAGGCCCATGGCGTCGAAAGCCGAACCGGCGACCCCAGCGGCGAAGCCGACCGAAACCCAGCCTCCTGCCGCCTCCCCGCCCCCACAGCCGCCGCCTGCAACCTCGTCGTCCGCCACAAAGCCGAAGCGCGCAGGCCCCACCGCCGTCATCGTCGCCTTGATCACCCTCGCCATCGTCGGACTGTCGGGCTGGTATCTGGCGCGACCGGCACCGCTGTTCATCCAGGGCGAAGCCGACAGCACGCGTATCGACATCGCGGCGCGCGTCGACGGCCGGATTCTGAAGATCCCCGTCGCCCGCGGCCAGGATGTCGGAGCCGGCACCGCGCTGCTGCAGATCGACAATCCCGAGCTGGTCGCCCGATACAACGAGGCGATCGCCGCCAAAGGCGTTGCCGATGCCGAGCTGGCCCGGATCTATGCCGGCACGCGCGAGGAAACCGTCGCGGCGCGGAAAGCCCAGATCGACCGCCTGTCCGCCGACGTCACCCTCGCGCAAGTGACCTACGAACGCGTCCGCAAGCTCGTGACGACCAAGGACGCCTCCCAGCAGCAGCTGGATCAAGCCACGGCTGCCCTTCAGGTCGCCCAGCGCGCCCTCGATCAGGGGAAGCTCTCCTACGAGGAAGCGCTCAACGGCTTCACGCCGGAAGAAGTCAAGATCGCCGAGGCCAAGGTCACCCAGGCCGCCGCGGCGGTGGAAACGCTGAAGGCGCTGGTCGACCAGATGGTGGTGACGGCGCCGCTGGCGACGCAGATCTATGAGATCAATGTCGAGCAGGGAGAGGTCGTGGCGCCCGGCATTCCCCTTCTGTCGCTCGTCGATCTGAACGATCTCTGGCTGCGGTTCGATCTCCGCGAGGACCTCGTCCGCGATCTCAAGATCGGCGACACGATCACCGTCCGCATCCCGGCCCTCGGCAACCGCGAGGTCGTCACCGAGGTCAGGCTGATCGCGGCGAAAGGCGAATATGCGGATTGGCGCGCCACGCGGGCGACCGGCGATTTCGATCTGCGCACATTCGCCATCCGCGCCTATCCGGTCGAGAAGGTTGCGGGGTTGCGCCCGGGCATGAGCGCTTATGTCGACTGGAGCGGCCGCCGGCAATGACACGGATGCCGGCCCCCGGTTTCCTTCTCGTCGCCACCCGCGAGCTGCGCTGGATCGTGCGGGACAGGGTGGCGCTGTTCCTGATCCTCGGCGTCCCGCTCATCGCCTTCGCCATCCTCAGCCTCACCTTCAGCAGCGCCGTCATCCGCGGCCTCGATATCGTGGTCGTCGATGCGGACCGGTCGCCGACCTCGCTGGCCTTCGTTCAGACCGTCGCGGCCGCGCCCGGCATCACGCTGCACCAGCGCGCCGACGATCTTGCGGCCGCCATGCATGCGATCCGATCCGGCGGGGCGATCGCCGCGGTCTATATCCCCGAGAACTTCGAGCGCGACCTGAAGGCCGGACGCCGCCCGCAGATCTCGATCTTCTACAACACCCAGTTCCTGACCCCGGGCAATTCCGCAGCGAAAGCCCTGCAGGACGCGGTTCGCGACGCCATCGCCGCTGTCGCCCCCGCGCGGCCGGAGCTGCCGATGACGGTCGGAACGCTGGTCGTGGAACCCTATGTCCTGACCAACCCGGCCCTCAACTATGCGCAGTTCCTGCTGCGCGCGGTCCTGCCGACGGTCCTGCATGTGATCATCGGCGCCGCCGCCGCCTATTCGGTCGGCTCCGAATTTTCGCGCCGCAGCCTGCGGGCCTGGTTGCGCTGCGCCGGCGGCAGCCCGCTCGTGGCCATCGCCGGCAAGCTCGCGCCCCTGGCTGCGATTTTCATCGGGCTGATGGGCCTTGTCGCCGTGATCGTCCACGGCGCTCACGGCGTGCCGTTCCGCGGCGATTCCATGATGGTGGCCGTGTCCGCCTGCCTGCTGCTCGTCGCCTATCTCGGGCTCGGCTCCCTGATGGCGCTGCTCGCGCGCGACCTGCCGCTCGGCCTCAGCCTGACGGCCATTCTCTGCTCGCCGGCCTTCGGCTATGCCGGCGTCGGCTTTCCGGTGGTCGCCATGCTGCCCTTCGCCAAGGGCTGGGGCGTGATCCTTCCGCTGCGCTGGTACATCGAGGTGCTGTTCGATCAAGGCGCGCGCGGCGTCCCGGTCTCCGCCACCGCCCTTCCCTTTGCCGCCCTGGCCGGCCTGGCGATCCTCTATGCGGGCCTGGCCTGGTGGCGATTGTCGTCGCTCGCCGGCAAGCTGCCGCGAACAGCAGCGGCCCGAGCATCGATGCCGCCGCCGCGGCCGCAGCCCCGCGGGTTTGGCGCCGCCATCATCGGGGAAATCCGCTCTGTCCTCGGCAATCGCGGCGCCCTGGGCCTGATGGTGCTGGCGCCCATTCTCTACGGGGTGTTCTATCCGCAGCCTTATCTGGGCCAGACCCTCCGGAACCTTCCCCTGGCCGTGGTCGACCAGGACCGCAGCGAGCTCAGCCGCCAGCTCATCATGACGCTGGACGCGGATGCCGGCGTGAAAGTCGCCCTGCAGGCCGATACGCTGACCGAGGCCCAGGCCGCGCTCTACGACCGGAAGGTCTTCGGCATCCTGGAGATTCCGGTGGGCACGGCGCGCGATCTGCTCAAGGGCGATCCGGCACGGTTGCCCGCCTATGTGGATGCGGCCTACCTGCTGATCTACCGGACGCTGCTCCAGGGCATCGGCGAATCCGTCGCGGCCGTCAATGCCGGTCTCGCGACCCATGACGCGCGTGCCGGCGGCCTCGCCGATTCTCTGATGGCGGTGGCGAGCCCCGCCGCGATTCTGCCGGTTCCCCTGTTCAACCCCACCGGCGGCTATGCCAGCTATATCGTTCCCGCCGCCTTCATCCTGATCCTGCAACAGACCTTGCTGCTGGGCTCGGCCATGCTGGCCGGCACCGCCCGCGAGCTGGGCGGCCGGGCGGCGCAGACGGCGCGCGGCTCGATCGGCGCTGTGGTCGCGCACGGGCTGGCCCATCTCGTCATCTACCTGCCGGCCTTGCTGCTCTATCTCGTGGTGCTACCGCGCATCTATGGATTCACGGCCGTCGGCCGGCTGCCGGATATGTTCCTGTTCGCCGCGACGTTCCTGCTGGCGACGAGCTTCATGGGGCAGGCCGTCGGCGCCTGGGTGAAGCATCGCGAGACCGCCGTGGTGCTCTTCATCGCGACCACCCTGCCGCAATTCTTCCTGGTCGGCGTCTCCTGGCCGGTCGAGGCGATTCCTTCGGCGCTGCGGAATGCGGGCTTGATCTTCCCGTCACAGCGCAGCATCGACGGGCTGGTGCATATCAACCAGATGGGCGCGACCCTCTCGGAAGTGTCGCATGACTGGCTCGCCGTCCTGGCGCTGGTCCTGCTGTATTTCCTGCTGGCGGTGCTCAGCACGGGCCTCCATCGCTGGAGGGCGACCCGTGCCGCATAGCCCGATGCGCCGTCGCGCGCGCCGCCTCCTCTTCGGCCTCGCTATCGCCGCGGTCATCGGCGCGATCCTGATTCTGGGCTGGCGGCCGGTGCCGCCGCCGGTCATCGGCATGGTGCGGGCGACCGAGATCAAGATTGCACCGGAAGTGAGCGGCCGCATCGCCCAGATTCTGGTCAAGGCCGGCGACCGCGTCCAGGCCGGCACCGTCGTGGCACAGCTCAGCAACCCCGAGCTGGCCGCCGCGGTGGAGGAAGCGCGCGCGACCGTCGGTGCGGCGCGGGCGGCCCGCGATCACGTCTATGCCGGCGTCCGCCAGGAGCAGGTCAAGATCACCGCGCGCGAAGTCGACAAGGCCAAAGCCGACCTGCTCTTGGCCCAGCAGGAATATCAGCGCACCTCGGCGGTGGCGAAAGCCGGCTATGCTTCCACCCAGAAGCTCGACGAAGCCCAGGCCGCCTTGTCGACCGCCCAGGCGAACCTCGCCTCGCTTCAATCGCAGCTCGCGGAAGCGCAGCATGGCGCCACACCCGAGGAACGGGCTTTCGCCGATGCACAGGTCACGGCCGCCGAGGCCTCGCTCGCCGTGCTGGAGCGGCGGATGGGCAAGCTGCAGCTCCAGGCGCCCGTTGATGGCGTCGTCCAGACCGTGGTCGCGGAACCGGGCGAGGCCACGATCCCTGGACGCACGGCGCTCACCTTGACCGCCGGCGACGACTACTGGTTCAGCTTCAATGTCCGCGAGGATCTGCTCGACGGCATGAATATCGGCACGGCCCTGACGCTGACCCGCTCAGGCGACGACAAGCCGATCGTGGCCCGGGTGTCGGAGATGCGCCGGCTCGGCGACTTCGCCACCTGGCGGGCGGCACGCGCCATCGGCGATCACGACCTCAACCTGTTCGCCGTCCGCGCCGACCCGACCCAGACCGTGCCGGATCTGGAGCCCGGTATGACGGTCTGGATCGCGACGATCGCACCCCCGGCACCCTGAGGCCGAAGCCTCAGTCGCCGGCGGCGAAGCGACCGGGATTGGGCTGATAGCTGGGCCGCGACCCACGACGGCGGCCACCCGGCCGGCCGGAGCGCGATCCGCGCCCCTCCTGCTGATGACCGCGTCCCTCATGCGGATGTCCCCGGCCCTCGTGATGGCCGCGCCCCTCTTGGTGACCGCGCGCTTCCTGATGACCGCGCCCGTCATGCGGGTTGCGGCCTTCCTGATTCCCGCGCCCGGCATGGCGGGGCTGCCCGTCATGGCCCTGGCGGCGGCTCTCGCCCTGGTCGCGATGGCCTGAGGCCGTGCCACCGCCGTTCTGGTGACGGCGGTCGTCCCGGCTCCGCTCATGGCCGCGGTGCGGCTTCTGGGTCTTGTCCCGCGCCGCCGGCTGCGGCGTGGCCGCGACGGCGCCGCGGCGATCCACCTGCGGGATCGACTGGCGCGTGGTGCGCTCGATATCGCGCAGATAGGCCCGCTCCTCATGATCGCAGAAGGAGATCGCGACGCCGGCGGCACCGGCGCGCGCCGTGCGGCCGATGCGGTGCACATAGGCTTCCGGCACTTCCGGCAGGTCGAAATTCACCACATGGGTGATGCCGTCGACGTCGATGCCGCGGGCCGCGATGTCGGTCGCCACCAGGATCGCCGTGCGGCCGGAACGGAAGCTGTCGAGCGCCCGCTCGCGCTGGCCCTGGCTCTTGTTGCCGTGGATGGCCGCGGCCGGCAGGCCGGCCGATTCCAGCCGCTCGGCCACGCGGTCGGCCCCGCGCTTGGTGCGGGTGAAGACCAGCGTGCGGCCGAACTCGGGCTTCGACAGCAGGTCGACCAGGAGCGCCGCCTTGGCGGGCTTCTCGACCAGATAGACCTGCTGGCTCACCTTCTCGGCGGTGGTCGCCACCGGCGTCACCTCGACGCTGGCGGGATCGCGCAGCATGTCCTTGGCGAGCGCGCCGATGGCCGAGGGCATCGTCGCCGAGAAGAACAGGGTCTGTCGCTCCTTGGGCAGGCGGCGCAGGATCTTCTTGATCGGCTCGAGGAAACCGAGGTCGAGCATATGGTCGGCCTCGTCCAGCACCAGGATTTCGGCGCCGTCGACGCGCGCGGCGCCGGTGCCGAGATGATCGTTGAGGCGGCCGGGCGTGGCCACGAGCACGTCGACGCCGCGCGCGAGCGCGCGGATCTGCGGGCCGGGCTTCACCCCGCCCACGACGACCGCAACCGAGAAGCGGAAATGGCGGCCATAGGTCTCGAAGCTCTCGGCGATCTGGGCCGCAAGCTCACGGGTCGGCGCCAGCACCAGGACACGACAACCCTTGGGCTGCGGCGCCTTCCGGTTCTGGGCCAGGCGATGGAGGATCGGGAGGGCGAAGGCCGCCGTCTTGCCGGTACCCGTCTGGGCGATGCCGAGCAGGTCGCGGCCTTGCATGACATAGGGAATGGTGCGCGCCTGGATCGGGGTCGGCACGGTATAGCCTTCCTGGGCAACGGCGCGCAGGAGGGGCTCGGCCAGGCCGAGCGAAGCGAAATCAGTCACTAGATACTCTTTCTTTATAAGCGGCAGTCCGGCGCCAACGCTTTCTTCTGCGAAAGCAGGCAGCCACCGGGGGCCACGGGTCTACGTGGAGAGACACCCCGCGCAACGGGCATATCTGATGGAAGTTCGGTCGAGGCGCTCGACAGACAGGGACGAAAAGCTCGTCACTTCACGCGGCTGGAGCGCTAAATCCGGAAACCGGATGCGGGCTTCTCTCACAATCCGGCTCCCGAAGTCAAAGTTTTTCGGGTGCACAGCTCCAATGCAACTTCGGCATGGCCCCACAACCGACGGAAATCGCTACGAATTTCTGCCGATCTTCAGAATTCAGATGACGCTGCGCGCACCCAGGGTCGCCCCTTCGCGGAAGCGCGAGAATCGGAATCCCCGGAGGTCGAGCGAAGGCTTTCCCTTGGCAGCCAGCTCGGCCATCAGCCTGCCGACGATCGGACCCATGCCGAAGCCGTGGCCGCTCAGGCCGGTCGCGATCAGCAGGCCCCGCACCTCCTCGACCCCGCCCAGGACCGGGATGGCATCCGGCGTGGCGTCGATATTGCCGGCCCAGCTCCGGGTCACCTCGACCGGCCCCAGCTCCGGGAACACGCGCTTGAGACCGGCGAGCGCGTCGGCGACGCGTTTGGGATTGGCCGGCGGATCCCAGACCCGGACCGCGCGGAAGGGATGGCGGCCGGCCTCCGTGAGCGGCAGCTCGGACAGCAGCGCCTTGAAGAAGGCGGTGCCGAGATGCAGGTCGAAGAGCTTGCGGTTCTCGCGGAAGTTCGGCCAGAAGACCCGGCCATGGCGCAGCGTGTCCGGCACGATGTGATAGTCGGTCCCGGTGCCGGCCGCGATATTGAAGCTGCCGTCGGTGCGCTGGCGGAAGGCGACCTCGGGACCCCAGACGCCGGCCGCCGTCACCGCCTTGGCGGGCGTGGTGCGCGCGACCGTGGCGCGGATGACGAGCTGCGGCAGCGAGAGGCCCAGCCCGCGCAGCAGGCGCGAGCTCCAGGCGCCGGCCGCGCAGATCACGATCGGCGCCCTGATCTCGCCGCGCTCGGTCCGCACGCCGGTAACGGCGCCGCCCGCCGTCACGATTTCGTCGACCGCGCAGCCGGTCATGATCTCGGCGCCGAGAGCGCGTGCGGCTTGCGCGAAGGCCGGCGCCACGATCGCAGGCTCGGCTTGGCCGTCGCTCGGCGTGTAGAGGCCACCGGCCCAATTGCCTTCGATGCCGGGGATGAGGTCGCGGATCTCGCGGTTGGTCAGGATGCGGCTGTTGAGCTGGAAGGGCCGCGCCACCTCGAGCCAGGCTTCGAGGGCCGCGAGGCGCTGGGCGTCGGCCGCCATGGCGAGATTGCCGCCCTGGCGCCATTGCAGGTCGATGCCGAGCTCGGCCGAGAGGCCCTGCCACATCCGGTTGCACTCGACCATCAGCGGCACTTCGAAGGGATCGCGGCCCTGCTGGCGCACGAAGCCCCAATTGCGGCTCGACTGCTCGCCCGCGATCTCGCCCTTCTCGAAGAGGATCGGCTTGAGGCCGGCCTTCGCCAGGTAATAGGCGCTGGCCGCACCGGCGATCCCGCCGCCGACGATGATGACGTCTGCACGCCTAGCCATTGCCGACGAGCTCATGATCCTGCCCCCTGTACTCGGACAACCGCTCAACCGTCATCCCCGCGAAAGCGGGGATCCCTCCTGATCCCGCACACCGAACTTTGAGTTGGATCCCCGCTTTCGCGGCGATGACGAATGGAGTGAGCGCTGCGGTCCTCGTTCAACCGTCCCGGCGTGCTTACACGATCACGAGCGGCGAGTCCCCCGCCCCCACCAGCATGCGCGGGCCCGCATCCGTCAGGTGATAGGTGCCGCCCTGGATGATGCCGATCCCCTCCTCCACCAGCTCGATGCAGGAATGCAGCACGAAGACCATGCCGGTCTCGAACCGGCGGCTGAAGCCGCGGCTGATCTGCAGGGTCTCAAGCCAGATCGGCGGATAGGCGATACCGATGCCGTAACCGAAGCGCATCATCGCCGTGTGCTCGAGCCCATGCTTGCGCAAAGGCACGAGCGACGCCTCCTCCGCGGCCGCGACCGGCACACCCGGCTTCACCGCGGCGATGCCGGCCTTCAGGGACTGCAGCGCGATGTCGTAGAGCTCCCGGGCGCGCGGGCCCGGATCGCCCAGCGCCAGAGTCTGGAGTGCGGTGGTGTGATAGCGGTTCGAGACGCCCGCGAACTCGATATGGACCAGGTCGCCGGGCTCGATCGGTTTCCCGCGCGGGGCCGCATGACCGCCGGGCGTACGCTTGCCGCTGGCAAGCTCGGTCGGAATCGCCCAATAGTCGCTGCCCGCATGGCGCAGCGCGCCCTCGATCGCGGCGGCGAGCCCGATCTCGGTGATGCCGGGCTTGAGCGCCTCGCGCGCGGCCTTGAGGCCGATATTGGTGAAGGCCGCGGCCTGCGCGATGTATTGCATCTCGCGCAGAGATTTCGCGAGCCGCAGGTCGCCCAGGGCCACGGTCGCATCGACGAGCTGGATCGGCGCCATGGCGGCCGCCAGCTCCTGGCCCAGCGCGTAAGGCAGCGCGTAGGACTGCAGCTCGATCGCCACGCGGCCGTCGGTGACGCCCTTTTCTTCCAGGATGCCGGCGACGCGGGCCGCGAAGTTCTCGGTATGGAGGTGATAGCTGCGGATGTCCTTGACCCAGCTCGTCTCCAGCGCCAGCGAGAGATCGACATTGCGCAGGATCAGGGTCGGCTCGGCTTCCTCGGCGGTGAAGATCAGCGCCTGCGGGCTGTTGACGCTGACCCAGGATTCGTAACCGGCGAGGTAATAGAGATTCTCCGGCGCCATCACGATGCAGCAGGCGAATTTCTGCTCGCGCATCAGGGCACGCGCGCGCGCCATCCGGCCGTCATGCTCTTCCTTCGAGAACGCCGCAAACTCGCGAGCCACGCTAAGCCTCCGCTTCCGTCATGTTTCGATGTCGTGCCGCGCCGGGCGTCAGGCGCGCTGGCCGGCCCGCTGCGACTTGGAGAGTTCCTGGATCAGCACCGCCGCCGCGATCAGGATCGAGATCGCGATCAGCATGGTCGAGATCGCGGCGATGGTCGGGCTGACCTGGTCGCGCAGCGAGGTGAACATCTTGCGGGTCAGGGTCGAGGCCTCGCCGCGCGAGATGAAGAGCGCGATCACGACCTCGTCGAACGAGGCGACCCAGGCGAAGAGCGCGCCCGACAGCACCGAAGGCCGGATCTGCGGCAGGGTCACGGTGAAGAAGGCGATCCAGCGGTTGGCACCAAGGCTGCGGGCGACCATCTCCTGGCTCATCTCGTAGCGGCGCAGGCCCGCCGTGACCGTGACGATGACGAAGGGGATCGCCAGCACCGTGTGGGCGAGCACCAGTCCGGTGATGGTGTTGACGAGACCGAGCTTGGCGAAGACGTAGAAGAGGCCGATGGCGACGATGATCACCGGCACGATCAAAGGCACCACCAGCGCCGCACGGACGATCTTGGTCCAGCCGCCGCCGGCGACATGGAGGCCGTAGGCGGCGGCGGTGCCGAGCGGCGTCGCCACCAGCACCGTGAAGATGGCGGCCCGCACCGAGACCCAGGCGGCGTCCATCCACTCCGCGCTGTCGAAGAAGTTCTGGTACCAGCGCAGCGAGAGCGAGGGCGGCGGGAATTCGAGATGTTCCGCCGGCGTGAAGGACATGGGGATGACGATCAGGATCGGTACCACCAGGAACAGCAGCACCAGCCCGCCATAGAGGTAGAGCCAGGCGCGCTGCCAGTGCGAGACGTCGCGATCGGGACCGCCGCTCATCGTTCCTCCGCCGAGAGGCGGCCGACCGGCAGGAAGCGGCCGACCAGATAGAAGATCGCGAGCGTCACGGCCAGGAGCACGACGCCCAGCGCCGAGGCGGCGCCCCAGTTGAAATAGGTGGTCGCGTTCTCGAGGATCTTCATCGCCACCATGTTGACCCGGCCGCCGCCCAGCACCTGCGGCGCGATGTAGAAACCCAGGCAATAGATGAAGACCAGCAGGCTGCCGGCGAAGAGGCCCGGCAGGGTCAGCGGCGCGAAGACGGTGAAGAAGGCGGCACGCGGGCTGGCGCCGAGGCTCATCGCGGCGCGCGGCAGCAGCGGGTCGATGGTCTTCATCGAGGCATAGAGCGGCAGCACCAGGAAGGGCAGCATGATATGGACCATGCCGATCACCGCCCCGGTGAAGTTGTAGACCAGGCCCAGCGGCTGATCGATCAGCCCGAGCTTGATGAGGAGCGTGTTGATGAGGCCGTTGCGCTGCAGCAGCACGAGCCAGGCATAGGTGCGCACCAGGAGCGAGGTCCAGAACGGCAGCAGCACGAGCGCCAGCCCCACCAGCGCCGCGCGGCGGGAGAGCTGCGACAGCAGATAGGCCAGGGGATATCCCATGAGGATCGTCACCAGCGTGACGACCGCGCTCAGCACGAAGGTCGTCTGGAAGATCTTGTAGTAGGCGACGTTGTCCAGCAGGCGCTGGTAATTGGCGAAGGTGGCGCCGGTCTGGTCGAAGAAGGAGAGCCAGAACAGCCAGCCCACGGGCACGAACACCACCAGCGCCACGACCAGCAGGGCCGGCGACGACAGGGCCAGGAGCTGGCGCCGCTCGGTGCGGGCGTCGGCTGCCAGCGCCGCGGCGCCGAGCGCCAGTGTCACGGCCGGTCCTCCGGCACCACCAGCGTGTCCTCGGCATGGATGCCGAGCGTCACGGCGTCGTCATGGGCCGGGAGCTGGCTCAGGCTGCTGCGGTCGCTGGATTTGCGCAGATTGACCATCGTCCCGCCCTCGAGCTCGACCGAGACCAGCACGCTGTCGCCCTGATAGACCACCTCGCGCACCCGGCCCGGAAAGCGGTTCCAGCTGCCGCCGTCGCCGGCCGGCACGAGATCGAGCTTCTCGGGCCGCAGCACCAGATATTGCGCCTGCCCCGGCTCCCGGATCGCGGCGCCCAGGAGCTTGCGCCCCGCCCACCAGGCGGCGCCGTCGCGCAGCTCGACCGGCAGCAGCACCGCCTCGCCGATGAACTCGGCCACGAAGCGGCTGGCCGGCGCCTCGTAGAGCTCGCGCGGCCGGTCGATCTGGGCGATGCGGCCCTGATGGATCACGGCGATCCGGTCCGACATGGTCAGCGCCTCGCGCTGGTCATGGGTGACGTAGATGGTGGTGACGCCGAGCTTCCCATGCAGGTGGCGGATCTCGATCTGCATATGCTCGCGCAGCTTCTTGTCGAGCGCCGAGAGCGGCTCGTCCATCAGGAGGATCTTCGGCTCGAAGACGATGGCGCGGGCGAGCGCCACGCGCTGGCGCTGGCCGCCCGAGAGGCTGTCGATCGGCCGCTCGGCCATGGCGCCGAGCTGCACCAGATCGAGCGCGCGGCGCACGCGCTCGGCGGTCTCGGCCTTGCCCACGCGACGCAGTCGCAACGGATAGCCGACATTGGCCCCGACATTCATATGCGGGAACAAGGCGTAATTCTGGAACACCACGCCGATATTGCGCTTGTGCGGCGGCAGGCGGGTGATGTCGGCGCCGTCGAAGGCGATGCTGCCGGAGGTCGGCCGGCTGAAGCCCGCGAGCGCCATCAGCAGCGTGGATTTGCCGGAGCCCGAAGGGCCCAGAAGGGTCAGGAACTCGCCGCTGCGCACCTCGAGATCGACCGCGTCCAGCGCCCGGAAGCCGCCATAGGTCTTGGAGAGCTGGCGGATCTGGATCGGCACCCCCGGCCGCACACCCGCCTCGGCCCGCTGGTCCGTGGCGCTGCGATCCTGCGCCTCGAGATCGGTCGTCATCGTCATGCGGCAAGGCACCCGGACGGAAGAAAGAAACCTCCGGCCGAAACGGCGTCCGGCCGGAGGTAACAGTTGTCAGGTTGAGGCACGTCGAAGTCCAGGGGCTTTACTCGTTGATGAAGGCGCTCCAGCGCTCCCGCGCTTCGGCCCCGTGCTGCCCCCACCAGTCGCCATGCAGAACGACCTGGGTCTTGGCGTTCTCGGGCGAGGTGTTGAGGCGGGCGGCGACGTCCGGCGTGATCTTGCCGGTATCGTAAGCCTTCGCGTTGGCCGGGCCGTAATCGATATAGGCCGGCAGGTTGGCCTCGATGTCGGCCGACACGGCCGCGGCCAGGGCCTTCATCGACAGGTCCTTGTTCGGCGCGCCGCGCGGGATCACGAGGCAGTCGGCGATCAGGATGCCCTGGTTGAAGGTGAAATCCACCTTGGCGCCCTGGGACTGGGCCGCCGAGACGCGGCCGTTCCAGGCGCCGATCAGGTCGACCTCGCCGTCCGTCAGCAACTGCGCCGACTGGGCGCCCGAGGACCACCAGACCGAGATATAGGGCTTGATCTTCTCGAGGCTCTTGAAGGCGCGGTCGAGATCGAGCGGATAGAGCTTGTCGGGCGCCACGCCATCGGCCAGCAGGGCCTGTTCCAGCACCTCGGCCGGATCGTTGCGCAGCGAGCGGCGACCCGGGAACTTCTCGACGTTCCAGAAATCGGCCCAGGTCTTGGGGCCGTCTTTGCCGAACTTGTCCGTGTTCCAGGCGATCACGTTCGAATAGTAGTTCTGGGCGATGAAGCTCTTGCCGACGCCGGCGGGATCGAAGCCCGACTTGTCCACCACGTTGAAGTCGAGCGGCTCGAACAGGCCCTCGGCCTCGCCCTGGGCGCAGCCGTCGATGGTGAGCTCGGTGACGTTCCACTGCACCGCGTTGGCCAGCACCTGGGCGCGCACGTCGGCGAGCCCGTTGGTGTTGTCTTCCTTGATGGTGATGCCGAGCTGCTTGGCCACCGGCTGCCAGACGGCCTTCGACAGGGCTTCCTGATAATTGCCGCCCCAGCCCGCGAACGTGATCGTGTCCTCCGCCTGAGCCTGGCTCAGGGGCAGCCACAGCAGCGCCCCCGCGAGCGCCATCGCGCCCCAGGACAATCCACGCTTTGTCACATGACACGAGGTCATGTCAGTCCCGCCCGAAAACATTCGGTTTCCTCCCATGGAATGCTTCTGGATGTCAGCGGATCCGCAGGGATCCGGAAATATGAAGCTTACAATCCGACCCTATCGCCGCCGGAAAGCACGTCAAGTTTTACATTGTCACGCGACATGTCAGGCAGCAGGCCCGCCCCAAATCTGCGCCAGGACGCGCAGATAATTGCCGCCGAGGAAGGCCTCGATCTGGGCGGG
Organism: Hypericibacter adhaerens; assembly: GCF_008728835.1. Classification (GTDB taxonomy): domain Bacteria; phylum Pseudomonadota; class Alphaproteobacteria; order Dongiales; family Dongiaceae; genus Hypericibacter; species Hypericibacter adhaerens. The sequence continues at coordinate 3,305,594 of NZ_CP042582.1, forward strand.
TTTCCAGCCGTGATCGAGCAACGCAGCGGTGACGCGGGGCAGATCGGCGAGGCTGCTGCATTCGGCGAGATAGCGCGTGCGCACGTCGTTGCCGAAGGCCGCCGCATATTTGGATATGGCGGCGGGATAGCGATTGAGCGTCATCTCGATGATGCTGCCGACGGCGGCCAGGTCGCGCACGGCGGGGAAATCGGTGCCGAGCGCCACATGATCGTGACCGACCAGCCCGACGATATGGTCGAGATGGCGCAGGAAATCGCGCAAGGAAGGCCGGTGGGCCGGATCGCCGTCCCAGCACATGGGACCATAGACCGAGACGCCGATCAGGCCGCCGGTCGCGGCCACCGCCTTGATCACCGCGTCGGTCTTGTTGCGCGGCACGTTGGAGACGGCCTTGGCGTTCGCATGGGTCAGCAGCACCGGCCGGGTGCTGATCGAGGCCGCCTCCAGGCAGGCCTTCTCGCCCACATGGCTGAGATCGACGACGATGCCCAGCGCGTTCATCTCGGCGACGGCCTTGCGGCCGAGCAGGCTCAGGCCGCCGTCATTGGTCTCGAGGCAGCCGTCGCCCAGGAAATTGCGCTCGTTGTAGGTGAGCTGCATCACCCGGACGCCCAGCTTGTGGAACAGCCACAGCCGCTGCAGCTTGTCGGCGATGGGGCGCATGTTCTGCCAGCCCATGATCAGGCCGATCTGCCCCGCCTCGCGCGCCGCCTGGAAATCCGACACCTGCCGGATGACCCGCCATTCGGCGCCGGGCTGCTCGCAGCGATGCAGCCATTCGACGACCTGGTCGCAAGTCTCCTCGAAATCGGCATTGAGGCCGCTGACCGTCACGTTGACGGCGTTGACGCCTCCGGCCTTGAGCACCCCGGTGCTGCCGTCGGACTGGAAGTTGAGCCCGTCGATGACATAGGCCTTCTCGTGCAGGGCCGCCGCCGCGGCGGAGATCGGCTTGGCCTTGGCGTCGCTCATGCCAGCTCCTTGGCGCGGCTCGACGGCTGGTTCTTGAAATGCGGCATCACATGCACGGCGAAACGCTCGAGCGCGCCCATCACGTCCTTGTGGTCCGCGCCGAAGTTCATGTTGACCTGGATGTCGTGGATGCCGAGCTCCGCATAGAGCCCGAGCTTGTCGACGCATTCCTGCGCCGAGCCGATGATCAGGCTCTGACGGATATCGTCCAGCGTCTCCGACACCTCGATCGGCACGATGGCGCCGTTCTTCACCGTGCCGGGCGTGTTGAAGACGTTGACGAAGCGTTGATGGTTGGCATGGGCGACCTTGAGCTTCTCCTGCGTGTCCGCCTCGTTCTTGGTGACGAAGCCCATGCGCAGCATGGAGAAGCGCTGGTTGCTGCCCGCCGGCAGCGCGCTGAAGAAGGCGTTGGACTGCATCTTCACCGCCGAGAAGGGATCGCGCAGCGGCGTGGTCATGACATGGAAGCCGCGGCGCACGCAGCCCTGGATGGCGCCCTCGGCGAGGGCCGCGATCCAGATCGGCGGATAAGGCTTCTGCACCGGACGCGGGGTGATGGTGATGGGATCGAACTTGTAATACTTGCTGTCCCAGCTGACTTCTTCCTCCGTCAGGAGCTTCATCAGCAGGTTGAGCGAATCGTCGAACCGTTCGCGGCTCTCCTCGACCGGCACGTTGAAGCGGTCGAACTCGTAGCGGAAGGCGCCGCGCCCCACGCCCAGCTGGATGCGGCCATGGGTCAGGCAGTCGGCCTGCGCGATCTCGCCCGCGAGCCGCCGGATGTCATAGAAGGGCAGCACCAGGACCGCGGTGATGAGCGGGATCTTCTTGGTGACGCTCGCCACGCGGACGGCCGTCAGCAGCGGGTTCGGGTGGGTCAGGTAGTTGATGAAGTGATGCTCGGGGATGGTGAGCGAGATATAGCCCAGCTCCTCCGCGAGCTTCGCCTCCTCGAGCATCTCGTCATACATGGTCTGGGCGGGAAAGCTCGTGTCCGGCCAGTAGCAGGGCAGGTAGAACCCGAAATCCATTGCCAATCGCTCCTGAAATCCCCGACCTTATGAGGCTCTGCCGAGCCCACGAACATGACATGTTCTGGGGAATTGTCTTGTTTTCTGGGATAACTTGACGGATTGAACCGCGTCAAATCATATATTGTCCTGCTACACCATTTGAGGAGCGCCCGACGTGACGGACTGGAAGCCTGACATCGCGAACCGCCATGGCCGCCGCTATCTCGCCATCGCCGATGCGCTGGCGGACGACATCAAGAGAGGCCTCGTCCGCCCCGGCGACCGCCTGCCCACCCATCGCGATCTGGCCTACCAGATGGGCCTCTCCGTCAGCACCGTCAGCAAGGCCTATGCGGAGGCGGTCCGCCGCCAGTTGATCCTGAGCGAGGTCGGGCGCGGCACCTTCGTCATGCCCAATGCCTGGACCGACCTTACCGGCGTCGGGATCGACAGCCGGCAGATCGGGCCGATCGACATGGCCTTCAACTGCCCCGTGCCCGCGCCGATGGTGCTCGAGGCGATGTCGGCGGCGCTCAAGACGATCTCCGGCAGCGACCGCCTCGACGAGCTGATGCCCTATCACCGGCCCTGGGTCGGGCTCGCGTCGCACCGGGCGGCGGCGGCGAGCTGGATCGAGAAGCGCGGGCTCAGGACCTCGCCCGAGAACATCCTCATGACCAACGGCGCGCAGCATGCGCATGCCATCATCCTGACCTCGCTGCTCGAGCCCAACCAGATCGCGGTCACCGACGAGCTGACCGATCCCGGCATCAAGTTCCTCACCGCCAATCGCAGCCTGCAGCTCAAGGGGCTGGCGATGGACAAGGACGGGCTCCTGCCCGACGCCTTCGAGGCCGCCTGCAAGACGATGAAGGTGAAGGCCCTCATCACCGTTCCCAACCACCACAGCCCGACCCTGACCATCATGCCGGTCGAGCGCCGCAAGGCGATCGCCGAGGTCGCGATCCGCCATGGGGTGACCATCATCGAGGATGATGTCTACGGCCCCTTCCTCGATAACCCGCCCCCGGCGCTCTCGAGCTTCGCCCCGGAGCAGAGCTTCTATTTCACCAGCTTCTCGAAATGCATCTGCGCGGGCCTGCGCATCGGCTTCCTCGCGGCCCCGCCCGGCCGCGTGGAAGAGCTGATCCCCGGCCTCGGCGCCACGACCTGGATGGTGTCGATGGTGCCGGCGGAGATTGCGGCGCTCTGGATCCGCGAGGGCACCGCCGAGCGGCTGATCGTCTGGCAGCGCCAGGAGCTGACCCGGCGGCAGAAGCTGGCCGCCCAGATTCTCGACGGCTTCGACTATACGGCGCTGCCCTCCTCGCTCCATCTCTGGCTGCCTTTGCCCGACAGCTGGCGGGCCGAGGGTTTCGTGGCCCAGGCCCGGCTGCGCGGCCTGGCGGTGACGCCCGCCGAGGCCTTCGTGGTGGGTCATGTCCCGGCCCCGCAGGCCGTCCGCGTCAGCCTGGGCGGCGCAACACCCTCGCGCACCGAGCTGCAGCGCGGGCTCGAGATCGTCGCCGACCTGCTCAAGGAACGGCCGGCCGCCACCTATCTCGTGCTCTAGCACGCCTGCCACGACGGCCGTCCCCCGCGATCCTTCCTTCAACCGGAGTCAAGACCGTGATCTACGAATTGCGTCAATACATCCCCATGCCCGGCAAGGCCGAGGCGCTCAGCCGCCGGTTCCGCGACAGCACCCTGGCCCTCTTCCACAAGCTGGGATTCAAGGTGGTCGATTTCTGGGAAACGACCGACGGCAGCGGCGAGCTCTGGTATCTGATGGAATGGCCGACCGAGGCCGCCATGAAATCCGCCTGGGACGGATTCAAGACCAATCCCGATTGGGTCGCGACCAAGAAGGTGACCGAGGCCGACGGGCCGCTGGTCCAGAATATCCAATCCTACCCCCTGCGCCGGGCAGCGTACTTCAAGCCCTGATCCTCATCCGCGACAGCCTCGGCCTCCGGAAGATCACGGGACCAAAGACCCTCGGTTCGCGTGGGGTTTGACGGATTGGCAACCGGGTTCCCGCCCTTCTGGGAACCGGTCGCCCCCCGCCGAGCGGCTTCGCTTTTGCCGCCCGATCTCCTAGTCTAGGGGACCGGCCTGTCCCCCGGTCCAACGGCGGCGCGCCGATCGAGAGAGGTTTTCAACAAGATGGATCGACGTCATGCGATATGAAGCGCCGGGTTCTATCGAATCGGCGGTGGCGCTGCTGGCCCAGGAAAAGGGCCGCGCCTATGTTCTGGCCGGCGGCACGGATCTCCTGGTCCGGCTGCGCGGCGGCTATATCGAGCCCGACCTCGTGGTCGACGTGAAGCGCATCGAGAGCATGCGCAAGATCGTGCCCGAGGCCGGCGGCTTCCGTATCGGGGCCGCCGTGCCGGCGGCCGAGCTGGGCGAGCACCCGGCCGTGAAGAAGCTCTGGCCCGGCGTGGTCGAGGCGGTCGAGCTGATCGGCTCGAAGCAGGTCCAGGGCCGCGCCACCATGGTCGGCAATCTCTGCAACGCCTCGCCCGCGGCCGACAGCGTCCCCGCGATGGTCGCGGCCGGCGCCGTCGCCACGGTCGTCGGGCCCAACGGCAAGCGCAACCTGCCGGTCGAGGAGATTTCGACCTCGCCCGGCAAGACCACGCTCGCCAAGGGCGAGATCGTGGAATCGATCCTGCTGGCGGCGCGGCCGCCCCATTCGGGCGACGCCTATCTGCGCTTCATCCCGCGCACCGAGATGGACATCGCGGTGGTGGGCGCCGGCGTGAACATCACGCTGGACGACAAGGGCGTCTGCAAGGCCGCCCGCGTGGCGCTGGGCGCCGTCGCCGAGCGCGTGCTGCTGGTCGGGCCCGCGGCCGATGCCCTCATCGGCACCAAGCTCGACGAGGCCGCTCTCGACAAGCTGGCCGCCGCGGCCTCCGCCGCCTGCCGGCCGATCGACGACAAGCGCGGCACCAAAGAGTTCCGCATCAAGGTTGCCGGCGTGCTCGCGCGCCGGGCCGCCACCATTGCGCTCGAGCGCGCGAGGAAGTCCTAAATGAGCCAGGTTCACGTCACCGCCAAGATCAATGGCGACACCACCGAATATCTCTGCGAGCCCGACGAGACGCTGCTCGACGTGCTGCGCAACCGCCTGGGCCTGACCGGCGCCAAGGAAGGCTGCGGCACGGGCGATTGCGGCGCCTGCAGCGTCACGCTGGACGGCCGTCTGGTCTGCTCCTGCCTGGTGCTGGGGGCGGAGGCGAACGGCCGCGAGGTCCGTACCATCGAGGGCATGGCCCATGGTGAGACGCTGCATCCGCTGCAGCGCAAGTTCCTGGAGCATGCCGCCCTCCAGTGCGGCATCTGCACGCCGGGCTTCCTGGTCGCCGCCAAGGCGCTCCTGGACAAGAACCCGGACCCCTCGGAGACCGAGATCCGCTACTGGCTCGCCGGCAATCTCTGTCGGTGCACCGGTTACGACAAGATCGTGCGCGCGGTCCAGGATGCCGCCGCCGAAATGCGAAAGGGTTGAACCATGCCCCTCGACACCAAGACCCCCATCCCGACTTCCTTCCGCGTCGTCGGCACGCGCCCGCTTCGCCCCGACGGCATCGACAAGGTCACGGGCCGTGCCCGCTTCGGCGCCGACATGTGGGCGCCGGGCATGCTGGTGGGCCGCATCCTGCGCAGCCCGCACGCCCACGCGCGCATCCGCAAGATCGACATCTCGAAGGCCCAGGCCCTCGAGGGCGTGAAGGCGGTCGTCACCCGCGCCGACTTCAAGGCGCAGGACGGCGATCTGGCCGACATCCTCGACAATGTGATGGCCGGCAAGAAGGCGCTCTATGACGGCCATGCCGTCGCGGCCGTGGCCGCCGTCAGCGCCGCCGTCGCCCGCAAGGCGCTGTCGCTGATCGAGGTCGATTACGAGATCCTGCCGCACGTCACCGACGTCGACGAGGCGATGAAGCCGGGAGCCCCCCTGCTCCATGACGGCATGATCACGGCCGGCGTCGAGCCGGCGCCGACCAAGCCCTCGAACGTCACGCGCCGGCACGAGTTCGGCCATGGCGATGTCGAGAAGGGCTTCAAGAAGGCCGATATCGTCGTCGAGCGCGAGTTCAAGACCGAGGCAACGCACCAGGGCTATATCGAGCCCCACGCCTGCCTCGCGACGCTCAGCCCCGACGGCGTCGCCGAGCTGTGGGTCTGCACCCAGGGCCATTTCATGGTGCGCGCGGTCTGCGCCGGCCTGCTCGGCATCGACATCTCGAAGCTGCGCGTCACCGCCTCGGAGATCGGCGGCGGCTTCGGCGGCAAGACCACGGTCTTCATCGAGCCGGTGGCGCTCGCGCTCTCGCGCAAGGCCAACCGCCCCGTCAAGATCGTCATGAGCCGCGACGAGGTGTTCCGGGCCACCGGCCCGACATCGAGCGCCTCCATGCGCGTCAAGATCGGCGTCACCAAGGACGGGCGCATCACCGCGGCCGACGGCGAGTTCCGCTACCAGGGCGGCGCCTATGCCGGCTCGCCGGTCGAGTTCGGCGCCATGTCGGCCTTCGCCTGCTACGACCTCGAGAACGTGCGGGCGGTCGGCTATGACGTGGTCTGCAACCGGCCCAAGCAGGCGGCCTACCGCGCCCCGGGCGCCCCGATCTCGGCCTTCGCGGTCGAGAGCGTGATCGACGAACTGGCCAAGAAGCTCGGCATGGACGCGATCGACTTCCGCATCAAGAACGCGGCCAAGCCGGGCACCAAATCCTCCTACGGGCCGACCTATGGCGAGATCGGCCTCATCACCACGCTGGAGGAGGCCAAGAAGCATCCGCACTGGAAGGCGCCGGTGAAGCCGGGCCAGGCCCGCAGCATGGCCTGCGGCTTCTGGTTCAATTTCGGCGGCCAGACCTGCGTGTCGCTCAACATCAATGTGGACGGCACCTGCACGCTGGCGGTGGGCACGCCCGACATCGGCGGCTCGCGCGCCTCGATGAGCCTGATGGCCGCCGAGGAGCTGGGCATTCCCTATGAATCGGTCCGCGCCATCGTCGCCGACACCTCCTCGCTCGGCTATAACGACGTGACCGACGGCAGCCGCACCACCTTCGCCACCGGCATGGCCACGATCTTCGCCGCGCGCGATGCGATCAAGAAGCTCTGCGGGCGGGCCGCACAGATCTGGGGCATCCCCGAGGATGCGGTGGTCTGGGAGAAGGGCTATGCCCGTCCCTCGGGCGCCAATGCCGGCAGCTTCGAGCCGCTCTCGCTCGCCGACATCGCCAAGAGCTCGGGCAATACCGGCGGCCCGATCGCGGGTCACACCGAATACAACGCCGAGGGCGCGGGCGTCAGCTTCGCCACCCATATCGTCGATGCCGAGGTCGACAAGGAAACCGGCCGCACCACGATCACCCGCTACACGGTGCTGCAGGATGCCGGCAAGGCGGTCCATCCGAGCTATGTCGAAGGGCAGTTCCAGGGCGGCGCCGTGCAGGGCATCGGCTGGGCGCTCAACGAGGAATATATCTACGGCAAGGATGGACGGCTGCAGAATGCGGGCTTCCTCGATTACCGCATCCCGGTCGCCTCGGATCTGCCGATGATCGACACCAAGATCATCGAGATCCCGAACAAGGGCCACCCCTACGGCGTGCGCGGCGTCGGCGAGACATCGATCGTCCCGCCGCTCGCCGCGATCGCCAACGCGGTGTCGGCTGCGGCCGGCGTGCGCCTCACCCAGCTGCCGATGTCGCCGCCGAAGGTGCTCAAGGCGATCGAAGAAGGCGCCCGCAAGGGGCATTGATGGTCCAGGTCGTGCTTTGGGGGTCGCTCAAGCGGGCGGCCCAGGGCAAATCCCAGGTCGAGGTCGAGGCTGCGGATCTCAAGCAGCTTCTGACCCGCCTGGGCGAGGCCTATCCCGAGCTCAAGCCGCAGATCGAGCGCGGCGTGTCGGTCTCCATCGACGGCCTGATCTACACCAACAACTGGTTCCAGCCGATCCGCCCTGGTGCCGAGGTGGTGCTGCTGCCGAAGCTGGCGGGCGGATGAGGCGGGCTCGGTCGGTTTCGTGGCTTCGATGCAGAACGGCGCCCCAACGGGCGCCGTTTTCATTGACCCGAAGCCGCCTGCTTCTTCCAGTCGCCGGTCGTGTTCCACCAGCGGTTCGGGTTGGCGCTGTCGTCGAGGCCTTTGGAGCGACCGGTGAGGATCGGGTGAATCCGGATCACGGGCTCCTGGTAGCTGTGCGTCTCGAAGATCGCCTCGATCACCCGGTCGAGCAGCGCCGGGTCTTCGGGCAGCTCGAACGAGAGCTCGACGACACCGGGCCGCTTGCGGACCTCGGTCTCCGGTCCCGCAGCCGCTCCCTCCAAAGGACGATAGCGCTCGATGCCGGCGCTCGATTGAAAGGCGTTGCTGTCATATTTCCCCATGGCGAGGGGCGCGTGCTTCACGACCTGCCCCATGATGCGGTCCACGTCCTCGACCGGCGCCTGCACGGTCATGAGCAACCGGCGCTCCATGCGCACCGATCTGGTTTCAAAGCCGTCTTCCATCGGTCGAGCCTCTCGCCTGTGAATCGAACGGAGCGATCTTGCGCCGGGGCTGCTGCCATCGTGCTGTCAGGAGACGCGGGGGCCTGAGCCGGGACTCCCGTCGGAATCTTCGGTGATCAGCTTGCCGGTTTCATCGAACCACTGATAGGTGCCGATCCTGGCCCCGTCCTTGTACCGGCCGGCTTCGCGCGGCTTCCCGTTCGGCCAGAAGCTGCGGTACTCGCCGTCGAGCCGGCCCTCGAAATAGCTGCTCTCGATATAAAGCCGCCCGTCGTCGAACCAGACCAGACAGCGGCCGTGGAGCTTCCCGCGGCTGAACTCCGCCATGCCGATCTGAATCCCCGTCTTCGACCAGATCCGCCGCGTGCCATGCGGCTGGCCGTCGACCATCTCGGTCTCCTCGACGAAACCGCCGGCTTCGTCGGTGCGGCGGCGGATTTCGGTTTTGGACTCTTGGCACATAGCGGTCTCGCTTTGTCACGCCACCCCTGCCGTCATCCCCGCGAAAGCGGTGACCCACGTCAAAGCCCCGTGACCCGAATCAATGGCTCATGTTGGGGTGCGTCGTCTAATAGTCCAGCCGCCAATCGAGCCCGATCTGGCTCGAGCGTCCGACGCTGCTATAGCCGGTGAGGCCGCGCAGGATATCGACCTCGACCTTGGCGCGGCTGGTATCCGCCGAGGTGCCCTGCTCCACGCCGACGAAGACGCCGGGGGCCACATACTTGCCGCCGCTCACCGTGGGGCCCGTATCCTCGGTCTTGGTCGCAGGCCGGTTGGGATCGCTCGAGATCGGCGCGTTCGGGTTGGTCGAGGCCGCGCCGATATCGAGCCGGTCGAGCCCGATCGTGTCGCGCAGCCGGTCGAGGATGCCGGGTCCGCCATTGGCGAGATTGTTGGCGGCCAGGGCCAGTTGCGCGCCCTGGGCCGGCGTGATCTGGCTGGTCTCGCGCCCGAACAGCACCCGCGACAGAACCTCGTCCTGCGGCAATTGCGGGGTCGAGCTCAACGTCAGGTTCGGCGAGGTCGGGCTGCCGGTCAGGTTCGCCTGGGCGACGATGTCGCTCGCCCTGTATTCGGCCAGCACTTCCATGCGCGGCTCGTCGATCCGGCCGGAGGGAAAGGTGATGACGCCGCGCCGGATCGTGAAACTCTTGCCGAGAAGATCGATCGTGCCGCGCACGGTCTGCAGCTTCCCGCCGATCTCGGGACGATCGCTGTCGCCGGTGAGCTTGATCCGGCCGCGCCATTCGCTGTCGAGGCCATGGCCGCGCACGAAAGTCTGGCCGGGCACTGTCACGGTCAGGTCGAGCGCCACCCGCGGTCCCGGCTTGCGCTGGGCCGCCTGGCGGCGTGCCTCGGCGAGCCGTTGCGCCGTCGAATGCGGATCCCGGCTGTCGATCACCACGACATCGAGTGTGCGGACGTTGGGCGGCAGCCTGTCGGGAATGCGGAACTCGGCGCGCGGGATCGTGAGATTGGCCGTGAGTTTCGGCTCGGCCAGGCTGCCCTCGACCCCGACATCGCCATCGGCGGTCACGCGCGCCGTGTCGCTGTTGGCCACGCGCAGGCTTGCCAGATGCGCCTTGAAATCGAGCAGGGGAGCCGGCCGGGCCGCGAGATCGATGCCGCCCGTGGCCGAGAGGTTGCCGCCTTGCGCATCCTGGGCCGAGAACCGGGTCAGATTGAGACGCGCCTGGTCCCCTTGGAGCGTCGCCTCGATGTTCCTGAGCTCGGTGCCATAGTCCTGGTTGAGATAGCGGCCTCCGCTGACCGAGAGCTGCCCGCCGGCCTCGGGAGCCGCGCGCGTGCCCGTGACCGTGAGGGCGACCTTGTACTGGCCCGAGAGCCGGTCCTCGCCCAGGGCCAGAAGCTCCACAAACCCCTCGAGGCGCCCTTCGCCGTCGAGCTTGATGGACAACGGCCGTTGCGAGGGAATGATCTCCGCACCCGAAGCGGTCAGATCCAGCGGCACCTGCCCGGTCAGCGTCAGGAGCTTGGCATCGGGCATCGAGGCCTGGCCCTCGAGCGCCAGTTGGCCCGCGCCTGGCGCCAACGACAGATCGAAATCCAGGGGCGGAATGCTGGAAGCCTCCGGATCCGTGATCTTGAGGTCGCGGCCGGCGATCGTCACCTTGCCGGCCGGTGCCGCGAGCGAGCCGGAAAGATCGGCCGCCAGATCGAGCGTGCCGGCCATGGGGCGTTCGAGAAACCGTCCAGCGACCTCGAGCGGCAGTTTCTGGGCGTCGAGCTTGAGCATGAGGCGATCCTTGCCCATCGCCGCATCGCCGGTGACATGGCCGCCCGCCAGGTCGAGATCGAGACCGATCACCCGAGTCTCGACCGCGCCCAGCGCCAGGGTCGCCGGCTGGAGCAGCTTCGCCTCGTCCTGGTCGAGCTTGCCGGAAAAGCGCGACAGCAGGATCGACTGGCTGTCCTTGCCTTTCGACCAGCCGCCGGCGAGATCGAGGGTCAAGGGCAGGCGGCGCTGCTGATCGCCCTCCTCCCCGAGCAGCATCTCGCCCCCGGCCTGGCCATCGAAATCGATCGCGCTGTCGGAGTGGATGTCGGCATCGGCATGGACCCGGCTGAAGCGCAGGTTGCCGCCACCGACTCCGGCCGCATCGAACGCCACCGTGCCGGCAGGATCGTTCATCAGGTTGCGCGCCCTGCCCTGGAGCTTGAGCTGGGAGAGCAGGATGGTGTCTTCGGCCGTGCCGATCTTGACGTCGCTGCCGGTGAGATTGAACTCGGCGATCTGGCCGTCTTTGGGGATCAGGTTGACGCTGGTGGTGGCGCTGCCGGCGAGCGTGATGCCCGCGACGGAGGAAAAGGGCTGCAGATCGGGAAAGGTGCCGGCGAGCTTGCCCGTCGCCAGGTCACGATCGGTGTCGTAATCGACGTCGCCGGTAAGCCGGCCGCCGCCGGCGCTCAATGCCAGCTTGCGGAGGGAAAGAATGTCGTCGGGCGGCAGCGCATAGCCGGTATCGAGCTTGGCCGGCATGCCGGCGAGGTCGAACACGGCCGAGATCGTGCCGGAAAGATCGTTGATATCGGCGACCGAGATCTGCGCCGTCAGCCTCTTGATCGGCACATTCTCGATCGCCATGTCGCGGCCCTCGATCAGGGCCTGCAGGGAAGGATGGGCCAGGCTGCCGCCGAGATCGCCGGTCACGGTGGCGTCGCCACGGATCGCGACGCGGATGGCCGGCGCCAGGGGCTCGAGCCTCGGCATGCGGGCGACGATCCGGCCGCTCAGCGCATCGCTCGCGACCGCATATTCCGCGTTGCCGGTGAGGGTCGCCGCCGCCGCCGCGACATTGAGATTGGAGATCGCGATCCGGCCGTCGGGCTCACGCGTCGCAACCGCGTCGATCGCCACCGAGGGCCCGAGAACGACGTCCACGGCCTGGATGCCGATACCGAAATTCTCGGTGCTCCCCTTGAGCGTCGCGGTGACCTTTCCATCGGTGCCGGTCGCCACCTCGCCGCCGAGCGAAACATGGCCATGCAGGCGCGGCAGCTTCACCAGCGCGCCAAAGGCCGCGATTTCCGCGACATCGAGCGAGAACCCGCCATTGGCGCCGTCGGGCGCGAACCGACCCTGCGCCGTCAAATCGAGCCCCGCGCCCTTGGCGCTCGCGTGGTCGAGGACGAGGCTCTGAGAGGCGGGCGTCACCTTGCCCGCGAGCGACCAGTCGACGCTGTCGCCCAGCCCCGCGGGCAAGGGCGCGCCCTCCTGGGTCAGGCCCGTCAGCCGGCCCTGGCCGTCGATCTGCCAACCAGTCTCTTCCCGGTCGATCGCTCCATCGGGCGTCAATGCCATCGCGGCGTCGAGATGCGCGATCCCGAACCCCTCGGCGTCGAGCCGGTCGCCGGTCAGGACGGCGTGGAGGATGGGCTTCGTCGTGCTGCCTTCAACCGTGAGGTCGAGCTGCCCGTTCCCCGCCAGCGCAGATCCCAGCAAGCCCTCCGCGGCCTTGAGGTCGGGCAAGGTCACCTTGGCGGTGCCGGCCAGGTCCTGCGTCGCATTGTTCAGCCGGGCGGAAGCGGCGAGATCGAAGGCCACGCCCGTCACCGACAGGCTTTCGAGCGTGACGACATCGCCATCGAGGGCCGCCCGCGCGGCGAAACGGAGGCGCTCGCCCAGCAAAGGCTGCATCGAGGCCGGCGCCAGGTCCTGCTGCGTGGCACTCCCATCGAGCGTGAGACGCAGGCCCTGCCCTTGGGTCAGGCCGAGGTCGCTCTCGATCGAGGCCAGCTTGCCGACGCTGCCGGTGAGCTTTCCCTGCCAGGAGGAGAGCGGACCCGTACCGGCCAGCGCCACTGTCAGCGGTTGCGGCTCCGCTCGGTTGAGGAGGCGCGCCATGAGCTGGCCGGTGGGTTCGCTCGCATCGAGCTTGAGATCGAGGATGGCCGGGTTGCCCGACACGGTCATGGCCAGGCGTGCCTGACCCGGCGTGCCGTCGGTCCGCGCCAGGTCGAGATGAAGGTTGGCGGTCTCGCCCCCCAGTGCCGCCTGGCCCGAGAAGGTCAGCGCCGCGGGCTCGCCCAGGACCGGCTCGGCAAGAGCAAGCTGGTCGATCGCAAGTTTGTCGATCGTGAGAGCCACCGGCAGCTTCGGCAGCGACAGATCGATGCCGGCGCTCGGCTTCTGCGGCTCGCTGGCCGTTTCCGGCATGCGCGAGACCGCGACGCGCGCCACGGTCAGAGCACGGATCGCCAGCTCCCGATGCCAGAGGGCCGAGCCGTCGATCGCGATCTGTGCCCGGTCGATCTCGAGCCAGGGGCCGGTCCGGTCGCTGACGGTGATCCGGTCGACGGTCAGATCGAAGGGCACGGAGCCGGCGAGGCCCTCGATCGCGACCGTGCTGTCTGGTGAGGACAGGACCTGCGCCAGCCTGCCGGCAAGCCACTGTTTGCCGGCGTCGCTCTGCAGGAACAGGAATCCGCCCGCCAGCGCGACGACGAGGACCGCGAAGACGGCGCCCAGACCGATCAGGATGCGACGCAGCGTGCGCTTCATGGAGTCTTGCGGTCAGAAAGCCTGCCCAAGGCTGATATAGAACTGGAACGGGTCGTCGCTCTTGCGCTTGTCGAGCGGGAAGGCGATGTCGAAACGCAGCGGGCCGATCGGGCTGTAATAGCGTACGCCCACACCGGTGCCCCAGAAAAGCCCCTCGCTGGGGTCCGGATAGCTGGTGTCGAACACGCTGCCGCCTTCGAAAAAGGTCACGAAACCGATGGTATCCGTGATCTTGGTCCTGAGCTCGATCCCCGTCTCCAGCGACGAGATGCCGCCGCGCGGATTGTTGCGTGAATCCAGCGGTCCCGCCTGCTGGTAACCATAACCGCGCACCGAACCGCCGCCGCCGGCATAGAGCCGCAGATCGCGGGGCAATTCGCCGAGCGAGACCCCGTCGAGGGAGCCGACATTGGCGAAACCGGCGAGCACGAAACGGTCGCTGTCGCCCAGCTTCTGATAGCCGCTGGCGGTGCCGCGCAGGCCGAGGAAATCGAGGCCCGTGCCGTCGATCGAGTGATAGGGCGTGACCGTGAGTCCCAGCCGGGTGCCTTCGGTCGGGTTGAGCAGGTCGTCCGTATCGTCGCGCCGGATGAAGATCGGCCAGTCCAGCACCGTATAGTCCTCGGGGCCCCGGTCGTCGCGCACATGCGCCTGCTGGTATTCCATGCCGGCGCCGCCGGTGAGGATCGAATCGAAATGGTAGATCAGGCCGGTGAAGGCCGTGGCGCGCCGGCTGTCATAGGCATCCGACTGCTCCTCGGTGAGCGCGATCTGCGAGCGCAGATCGAGATCGCGCATCAGGAAATCCGGCCGCACGAACTCGGCCAGCCCCCCCAGCTGCTCCGTCCCGATCCGCCCCTCGATATGGAGGCTCTCGCCCTCGCCGAAGAGGTTGCGATGCTCCCAGAAGGCGCGGGCGCCGGGTCCGAGGCTCGAATCGTAATAGACGCCGCCGCCGATCGTGCGCTGGCGGCGCTCGCCGAGATCGATCTTCATGGCGATGCGGCCATCCTCGCCGACGCTCTCGGCCGGCGTCACCCGCACCGTGCCGAAGAGATTGCTGTCGATGAGCGCCTTCTGCGTGGCCTGCAGCTTGCGGCTGTCATAGAGATCGCCTTCCGCCCAGGCGATGCGGCGCTCGACATAGGCCCGGTCGACGGTCTGGAGGCCGTTGATCTCGGTCGCGCCGAAGGCGGCCGGCGGACCCGGATCGAGCTTGTAGGTCACATGCATGCTGTGGTCGGCCTTGTCGATCACCGTCTCGCGGCCGGTGCTCTTCGCGAGCGGATAGCCGTTCTCGGTGCAGCGCAGGACGAGGCGCGTCTCCGCATCGAGGATCATCGAGGCTTCGGCCCGGGCGCCGATCTCCAGGCCGAGGCTCGCGGGCGCGAAATCGACGCCGGCCGGAAGCTCGGTCCCTTCCGCGGGCTCGATCTTCACCTCGCGCAGCCGATAGGGCTCGCCGGCCTCGACATTCACCAGCACGCGCCAGGGCGTCGCGGTCTTGTCGATCTCGTAGGTCACGACCGCGTCGTAATAGCCGGCCGAGTTCATGACGGCGCGGAGACGGTCCATGTCGGCATTGGCGCGCCGGCGCAAGGCCGCCTCGCTGTCGGTCGGCCCGTCCTCGAACGCCACCAGCTGCGAGACCTGCTTCAGCAGGTCCTTGAGCTTGCTGCTCTCGACCCCGGCAAAGCGCGTCCCGTAGGGAATGGATGTCTCTTCCGCAAAGGCCGGCGCGGCCGCCCCGCCCAAGGCCAGGAAAGCCAGGAGGATCAGGGCTGCGAGCCGGAGGCCCACCCTCAGGGCACCGGGAGGAAATCGAGCAGCTGGCGTTGGAAGAAGGTCATCGGCGCCTCCCAGCGGGAGAGCGGGCCGATCTCGGCCACCCCGGATTCCAGCCCCTCCTGCACCGCTTCGCAGGCATAGATGTCCTCCAGCATCACCAGGTCGGATTTCAGCGGGTGGGTGCCGGCGAGATCGATCGGCTCCTCGGGAATCCGGCCCTTGGCGCGGATGACATAGGGCGGCAGGTCCGTGATCTCGGCCATGTCGGAGCCGGCCCGGTCGAGCGCCTCGGGCATCACCCGCATACGGCTATGAACGATCGATTCCGCGGGGCCGACCGGCACGACATGGAAGGTGCTCCAGCTCGTCGCCGTCTCGAACAAGGCGACGTTCGGGAAGAGCCAGTAATAGGCGGCGCCATAGGTCCCCGGCACGCCCTCGACGGGCGGCACCGGCCCCCGGTCGTGACTGATGCCCGGCTTCAAAGGCCGGTAGAACGCGACATGGCGGCCGGCCGGCTCCCAGCGCTGCCGCGTGAAATCGCCGTCCGCCAGCGAGATGCGGTGCAGCAGCGGCAGGTGATAGCCGTCGATGAAGTTCTCGGTGACGATCTTCCAGTTGGCCTTGATCCGATAGCTGATGTCGGAGACCTCGATCAGGCGCTCGGGATCGTGCGTGCCGGTCTGAGCCGGATCGTGCAGGTCGCTGTCGTGCCGGCGCGGCACATCGGCGAGCCAGCGCTCGAACGGCTCGGCCTCCGGATCCGGATTCACGAAGACGAGATTCTTCCAGATGCCGACCCGGGCCGGCTTCAGGCCCAGGCAGCTCTTGTCGACTTCGGGGAACTGGCTGCGCTCGAAGGCGATGGCGCTGAGCGCGCCCGACAGGTCGTAGGTCCAGCGGTGATAGAAGCAGACGATGGTGCCGCCGAGATTGCCCTGCCCCTCCTCGAGCAGACGGGCGCCGCGATGGCGGCAGACATTGTGGAAGGCCCGGATCGCGCCCTTGTCGTCGCGCAACACGATCAGCGCGTTGCCGCCCAGGCGCTGGCAGCGATAGTCGCCGGCCTTCGCGAAATCCTCGGTCATGCCCGCGAAGACCCAGGACCGGCTGAAGAGCTCGCGTTGCTCGCGCTGGAACCAGTCGGCGGAGATATAGGCCTCGACCGGAAGGAGCTGGCGGGCTTCGGCCGGCGACGGGATCAGGCTTTCTGGCGACATGCGAACGAACCGGATGGCTCCGGCTTCCCCCTGGGATCGAGCGACAACACGCAGCAGGGCTCGTCGCCGGGCCCCGATCAGCGTCCGCGAAGCCCGGCAGAAACCGTTTCCATACAAACACATAAGTCCCGGCCGGAGAAAGGGGGCTGAGGCGCCGGCCTGGAGCATAAAACGGGCCGATTCCAAGGCTTTGGTTGACAGGGCCCCGGCCGGTCGCCATCTTTCCGGCCATGACCCACCGCGCGGCAACCCTTCTGCGACTTCTGAACCCGGCCTCCTGAGAGGGGTCGGGACGTCGTCGTTTCGGGTTGTCTTGCTGCCGGTGCTGTCATGGTCACGGATCCAGGATCCGCCTTTTCTCCCTCCCCCGCGTTGATCTCTCGCCCGGACGTTGTCGCCCGGGGCGAACTCCTGCTGCGACTTCGCCGCGGTCGTCGGGACTGACGGCAGCCCGGCGGCCGTAACGCGTGCCGTATTCGCCCTTTTCGACGAATACATCCTTTCGCGAGCGGAGTTCGCAGCCATGATCAAGAATCCCGAGACCAAATACCGACCTTTCGCCAGCGTCGATCTGCCCGATCGGACCTGGCCTTCGAAGCGCATCACCCAGCCGCCGCGGTGGCTCTCGACCGACTTGCGCGACGGCAACCAGTCGCTGATCGATCCCATGGACGGGCAGAAGAAGCGCCGCTTCTTCGATCTCCTGGTCAAGGCGGGCTTCAAGGAGATCGAGGTCGCCTTCCCCTCGGCGTCGCAGACCGATTTCGATTTCGTCCGCAGCCTGATCGAGCAGAAGGCGATCCCCGACGACGTCATCATCCAGGTGCTGACGCAGTCGCGCGAGGACCTGATCAAGCGCAGCTTCGAATCCCTGCGCGGCGCCAAGCAGGCGATCGTCCATCTCTACAACGCCACCTCGCCGGTCTTCCGCCGCGTGGTGTTCGGCATGGAGAAGGCCGACGTGATCAAGCTCGCCGTCAGCGGCGCCAAGACCATCCTGGCCGAGAGCCGCAAGCAGCCCGAGACCGACTGGAGCTTCGAATACAGCCCCGAGACCTTCACCGGAACGGAGCTCGACTTCGCGGTCGAGGTCTGCGAGGCGGTGCTCGATGTCTGGCAGCCGACGCCCGACCATCCGGCGATCCTCAACCTGCCGGCCACGGTCGAGATGTCGACGCCCAACACCTATGCCGATCAGATCGAGTGGTTCTGCCGCCGGCTCTCGCGGCGCGACAGCGTGATCGTCAGCGTGCATCCGCACAACGACCGCGGCACCGGCGTGGCCGCGGCCGAGCTCGCGGTCATGGCGGGCGCCGACCGGGTCGAAGGCTGCCTCTTCGGCAATGGCGAGCGCACGGGCAACGTCGACTTGGTGACCCTGGCGCTCAATCTCTACACCCAGGGCATCGATCCCAAGCTCGATTTCTCCGACATGCGCGAGGTCGTGCAGACGGTCGAACATTGCAACCAGATCGAAGTCCATCCGCGTCACCCTTACGCCGGCGAGCTGGTCTTCACCGCCTTCTCGGGATCCCATCAGGATGCGATCAAGAAGGGCTTCGCCGCGCAGGAGCAGCGCAATGACGGGATCTGGGAGGTGCCCTACCTGCCGATCGATCCGGCCGATGTCGGCTGCTCCTACGAAGCGGTGATCCGCGTCAACAGCCAGTCCGGCAAGGGCGGCGTCGCCTGGATCCTCGAGCAGGACAAGGGGCTCCAGCTGCCGCGCCGGCTCCAGATCGAATTCAGCCGCGTGGTCCAGGGCATCGCCGACAAGACCAGCCGGGAGCTCAGCGCGGGCGACATCTGGACCGCGTTCCGGGACACCTATTGTCTCGAAGGCCCGCAGCCCTTCGAGCTGCTCGATTATTCCAGCAGCGCGACGCGGCGCGACAGCCATGAGCACCGCTTCACCGGCCGCATCGCCTATGGCGGCAAGGAGCAATCGGTCGCGGGCAAGGGGAACGGCCTGATCTCGAGCGTGCTCGACGCGCTCAAGGCCGGCTGGGGCATCGAGCTCGACGTCATGGATTATCACGAGCATGCCCTCACCAAGGGCGCCCGCTCGCAGGCCGCCGCCTATGTCGAATGCCGCGCCGCCAACGGCCGGACCATCTTCGGCGTCGGCATCGACGGCGACATCGCCACCGCCTCGGTCAAGGCGGTGCTCAGCGCCGCCAACGGCACGACGCGGGCGAACTGAGCTGCCCTACGGCGTATGCCGCATCATACACCGTGCAACGGCACCCCTCCCCCTACCCCCTCCCGCAAGGGGAGGGGGCGAGAAACTGAAACATCAAGCCCCCTCCCCTTGCGGGAGGGGGTAGGGGGAGGGTCTTCAATCCCTCACACCCGCTTGACGATCAGCGCCGTGTTGATGCCGCCGAAGGCGAAGTTCGTCGACATGAAATGCTCGACGGCGAGCGCGCGGGGTTCCTTCATCACGTAATCGAGCGCGGCACAGCGCTCGTCCGGCTGCTCGAGATTGGCGGTCGGCACGAACCAGCCGTCGCGCATCATCTCGATGCCGAGCCAGGCCTCGATCGCGCCGCAGGCGCCGAGCGAATGGCCGAAATGGCCCTTGAGCGAATGGATCGGGACCCGCGAGCCGAACACGCCCTGGGTCGCCGTCGTCTCGGCGATGTCGCCCCACTCGGTCGCCGTGCCATGGCCGTTGACGATGCCGATCGCGTCGGGGGCGAGCCCCGCATCCTCGAGCGCCAGGCGCATCGCACCCTGCATGGTCTCGGCCTGCGGCTGCGTGACATGGTTGCCGTCCGAATTGCAGCCGAAGCCGACGATCTCGGCATGGATGCGGGCGCCGCGCGCTCGTGCCTGCTCGTACTCCTCGAGCACGAAGCTCGCCGCTCCCTCCCCGATCACCAACCCGTCCCGGTCGCGGTCATAGGGCCGCGGCGTCCGCTGCGGCTCGCCATTGCGCGTGCTGGTCGCGTAGAGCGTGTCGAAGACCGCGGCATCGGTGATGTCGAGCTCCTCGGCGCCGCCGCCGATCATGATGTCGGCCCGGCCCCAGCGGATCGATTCATAGGCATAGCCGATGCCCTGGCTGCCCGAGGTGCAGGCGCTCGAGGTGGGGATGAAACGGCCCGTCAGCCCGAAGAAGGTGCCGATATTCACCGCCGCCGTGTGCGCCATCATCTGGATATAGCTGGTCGCGTTGAGATGGCGCGACACGCCGGCCTTCTTCAGCTCGTAGAAGCCCAGCACCGCATCGGGGCTGCCGAAGGAGGAGCCGTAGGCGATGCCGGTTCGGATCGACTTCACCCGCGGGTCGCCCAGCAGCCCCGCATCCGCCAGGGCCCGCTCGGTCGCATAGACCGCGAGCTGCGAAACGCGGCCCATGGTCCGCGTCTTCTTGCGCGGATAGCGGTCCTCGACCGAGAAATCCAGGATCGGCGCCGCGAGGCGCGTATTGACCCCGGTAAAGCGGTTCCATTCCTCCATGAAGCGCACGCCGGTACGGCCGGCGGCGAAGGCAGCGCGGATGATGGGCCAGTCTTCGCCCAGCGCCGTCACGCCGCCCATGCCGGTCACGACGACGCGCCGGCCCATCAGATCATGCCTCCATTGACCGAGATGACCTGGCGCGTGATGTAGGCGGCCTCGTCCGAGCAGAGGAAGGCCACGGCCGCGGCGACTTCCTCGGGGCGGCCCATGCGCCGCAGCGGCACGACCTTGAGGATCTCCTCGGTCGGCAGGTCCTCGGTCATCGCCGTCTCGATCAGGCCGGGCGCCACGCAATTGACGGTGATGGCGCGCTTGGCGAGTTCGATCGCCAGCGACTTGACGGCGCCGACGATGCCGGCCTTGGCGGCCGCGTAATTGACCTGGCCGCGATTGCCGATCAGGCCGGAGACGGAGGAAAGCGCCACGATGCGCCCGCCCTTGCGCGCCGAGACCATGGGCATCACCAGCGGGTGCAGGATGTTGAAGAAGCCGTCGAGATTGGTGGTCAGGACCTGGTCCCAGTCCGTCTCGCTCAAAGCCGGGAAGGCGCCGTCGCGGGTGATGCCGGCATTGAGGACGGCGCCGTAATAGGGGCCGTGCTGATCGAGATCGGTTTCCAGCCGCTCCCGGCATTGCGCGCGGTCGGCGACATCGCAGCTCAGCAACCGCCCCTGCGAATTCGCGGCCTGGATGGCGGCCAGTGTCTCCTCGGCGCCGGCCCGGTCCTTGCCGTAATGGACGACGATGTGAAATCCGTCCTGGGCCAGGCGGATCGCGATGGCGCGGCCGATGCCCTTGCTGGCACCGGTCACGAGGATCGTACGGCTCATCCTGCGGCTCCCATCCCGTCTTCCGACATTCCCGGCAGCGCCGCGCCCGGCTGCAGCAGATAGACGCTCAATTGCGCCGAGGCCAGCTCGCGGCCTTCGCATTCGACGCGGCAATCGAACATGCCGAGCATGCCGTCACGGAAGAGTTCCTGGATCTTTATCAGAAGATCCCGGCCCGGCTCAAACCAGCCCACACTCGCGGCATAGCGCCGGGTGCCGAGCAGCAGCCCGATCCGCACCGGCTCGCCGGCCGCGACCGCTTCCAGTCCGGCATAGGCACCGCAGGCCTGGGCCATATATTCGATGCCCACATAGGACGGCACGCCCCTGTCGGAATCGAAGAACGGGATTCCCGGACGGATGGAGACGAGCGCTTCGAGCCGGCCCTCCTCCCACCCTTGCACCTTGTCGATCAGCACCATCGGCGGCTTGTGCGGCAGGAGCTCGTCGACCGGATGGGGGCACGGGCGCATCATGCCCTTCCGAGGATCAGCGCCAGGTTGCTGCCGCCGAAGCCGAAGGAATTGCTCAGCATGGCGGTCACGCCCGCGCGCGAGAACCTCGTCCCCATGGCGGAGAGATTGAGCGCCGGCAGGGCCGGGTCCTGCGCGCCGTCCCAGAGATGCGGCGGCAGCAGGCTCTCCGGGTTGGTATCGGGGTTGAGCGTCAGCCAGAGGAACGCGGCCTCGCAGCCGCCGGCGGCGCCCAGCATATGGCCCGTCATCGCCTTGGTGGAGCTGCAGGGCACGGATCCGCCGAACAGCCCGGCGATCGCCTTCGCCTCCATGGCATCGTTGAGCGGCGTGGCCGTGCCATGGAGATTGACATAGCCGATCTCCGACGCGGCCAGGCCCGCATCCTCCAGGGCCAGGCGGATGGCCATCGCAGCGCCCTCCCCCTCCGGATCGGGCGCCGTCGCATGATGCGCGTCCGAAGTTTCGCCCACGCCCAGGAAACGGATCGGCCCCGGGATCGGCTGCAGCAGAAAGGCCGCCGCGCCCTCGCCGATGGTGATGCCGTCGCGGTTCAGGCTGAAGGGATTGCAGCGGCTCTTCGACAGGGCCTCCAGCGAACCGAAGCCGTTGAGCGTCATCCGGCAGAGCGTGTCGGCCCCGCCCACGACGGCAGCGTCGGCCAGCCCGGCGCGGATCAGGCGCCGCGCCGACGCGAAGACCTTCGCGCTCGAGGAGCAGGCCGTCGCCACCGTGTAGGCGGGACCTGTCAGCCCCAGCGAGCGCGCCGCGAAGTCTGCGAGGCTGCCGGTTTCCTGCATGCGGTAATCGAACCGCTGTGGCCAGCGCCCGTCGCGCCGGTAGGCGAAGAAGGCTTCCTCGCCATCGCCGATCCCGGACGTGCTGGTTCCCAGCACGACGGCGATCCGGTCGCGGCCGTAGCGTGCGGTGGCCTCCTCGATCGCCGGCGCGATCTCGGCCAAGGCCGCCCGCATCAGACGGTTGTTGCGGCTGTCATAGGCCGACAATTCGTCCGGCAGGGCGGCCAGCGGCTCGCGCACGGCGCCGACCTCGACCGCACGACCGGGCAGCAGGTCGCCGCGCACCGCGAATCCGGCCTCGCTGCCGGCAAAGAGCGCCCGCGCCACGGCGGCCTTGCCGCGACCGAGCGGCGTGACCAACCCGCAATCGGTGACGAAGAGATCCGCGCTCATGGGCTCGTCTCCGCTGTCTGGATCTCGAGATCATAGCCCCAACCCAGATTGCGGTAATGCTGGCGGCCGGACCAGGGAACGCCGGGCGTGGTGGGCTGGTAGTCCGCGATCACGATCTCCTTGCCGTCCGCGACGACCGAGCGCCGCGTCGCCGTGCTCGCCACGGTCCCGCCGGATTCCGCCAGGGCCCTGCCGACCACGGCATCCGGGAAATAGAGCAGGACCATATCGGCCAGGATGTTGTCCGGCCGCAGCTGCGAGGGGATCCAGGGCGCGGCGTCATAGGTGATGCCGGCGTTCGTCCAGGTGATCGTCATCGCGCGCCGGCCGGTGGTGTCGAGGCCGATCATCAGGAAGCGCTCGGGCGTGGCGCTGATATGGCCCTCGAACACGTAGCTCTGATCGCCGTAATGGGCGGTGACGAGCTGCGCCACCTCGAAGGAACGGCCGAGATCGGCCGGATGCGGCATGACCAACAGCAGATCGGGCGCGATCCGCACCGAACCAGCGGGCGGCTCGGCCGAATGCGTGGCGCAGGCCGCCAGCAGCAGCGCCGCTCCGACCGCAAGCCGCCTCGCCCTCTGTGCAAGATGCGTCATCGCGACGGCTCCGGGCGGGGACGAGCGGTCCGCGCGAGCGGCGAGAACAGGAAGGCCAGCAGGATGCCGATGAGCATGGTGGTGCCGAAGGCGTGGACGGCTTGAACGGAGCTGAGCGCCAGCAGCCCGAAGGAGAGCAACGCCGTCGCCGCGGCCATGGCGACGGCCAGCATCGTGACGCGCTGGCGCTGGGCGCTCGTCTCGGCCAGGAAGATCGAATAATCGACCCCGACCGACAAGACAAGCACCAGCGCCATGCCGTCGAAGAAGGTGAAACTGGCGCCGAACCAGGCGCGCAAGGCCGGCGCCAGCAGCACGGCCAGCAGGGGCGGTGCGATCACCCGCGGGGCGGTTTTCCAGCCGTAGCGCCAGATCAGCAGGGGCGTCATCAGGGCGGCCGACAGGGCCAGCAATCCCAGCGCGCGATGGCGGTATTTGGCGAGGAGCTGGCTGAAATCGCCGGCGGGATCGATCAGCCGGACGCCAGCAAGCCCTTGCGCGGCACCTGCCAGCGCGTCGGGGCGAGCGACGCCATCGAGCTTCACCACGTGAAGGGCCCCCTTCCCGCCCGTCAGCAGCAGCGAGCCGAGGAATCCCAGCGCTCCCTCCTTGGCCACGGCCTGATCCAGCGTCAGGAAAGCGGCGTCCTCGGCAGGTGGCGGCTCGAGCTGGTCCAACCCGAGCTGGCCCAGATGCTGAGCCAGGAGCGGCCCGTCCAGCTCGCGATGGACCAGTTCGCGGTTCTGGCGCTGGCGCGCGGCCGACGGCACATACTGGGCCGGCGCCTGAAAGCCCGCCAAGGCGCCTTCGGCCAGGAGCGGCCCGAGCCGGTCGATCAAGGCCTCCTCCGTCTGCAAGGCGCTCTCGTCATCGGCGGCCTCGACCAGGAAGAACTGCGTGCCGCCAGTGGCGCCCGTCAGCTGCTGGATCCGATCCTGCTCGGCCATGAGCGGGCCCGACAGGGATTGCATGCGGCGGACATCGTCGTCGGGATGGAACCGGACCCAGCCGCCCACGGCGATCAGAAGCAGCAGGGCTGCCCCGCCCCAGCCCCACCAGGGCGAGCGCGGTCGCAGCCACCAGCCGAGGAACGCTCCCGCCCACGAGAGAACCCGCTCGCCATGGCGCGGACGGCGGCTGTGGTCGAGCGCTGGCAGCCACAGCATGACCGTCGCCCAGGAGGCCGCCAGTCCGATCGCGGCCAGGGCCGCGATCTGGTGCAGGCCCGGAAAGGGTGCCAGGAACATGGTGAGATAGCCGATGGCGACCGTCGCCGTCGCCAGCGTGATGCCGAGCCAGACGCGGCGCAGCCGCTCGCGTGGCGCGCCGCCTTCGAGAGCGAAGATCTCGCTCAGATATTGCAGGCTGTAATCGACGGCGACGCCGATGAGGCTGACGCCGAAGAGCAGGGCGAGCACATGGAGCTCGCCGAACAGCAGCAGGCAGGCCGAGAGCGAAACCAGCACGCCGGTGCCGATCGCGACCAGCGTGAGCCCGAGCGGCCGTACCGCGCGGAAGATCGCCAGCACCAGCAGCACGGTGCCGAGGACGGACACCAGGCCGATCGTCGAAGTCTCGCCCATGGCCTGTTCGGCGCCGGCCTTGGCGAAGAACACCGCCCCGAGCCTCAGGACCTGCAGGTCGGCATGGGCCTGCCTCTGTGCCGCGACCGCATCGTCGAGCGCGTCGCCGAACGCCGCCTGGAACGCCAGCGCGTAAGGGTCGCCGGTGATCTGGCCGGCCAGAAGGATCCAATAGTCGCCTCCGTCCCGCAAGGCGAGCAGGCCGTCATCGAGGGACAAGCGCGAGAGCGGGACCGGCAGATGGGTCAGGAAATCGGGCAGCAGCAGATAGGGATCGCGCTGCAATAGCTTCGCATCCGCCATACCGACGAGACCATAGATCTGTGACAGCGCGCGCAGGGAAACGGCCTCGGGCTTGCCCTCGAGCAGCGACTGGCGGTCCTGCGCGGACAGCAGGCCGCGTCGGTAAGGGAAATAGAGCTCGCCGATCCGGCGCAGCCGGTCCTTGCCGAAGGAGTCCGTGGTGAGCTCCATCAGCTTCGGCTGCGTCAGCGCCGCGGCAATGGCGGTGGCGGCCGCGCGGGTCTGGTCGCGATCGGGGCCGCCGACCATGATCATGACCTGCCGCGACAGGGCGGCCGTCACGACGTCGTTCGCATGCTGTGCGTCCGCATCCTGCGCCTCGCGCGGCAGCAGAGCGAGGAGATCGGTCCGGAAGCGAAGCCCCTCGTGGAGCCTCCAGCCCAGATAAAGAGCCGCCGCCAGCACGAGAAGGAGCCAGAACAGCGCGGCGGCGCGCATCAGGGACCCGTCGTCGCGAAGGCCGCCGCTTCCGCCTCGCTCAAAGGCTGACCGGAGATCGCCTGGTCGTGAAAGGCGAGCTTGTCGAAATCGCCATCGGGCTTGGTCAAAAGGATCTCGTCGATGAAAGCGCTGCCGGTCACGTCGAGCGCCTGGAACGGCATGCCGGGATCGTCGGCCTTGCGGGGCTTGAGCGCCACCTGCCAATGCTGATCGTCGCCGCTGCGGGTCACGGTGAAGCCGGCTTCGAGCTTGGCCCAGTCACCCGTCAAGGCTCCGCTCAGCATGTCGTAGAGCTGGTTGAGGAACGGCAGCTTCGAGGCTTCCAGCTTCAGGGTCTGGTTGCCATTGACCTCCTGGGCCAGGCCCGCCGCCGTGATCACCGTGGTGATGGCGAACGGCTTCTCGGTCTGCCAGATCAAGCCGTGGCCCGGTGCCAGCACGAAGCGCCCTTCGCTGCGCAGGGGATTGGCAAAGCCCTGCAGATGGCGTTCCTGCAGGAACTGGCCCCGCAGGACCTGGCCCTCGCTGAGGCGCTTGTCGGTGGGGCCTTCGGCCAGCGCCGGGCCAAGCCCCGCCAGGAGAACCGCCAGCAGCAGAAAGAATCGCCTCACGACCGCCCCCTCAGCCGCTCGGTCAGGGCCGGCGGAGATTCGAGGCAGAGCTCGCCGGTCGCGGCCAGCACGGCGACCTGGATCGTGGTCGCCTTGGTGAGCACCTCGCCGCTGTCCCGGTCGCGGATGCGGTAGTCGATCCTCAGCCGGTTCTCATAGTCGACGATCGCGGCGGACACCGCGATCGGCTGGCCGAACCGCAACGGGCGTACATATTTGATCCGCATATCGACGATCGGCCAGAAATATCCCGACGCCTCCATCTCGCGAAAGCTGTAGCCGATGCTCTCCATCAGCTCGACGCGCGCCTGCTCGAAATAGCGCGGGTAGTTGCCGTGCCAGACGATCTGCATCGGATCGAGATCGTAGAACTGCACCTTGAGGGCGATTTCGACCGACGCCATGTCAGCGAGCCCAGAAATCGAAGAAGTTGAACCATTGGAAGGGCTCCGCGCGCGCGTGATGCTCGAGCCGGCCGGCATAGCGGGCGACATAGCCGCGCAATGCCGCCTTCCGTTCGGCTCTCGGCAGAATGACCCGCTCGGCAAAGGGTTCCATGATCAATCGGTAACGCCGCCCCTGACGCAGGCAGAACATGAGATAGATCGGGCATTCGAGCAAGCTGCCCAGAATCCAGGGGCCTTCGGGGAAAGGCGCCTCCGCCCCCATGAACGGCACCCCCGTCACATGTCCTTGGACGCGGACGGGCGTCCGGTCCCCCGCAATGACGATCCATTCCCCGCGCTCGACCCTGTCCTTGAGCTCGATGGCGGTGTCGGGGCCGATCTCGGTCACCTGGAACGTGTTGAGCCCGGCCTCGGGCCGGAATTCCTGGAGGAGACGGTTATAGTTGGCGGCGTGACGGGTATGGACCAGGAGCGTCAGCCGCCGGCGCGTCGCATCGTCCAGCAGCGCCCGCGCCAGATCGGCATTGCCCAGATGCGAGACCACCATCAGCGCGCCGCGCGGGTCCTGCATCATCTTCCGGAGCGCCTCGGGGTCCGCCGCTTCCAGGGTGTCGGCCGGCAGGATGCCCGCCCAGGCGGCGAAGATATCGAGCGCGCCGGTGGCGAAGCTGAAGAAATGCCGATAGCCGTCGCGAAAGCCGGATGGCCGTCCGAGGGCCCGGGCGAGAAAGGCCCGGGAACCCGTCCGCTGCTCCCGACCGGCGCCGATACCATAGAAATAGGCGACGACCGGAACCAATACCGCTTGGCAGACGCGGCGCCCGAGAAGGCGACAGACCGCAGCGGTGAAGCGCAGGCCCCAGAGCGCGCCGCGCTCGCGCAAGCCCGACCAGTGGGTCGCCGGCCCCGTCAGCCGCGGCGGCCGGTGCGCCAGGATCGAGGGCAGGCGACCCATCATGGCGAGGACGAGGCGCGTATGCATCCGCGTGATGCGCCAATTGTCGGCCACCAGCTTGAAGTTGGAGCTGTTGCCTTCCGGATAAATCACCTTCACGGGCAGAAGCAGCGGCGGCGCGCCGCGCCAGAAGAGCCGCACCAGGATGCTGGTGTCGAAATCCATGCGCTGTCCGACGGGCTCGCGTTCGATCACGCGCTGCACCGCCGCCAGCGGATAGATGCGAAACCCGCACATGCTGGCGACGATCCGGAAGGAGAGCGTCTCGATCCAGACCCAGAAATCGGTGATCCAATGACCGATGCGGCGCCCGAGCGGGATGGAGCGGTCATAGAGCGGCCGGCCGCAGATCACCGCCTCGGGATGCTGCCGGCAGGCGTCGATCATGCCCGGCAGCGCGTCCAGATCATGCTGGCCATCGGCATCAACCTGGAGAGCATGGGTGAAACCCGCCTGCAGCGCCTGCCGGAAACCGTGAATGACGGCCGCCCCTTTGCCGCGGTTGGGCTCGAGCCTCGTCACCCACGTTTCGCGAGCCTCGTCATGGAGTGCCGCGATGACCTGGCGCGCCGGTTCGCCGCTGCCGTCATCGATCACAAAGACCGGAAGGCCTGCCGCCCGCAGCCGCGCGACGACATCGCCGATCACCCGGTGATGATCGTGGCTGGGAACGATGGCGCATAGCTTCAAGGTGCCGCCGTTTGCAGGTTCAGGTGGCCGGACGACATCAACAACTCCACGCTCCGATAGTCGAACAGGAGGCGCGGCCTGCGGTCGTCGCGACGCAAGGAAAGGGTCAAGGGCACGAGGGGCCGGATGATGTTGCGGAACTTGACCTGGAATTCCCTGACCCCCGCATCGCCGGCGATCAGCCGGTGCGCCTGAGCCAGTCGCAACGCCCAGTCGATCTGCACCACCCCGGGCAGCACGGGCCTATCGGGAAAATGGCCGCGGAAGGCCTCCAGCTCTTCCGGCAGCGAGAGATCCAGCAGCAGGGCATCGCCTTCGCGTCGTTCGGCCAGGATCGCCGGCAGCTTCATCGCGCAGCCTCGAACAGCTTGAGGAGGTCGCTCTCGCGCCGCTTGCCGAGCTCGGCCGATGGCAGGGCCTCGACGAAGCGCCAGTGGCGCGGCGCGCTGGCCGGCTCGAGCGTCTCGGCCAGGCTGGCGCGCAGCAGCCGGCCGAACCGGAATTTGCCCAGCGCCGCCAGCCGCTCCTTGCCCGTTTCGCTCGGCAGGATGACGGCGCCCAGACGCCCGGGATTGCCCGGCAGCAGAACCACGGCGGCGGCGGCGACCCAGGGCAGCACCGACAGCGCCCGCTCGACGCCGTTCAGGCTGACCCGCCGGCCTTCGATCTTGACGATGCGATCCGCCCGGCCCAGCCAGCGGAATCCGCCCGGCACCGGCGCGATGAGATCGGCCGTGGCGATCCATTCGGGCCCGGCATAGGGCGAAAGGAGATTGAGCCGTCCTTCCTCGTCGCAGCGCAAAGTAAGACCCGGCATCGATTGCCAGGGCTGGTTCTCGCCGTTCCATTCCCGCATGGCGATGGTGCCGGTTTCCGTGCTGCCGATGATATCGGTCGGCCGTAGGCCGAGTACGCGCTCGGCCTCGAGTGCCGCCTCGTAGGTCAAAGGCGCGCCCGCCGAAAAGACGCGCGCCGGACGGCGGTCGGCCGGCAGCGGTTGCAGGCCCCCCATCCGTCCCAGATGGGCCGGGCTGCTGACGATCGTCGCGGCTGGCGTGAGGTCCCTGAGCAGTCCCTCCCAAGTCTCGTTCGTTGCGGCCTGGAACGGACGGCCGGTGGCGAGCGGCCAGGCGATCTTGTAGCTGAACCCATAGACATGCTGGTGTGGCACCGTGGAGAAGACGGTTCCCTGCCCGTCCTTTTCCCATACCGCCTGCAGCGTCTCGGCTTCGCGCTCGAACATCGCCAGGGTCTTCGGCACGCGCTTGGGCGCGCCCGTCGAACCGGAGGTGAAGAAGGTCAGGAGACAGGCCGAACCGTCGAGGGGCTCCAGGCGAGGCTCCTGACGGCCGGCCTCGCCGATCATCCGGTCATCGAGCAGGACATCGAAACTGCCGCACATCGCCTCCAGCGTGCCCGGTTGCCGGTTGGCCGGCAGCAGAACCTCGCAGCCGCCATGCATCAGCCCGAGGAGGCCGACCACGAAGCTGTAGCTGTCCTGCGCCGTCAAGGCTGCCCGTTGCCAGCCTGAAGATCGCGCCCGGGCTGCGAGCCCGGCCGCTTCGGCCGCGAGTTGCCCAAGGCTGATCGCCGCCCCGCCCCGGCAGGCGACGGGCCGGGCATCCTGCTGCCGGTCGCACAGCAGATGCGACAGAGCCCCGGCTGTCATGCGCGCGACCGGAGATGATGTCGCCAGGCCAGCTCACCCAGGAACAAGGCCCCCATCAGCAGATAGGAGACGAGCCCCGTCCAAAGCGTCCATTGGGACAAGGTTCCCCAAACCCCGAGGATGGCAGCGACGAAGGCGTTCGCCAGCAGGAACCCGAACCAGAGCCAGGTCACGCCGCGGGTATAGGCAACCGCTTGCGGCGGCAAAACGGGCTCGCGGATGCGCGCCATCCTCTCGACAACCGTCGGCGGCCAGATCAGCGAGCAGCCGAAGATCGCGGCGACCGCAAGGCTGATCACCACGGGATAGGCCTTGGCCGCGATCTCGCCATCGAGGGCCAGCAGCGCCACCAGGACCAGGGCCGCCACCGCGAACCCGGTGGGCAAGGCATGACCGGCAACGCGCCGCATCGCGAAGAGCCGCAGCCCGATCAGGATGAGGCCGATCGCCACCAGCCCCCACGGCCGCAAAAACGTCAGGCCGGATCGTGTCAATCCGGCGTAGACGGCGAAGGGATAAAGCACGCCGCCGATCGCCGCCGCCAGCAGCCAGGGGTTAAGGGCGCGCCGCTGCATTCACCGCCAGGAGCTCTTCCACGCAATCGACCACGTCGCCGACGGTGCGCACGGCCTTGAAAGCCTCCGGCCGGATCCGCTGGCCGGTCACTTCCTGGAGCTTCACCACCAGATCGACGGCGTCGATGCTGTCCAGGTCCAGATCCTGATAGAGCCGGGCCTCCAGCGTGACCCGCTCCGGCGGTATCTCGAACATCTCCCCCAGGAATTCTCGCAGCTGATCCAGAATCGCCTCACGAGACAACATCGCCCCCACCCCCTTGTCACCCACCCCTTTGACTCTCGATGAAGCGCGCCAGGCTTCGGACATTGGCGAAATGCGCCTTCACCTCGTCATTCACGGTCTCGAACCTGATGCCGTATTGCCGACGGATGGCGACGCCGAGCTCCAGGGCGTCGATCGAATCGAGCCCCAATCCCGAGCCGAACAACGGTTCATCGCTGTCGATTTCCGCCGGCGTGATGTCCTCGAGCTTGAGCGCCTCGATGATCAGTTTCTTGACTGCCAGTTCCGTGTCAGACATTTGCAAGCCGTTCTGCGTAGTAAGCTTCCATCTGCGCCACCAGCCGGCGCGAATCCACGCTGCGGTGGCGCTCCGTCCTGAAGCGGCTGGTTTCCAGGCACTCCCCGACGACGACCCGGAAGGTCGGGCGCCGTGCCGGCACGGTCCACCAACGCTCACCCTTGCGCAAGGTCGGCGGCGTGCAGGTGATCACGACCGGCAGGATCTCCGCTTGCGTCAGCGTGGCGATGTTGGCGAAGCCACGGTGAAACCGCGGCAGGACCCCCGGGCTGCTGCGCGTGCCTTCGGGAAAGACGATAATGTTGGCCCCTTCGTCAAGCGCCTGGCGGCAGGCGCCGATCAAGGCCGGACCCTCCAGGTCGTTGCGGATATATTCCGCGCGGCGCATGAGGCCGCCGAGATAGCGATTGTCCCAGAGCTCATGCTTGACGATGCATTGCGCGTTGGGCGTGAGCGCCATGAGCATGACCACGTCGAGCAGCGACGGGTGGTTGGCGATGACCAGCCGGCCGCGCGAGCCATCGAGCTTGGCGCGCCCCTCGATCTGCAGCCGGATCAACCCCAGGCGCTGCAGCATGGCGAGATAGAAGCGGAAGACCGCCTGGATCACGCGCTGCGTGCGCTGGCGGCGATGATGGGGCGACAAGGCCAGCACCGGAAACAGCAGGGCTGCCAGGACGCTGCCGCCCAGGAAAAAGCAGGCGAACGCGAAGCCGGTCGCAAGCTGGCGATAGAGGCGATCAAGCCGCTTCCGCAAGACGCCTCCAATGCCATTGCCGGCGGGCACCGCGCCACGAGGTCTGGGGTTGTTCCGTCAGCAGGAAGCGCAGAAAGGCCAGGCCCGGCGATTCCGGCGGCGGCGCGCCTTCGTCGGCCGTGCCCGTGCCGAGCAGGAAGCTTTCGCCCTGCTCCGACGACAGCGAGAGGGCCATCGCCAGTGTCGGTCCCGCCTCGGTGTCGAACCGGTCGAAGGGCGATGGCAGCGGCTCGTCGTAGTAAACCAGGACCACCGGCTCCGCCGGCCGCTCCTGCAGGCAGGCGACCGCCTCGATGAATCCGGATTCGAAACTCTCGGGTCCGGCCGCCACGGCAGTATGTCCGTTGCGATTGCTTTGCGCGATCGACAGCAACCCGGTCAGGGCATGATGGACGGAGAGAGTGAAGTCCGCCGGCGATACGGTCTCGCCCGTGCAAAGCGCGTCGAGGATCGACAAGGTGCGCCCGAACTCGCCATGCCGGGAGGCCGAGACGATGCGGGCACGGGCGGTGTCGGGCAGCCCCCACGCGCAACGCAGCGCCGCCTGCCCCAGTGGGCTCACCCGCCGGCGCAGAAGCATGGGCACGGCGGTGGCCGAGGCGCCCGCTGGCTCGGAAGTGGACTGCCCAGCGCCGCCCGCCGCCCAGGCGCGCCAGGCGGCCTCGGATTCCAATCCCGGCGCCCAGGCAGCCCATCCGCGGATCTTGAAGGCCAACATGCTCACAGGTTGCACGCCATGGTTGTCGCTGTCACCTCGCCCCTTCAGCACGAGCCGGGCCGCCCGCCGTCCCCGATAAACGATCAAACCGGCGCTTTGGCTCCCCGGCCTGTGGCGCGGTTGCAAGGATCGCCTTCGCCGCGGCGAACCTTCAGCAGGAATGCAGGGCCCGAAAGCCCCGTTTTTCGTGATTTAGGGCCTGCAGGACCGGCCTTGGGCAAACACCCGCGGGAAAAGGCGAGCCTGCCGGGGCGAGCCTCCCCGACTCCGACCTCACCGGCCCCCTGGGCGTCGTTCCTCCCCGATCGACGACGTCTTCTTGGGTCTCCCACCGGCGCCGGCCTGGAACGCGCTAGGACGGATCGGTCTCAACCGCTACGATTATAGGTGACAGCTAGGCAAGGTAAGGAAAAAAGATGGTGGGAGGCGCCGTCTCGGTTGCCGTGGTGACACCGGGAACCCGCACCGCTGAAATCCTGCTATCCCGCTGGGTTACCA
The DNA here is from genome assembly GCF_008728835.1 of Hypericibacter adhaerens. Classification (GTDB taxonomy): domain Bacteria; phylum Pseudomonadota; class Alphaproteobacteria; order Dongiales; family Dongiaceae; genus Hypericibacter; species Hypericibacter adhaerens. The sequence continues at coordinate 3,338,449 of NZ_CP042582.1, forward strand.
GGGAAGACCAAGCGCATGCGCGGCGCTATCGCCGGCCGGAAGCGCAGGCACGGTCGCTCCTGGCCCATGCCGCGCTCCGGGCGCTGCTCGCCCGGCAAACCGCGCGACGCCGCTGGGTTTTCCGCTTCGATTCTACGGGCAAATTGCGGGCGATGCCGACGGTCGGCGCGGCGGCCGCGGAGGTTTCGCTCAGCCACAGCAAAGACATGGTCGCCTGCGCCGTCAGCCATGGGGGAGCGATCGGCATCGATATCGAGGCGCATCGGCCACGCGCTTACGACGCCATTGCGCGCTACGGCTTCGGCCCCGGCGAGCAGGCGCAGGTCGCCCGCCATGGACCTGCCGCCTTCTATCGCATCTGGACCCTGCGCGAGGCGATGGGAAAGGCGACAGGCGAAGGCCTCGCCCTGGCGGCCGACGGACGCGACCATATCGACGCGCAACCGGAACAGGGATGCTGGACCGCGTCCCATCCGGCCGGAAGCTGGGGCTTCGCCCATTACGTGCTGGAGCCCGGCTACAGCCTGGCGCTGGCGGCGCCCGATACCGGCAACCGGTGGCGATCCGACCGGATCGAATGGATCGATCTTTCGGCGCAAAGCCGTTCGTCGGGCCACCTGCTTTCGGGTTGAAAACTTCCGGTCGAAGCTCTAACTGGTTCTGCAACGCGCTTTAGGGGAAGTCATCGATGAGCCGCATAGTCGTGCTGCTGTCCGCCCTGCTCGTCTTGGCGAGTTGCGCGAATACCCAGCCGGTCTACAACGTCGATCATCATCCGATGCCGGAAGCTGCCCGCAACCTGCCGGTCGATCGGATCGGCGAGCTCATCGTCAAGGCCGGCGAGCAGCGCCAATGGACGTTCCAGCGGGCGGGGACCGGTCATCTCGTCGCGACCCAGATCGACGGACGCTATGCCGCGGTGATCGATATCTATTTCGACCAGAGCAGCTACAGCATCACCAAGAAATCGACCTCGGGATTCCCGGAGGAGAATGGCGAGATCCATCGGCGCTACAACAACTGGATCCACTATCTCGAGGGCGACATCAATGCGCAGCTCGCCACCGCGGCGCCCTAGCCTTTCCAGATCCCGACCCCATCGACGGGCACAAAGGAATCGCTGATGAAACGGATCCTGGCGCTGCTGGTCACTGTTCTGGCGCTCGCGGGCTGCATGCCGAACCAGCCTCTGTACAATGTCGACGATCACCCGATCCCGGTGGCAGCGCGGCAACTGCCGGTCGACCGCATCGGCACCCTGATCGTCGAGGCCGGACAGAAACGCAACTGGACCTTCGAGCAGGCGGGAACCGGCCATCTCGTCGCCACCCAGACGCAGCCGAAATACACGGCCGTGGTCGATATCTTTTTCGACCAGCAGGGCTACAAGATCGTGAAGAAGTCGACCACCGGCTTTTCCGACCAGAACGGCTGGATCAGCCGGCGCTACAACAACTGGATTCACTACCTCGAAGGCGACATCGAGGAGCGGCTTTCCAACGCCAGCCCCTGACGGCCTTTCTTACGCTCGGGAAATCGGCGGATTAACCATGCTGTAAGGTTCCACAGCCCGGCGACAGCGGCCCTGTTTGCCGCTACTCTGGAGGCCATGACCCGCCTCGCCAGAACGGCTTCGATGCGGAAGCTTCCCTGCTTTCGGGTCGGGCTGATTCTTTTGATGCTGCTGGGAGCGCCGATCAATCTGGCGCTTCCCGACGCCATGGCAGGAATGCCGATGCCTCCGGCGGCGATGGCCGCGGGTCAGCAAAGCGGCTGCCCCCTGCCCGGCGGATCGGGGAACGATCACGGTTCGCTGCACGATCATGACGCCCTGTGCCTGTTCTGCACGGCGTTCGGCGGCCCCTCGCTCGCGGGCACGAGCCTGGAACTGGCGCCCCAGACCGCGTCGCCACCGGCCGCCCGCACCGCTTTCGCTCTCTCCGACCCGCAGCGGCTGAAAGGCCGCCTGGGCGGTGCGCCTTGCTGCCGGGGGCCTCCGGCGACCGTCTGACTGTCCGAAATCCCTCACCTTCGACGTTCGACGGGTCGTTCCCAGGAGCATTCCGATGCGTATGTCCCGATTGGTCGCTGCGGCCGGCCTCGCCGCCGGCCTGGCCGTCAGCATGGCGGTCCCCGCCCTCGCCCATATCACCTTCGCGGATCCGAACGCGCCTTCCAACGGCTTCTACAGGGCGGTGCTGCGCGTGCCGCACGGCTGCGACGGCAGCGCCACCACCGCCATCCGGATCCAGATTCCCGAAGGTTTCATCGTCGCCCAGCCCATGCCCAAGCCGAGCTGGCAGGTGACGGTGACCGAGGGCAGCTACGGCAGGAGCTACAAATACGAAGACACGACCATCAGCAGGGGCGTCAAGGAGATCGCCTGGGCCGGCGGCAACCTGCCGGACAATTTCTATGACGAGTTCGTGTTCCGCGTTCGCGTGACCGACATCGCGCCCGGCACCAAAGTCTATTTCCCCGTGGTGCAGGAATGCGGCTCCAAGACCGAGCATTGGATCGAGATCCCGGCCGAAGGCAAGTCGGACGACGACTACGAATACCCGGCGCCCGGCCTCACCATCGGCGCGCCGGCCGGCGACGACGACTGAGCCTCATGCGATGGGACGAGGGCCGGGAATGCCCTCGTCCGCTCGGCCGCTCATGCCGCGCCTGCTCGCTCTCCTCACGCTGATCGCCCTGCTGCTGGGAAGCAGCCCGGCTTGGGCCCATGCCTTCCTGCTCTCCAGCTCGCCGGGCGCCGAATCGTCGCTCGACAGATCGCCGGGCTCGATCGAGCTCACTTTCAACGAGCCGATCCAGCTTCTGGCGCTCAAGCTGCTGGGCACATACAGCGAGGATCTGTCGCCCGCCACGGTCCCCACCGTGACCGAAGGCCGCGTGGTCTGGATGCTGCCGCAACCGCTGCCGACCGGACGCTATCTGGTGAGCTGGCGCGCGGGCTCGCTCGACGGCCATGTGGTCGCCGGCAGCTTCAGCTTCGCCATCGGAGAAGCAGCTTCGCCGCCACCCGCCGATAGCGGCCTTGCGATCGAGATCTGGCGCTGGCCCGATTTTACGGCCCATGTCCTGGCGCGAATCCTCGTGCTGCTCGCTGCCGGCGGTGCGCTCTTCCGTCTGTTGCTGCAGCCGCCGGAAGCGCTCATCCCCGCGCTCCGCGCACGGGAGCGGCACCTGGCTTGCCTGGGCTTTCTCGTGACCGGCCTCTTGATCGGCATCGACGGTGCGATGCGCGCGGGATTGCCCTTGAGCGGGCTCCTCGAACGGAGCGCCTGGAAAGCCGCGTTCGCAGCGCCCGGCATGCAACTCAACGAGATTTCACTGCTGGCGCTGCTGACCCTGGCGGCCGTGAGGGATCGGCCGCGACCCTTCCTGGCGCTGCAGGGTCTGGCCGCCCTCCTCGCGCTCGCCGGCTTCGGCAGCAGCGGCCATGCGCTGGCCGTCCTGCCGCCGGTGCAGGGTCAGGCCCTGATGATTCTCCATGGGCTGGCGGCCGCCCTCTGGATCGGCGCCTTCGATCCGCTGCGCCGGGCCTTCGCGCGAGAGACGGGCCCCGTCACGGCGGCGTTGTTCCACCGGTTCCAGCGCCTGGGTCTCGTCGCCGTCGGCGCCGTCGCCGCCAGCGGCGCAACCCTGGCCTGGCTCCTGCTGCCGCGATGGTCGGATCTCTGGGAAAGCCCCTATGGCTGGCGGCTCTCGGCCAAGCTGCTGGCGGTGCTGGCGATGCTCGTCATTGCCGGCCTCAACCGCCTCTGGCTGACCTCGGCGGCGCTGAAAAACCCCGACAGGCTGAAGCACCGGCTTCTCTGGGTGCTGCGGCTCGATCTGCTGGTGGCGCTGATCGCCGTTCTGCTGGCGGTCGGCCTGTCGCTGGGGCCGCCGCCGGCCCGGTCCCTCGTTCTCGACCTCTCCGACGCGAACTACAGGATCACGCTCACCCTGACCCCGGGCCGGGCCGGCGACAACGACGCCGAGATCCGCATCGCCGATCGCGATGGCAAGCCCGTCGACCCCCAGCAGGTGGAGCTCCGCGTCGAAGCGCCCGCGGCCGGCATCGAGCCTTCGGCGCATGAAGCCCGGCCCCTCGCGCCCGGCCTCTATCGGGTCGAGCGGCTGCCGCTCTGGGCCGCGACGGGCTGGAAGCTGCGCCTCCACCTCATGATCGACGATTTCACCATGGTCATGCGCGACAGCGAGGTGACGCTGGCGCGCTGACCGCGCGCCGGATCAGGCCGCGTTCGGGAGGAAGGCCGACTGGATGAAGGCGCGGTAGAGCAGCACCTGCTGCGGCAGGATGTTCTTGTCCGCGAGCGCGCGCGACAGGACGATCGCCCCTTCGACCAGGGTGGTCAGCATGTCGGCCGTTGCATCCAGATCGATCTCGAAGCGCGGCGGATAGAGCGCCGCGATCTCGTCGAGATGGCCGCGGAAGCGGCTGCGCCAGGCCAGCAGCCCCTCGGCGTTGAGATCCCGGATTTCCCGATTGAAGAGCTGATTCTGATAGCAGATCGAGGCCGCCATGCAGCCCGGATGCACCTCGGGCAGATTGCCCAGCATCTCGGCGAAGAGCTTGAGGGCGATCAGGAAGCTGTGGAGCGGATCCTCGTGCAGCTCCCGCGCCCGCCCGAAGACATCGTCCAGGATGGTGCGGTCGCGCTCCAGGTAGCGCTCGAGCAGCGCCTTGGCGAGATCGGTCTTGTCCTTGAAATGATAGAAGAAGCCGCTCTTGGTGATGCCGGCGCCCGCCACCAGCTCGTCGATCGAGGTGGCGCCGAAACCCTTCTGCAGCACGGCCACTTCGGCCAGATCCATGATCCGGTCGCGGGCAGTGACCTTGGGCTTCTGGGTCGGGCTCTGGGTCTCGGAGACAGCCATGGCGGACTTTACCACAGGTACAGTCGCATCGGCATTCTGTCCTATCGAAGCGTGAAATCAGGGTCCTAACTCATTGCCGAATCTCGGGCTATCCGGCAGGGCGGCCGCTATACCGCAAGACGGCTGGTCCGGGGCGGCGCCTTGAGTATGTTCCTGCCTCCCACGAAACCCCGGCCCAGTGCATCATGGCCGGGAGTCGAAGACAGGAGATGAGCGATGACGCGCAAGGACAAATGGGGCAATCCCGTTTCGCATGGTTCAACCGACGCGGTGGCCCGCCTCGAACGCGCCACCGAGCTGCTGGCCTGCTACCAGGCCGATCCGGTCGCCGAGCTGGACACGGCGATCGCCGAGCATCCCGATCTCGTCATGGCCCACGCCATCCGCGGCGGCATCATGGCGACCACCTCCGACAAGGCTTTCGACGGCGAGCTCGCCAAGGATCTGCAGGCGGCGGAAGCACTGGCGCGCCAAGCCAATGATCGCGAGCGCGGCCATATCGCGGCACTGAAGGCCTGGCATGGCGGCGATTACGAGAAAGCGACCGAGCTCTGGGGCCGTATCGCCATGGCCTATCCGCGCGACCTCGCCGCGGTCCAGTTCGCCCATCTCGGCGATTTCTATCTGGGCTATTCCGCGATGCTGCGCGACCGCATTGCGCGAGTGCTGCCGCATTGGGACGCCTCGGTTCCCGGCCGCGGCTATGTGCTCAGCATGCATGCCTTCGGCCTCGAGGAGACGGGCGACTATGCCCATGCCGAGGAGACCGGCCGCGCCGCCATCGCGCTCAACGGCAAGGATGGCTGGGGGGTGCATGCGGTCGCCCATGTGCTGGAGATGCAGGGCCGCGCCGCCGAAGGCGCCGCCTTCCTCGGCGACAGCGCCGAGGTCTGGGCGCCGAACAGCCTCTTCTCCTTCCATAATTTCTGGCATCAGGCGCTGTTCCATCTCGACGGCGGCGATACTAAGGCCGCGCTCAAGCTTTTCGACGAGAAGATCTCGGCCGGCAATTTCGGCCAGGCGCTCGAGCTGGTCGACGGGTCGGCCCTGCTCTGGCGGCTCTCGGTGCTGGGCCACGATGTCGGCCATCGCTGGAAGGATCAGGCCGACAAGTGGGAGACCCGGATCGAGGACCGTTACTACGCCTTCAACGACATGCACGCCATGATGGCCTTCGTCGGCGCGGACCGGCCCGCGTCGCGCAAGGCGCTGCTGGCCTCGGTCGAGAAGGCGGCCACGGCCAGCCAGGGCACCAATGCGATGATGACGCGGGAAGTGGGATTGCCGGCAGTCAAAGGCATCGAGGCCTTCGGCCGCGGCGATTATCGGGCGGCGCTCGACCTGATGCTGCCGCTCCGAGGCAAGGCCAGCCGCTTCGGCGGCAGCCACGCGCAGCGCGATGTCTTCTCCTGGACGCTGACCGAGGCGGCGATCCGCGCGGGCGACCGCGCGCTGGCCGAAACGCTCGCGGCCGAGCGGCTGGCGCTCAAGCCCGACAGCCCGCTCAACCGCGCCTGGCGCGCCCGCGCCGAGGCCGTGGCGGCGCCGAAAGCAGCCTGATCCTGCAGCGGCCGGGTGAGGGCGACGCCCTCACCCGCCGAAGCTGCGCCGGATATGGCTGAGCTGCAGATCGATCAGGCTGCAGGCCGGATCGCGGAGTTGGTTGACCACGTCGAAATGATCGAGCCCTTGCGGGACGACCAGGTCGGCCGACTGCCCCAGCCGTTGATAGAACCCCTTCATGTCCTCCGACTGCCGATGGAACTCGTCGGATTCGTCCTTGGCCACCACCAATAGGAGCGGCGCCTTGACCGGATAGCGCAGGCGCAGCGGGCTGTGAGCCTGGACCTGGTTTGCCGTCAGGTGCAGCGTCTTGTTCAGGAATGAGAGCCGGATCGGCTCGAGATCGAAGATCCCGCCGATCGCACAGGCACCCGCCACCACCTTCGCCGGCAGGCCCGGTGCGAAGGACGGCCAGTCGGTCGCCAGCAGCATCGCCGCCAGATGTCCGCCCGCGGAATGACCCGCGACATAGATGCGGTTGCGGTCGCCGCCGAACTCCGGCGCATGCTGCCAGAGCCAGGCGAGCGCCGCCCGGTTCTGGCGCACGATCTCGTCCATGTTGCCGTGCGGCGCCAGGATGAAGTTGTTCACCACCGTGGTGAAGCCGTGCGGCTTCATCCCGTCGGCGATATAGCTATAGTCGGACTTGTCGAGCGAATACCAGTAGCCGCCATGGATGAAGACATAGATCGGCGCGCCCTTCTGGTCGGCCGGGAAGATGTCGATCTTCTCCTCCGGCGTGGGCCCGAAGGGCACGTCGATGATGGCGCGGGTTCCCGCCCGCGTCACCTCGCTCCAATGCTGCCAGGACTGGAAATGCTCGCGATAGTTCGGGAAGCGCGCACGGTTGTTGTACTGCGCGTCGAGAGCGCCCTGGTCATAGCCCCGATAGATGGCCTCGGTCACTTCCGGCACGGGACGATCGCTCCTCAACTGGCTCGGGCGTAGAGCAGGTTGAAGACCGCCTCGCTGACCGCTTCGGCGCGCTCGAGCGGCGTCCAATGGCCGCAACGTCCCAGCACATGGAACTTCGAGCCGGCGAGCGCGTCGGCGACCGTCTTGGCGACGGCCGGCGGCGAGGTGGCATCCTCGTCGCCCGTGACGACGACCGCAGGGCAGCGAAGGCCCGACAGGTCGGCCGCCTGGGTGCCGGCCACCGCCTCGCAGGTCTGGGCATAGCCTTCCGGATCCTGGCGCATCACCAGCTCGCGGATGAAGCCCGCCACCTCGGGACGATGGGCCTTGGTGGAGGCCGAGGTCCCCATCTGCACCGTGATGTCGGCGATCGCCGTCAGGCCCTCGGCCCGCGCCTTCGCGGCGCGGTCCTTCAGCGCCTGGCGCGCCGGATCGGCCGGCGCCCTGATGGGACCGAACAGGGAGAGGCTGCGCACCTTGCCGGGATGCTTCGCCGCCAGATGCTGGCACAGCACGGTGCCGTAGGAATGGCCGACGAAATGGGCGGCTTCGATCTTGAGCTCGCTCATCGTCGCCAGGATGTCCTCGACCAGGGTCTGGGTCGTGACCGGTCCATGGGTCTTGGCACGCCCCGAGCCCGCCAGGTCCTGCCGCACGGTGGTGAAGAACCGGCTGAGGATGCCGACTTGCGGCACCCAGACGTTCCCCGTGCCGCCCAGACCATGGACCAGGATGACCGGATCGCCGGTGCCCGCGACTTCAACCGTGCTGTCGACTGCCATATTCGATGCCCTTCCTTGATTCAGAAACGAGTCAGCGGGCCTTGGGACACACCCAAGGCCCGCTGAGGATTCTCCGGCGTCACTCCCAGACCGAGACGACCTGCTTGGCCTTCTGGGTTGTCTCAGCGGCGGCGCCCGGACGCTTGTGATAGGCGCCGTCCTTCATGATCATGATCAGGTTGTCGCGATCCTGCAGGATCTTGACGTTCTCGGTCGGATTGCCGCGGACCAGCAGCAGGTCGGCGAGGTAGCCGTCCTTGATCAGGCCCAGATCCGGGATGTCCATGATCTGGCCGCCCAGCTTGGTGGCGGCGCTCAGCGCCTCGGCCGGCGTGAAGCCGATGATGTTGACGAAATGCTCGAGATCGCGGGCGTTGGTGCCGAGCGGATTCCAGGCGAAGCCGTAATCGCCGCCCGGCAGGATCCGCATGCCGCGCTTGCGCAGCTCGCCGTAGGTCTTCGAGCAGTTCTCCAGCATGGTGTACATCTCCATGTGGTCGGCGACCGCCTTGTTGATGCCCCACGGCTCCGCCTCATAGGCGGTGGTGTAGATGATCCCGATCGCCGGCGCGAGGAAGACGTCGTTCTTCTGCTCCTCCAGCAGATCGTAGGTCTCTCCCTCGATGAAATCGCAGTGATAGATGACGCGGAAATGATGCTTCAGCGCCAGCTTCACCGCGCCGTTGGCGCGGGCATGGCAGGCGAGGTAAACGCCGCGCGCATGCGCCTCCTCGGCCGCCGCCTGGACCTCGGCGTCGGTATAGGAGCATTCGCGCCCGAACTTCCGCTTCACGAAATTGTCGCCGGAGATGTTGATCTTGATCGTGTCGACGCCTTCGCGGATGCAATGGCGCACGGTCGTGCGCACGGCATCGGCGCCGTCCGCGATCAGCTCGATGCCGGTGTGATACATGTGATCCTGGCGTTCGTCGCCGAGACCGCCGGTCGAGGTGATCTCGGGCGAGGCGGCGCGCAGGCGCGGCCCCGGGAAGCGGCCGGCATTGATGGCGTTGCGGATCACCACCTCGGTCCGGAGCTTGGCCGAGGCGGCCGAGTAGAGGCTGGTGAAGCCGGAATCGAGCAGCAGCTTGGCGAACTCGAGCCCGAGCAGCAGATGCTCCTCCTGCGGGATCTCGCCCAGCTCCTTGAGCTTGCCGATATTGGTGAAGGTGATGTGCGAGTGGGCCTCGGTCATGCCCGGCATCAGCGTGTTGCCGCCGCCATCGACGACCTCCGCGCCGTCGCGCGCGAGACCGCCGCCTTTCGCCACGGTCTTGATCCGGTTGCCCTCGATCAGCACCTCGCCCGGGAAGGGCGCGGTCCCCTCGCCGTCGAAGATCCTTACGTTCGTGAAAAGCTGCGGTTTCATGGTTCTGGTTTCCTCCCTCAGGCGTCTGGCTTACTTGGGCACGGGACTCAAGGACGGTGCGACGCCGCCCGAGAAGGGCGTCGGCACGCCGGTCGACGGCAGGGTCTTGGGACAGGCGAAGGTCGGCGAGCGCGCCGAGACATGGCCGCGCAACCCGTACGGCAAGGCCGCGTCGGACAGGTTGCCGCTTTCGGATTCCTTATAGAGGCGCAACGCCTCGACGACGTCCTCCGCATGACGCGGCGTCAGGCCGCCGAAACGAAGCCGCCATTTGCCGGGCGCGTCGAAGGCCACGGCGCAGGGACGCGGGCAGCTGCCGACGCATTCGACCATGAGGAGCTGAAGGCCGGTGGCGATGGGACTGCCGGCGATGAGCGCGCGCAGCCTCTCGCGCAATCCCGTCTCGGGAGCGCCGCCGCGTGGACAAGTCCGGCAAACCGACAAGCTATGCATCCGATCGGGATCCTCCCTCGGGCGCCCCGGCATTGCCGAAGAGCTGCGGCTTGGCGCCGTCTGGCCCGACACGTCGATTGGTTTATGCACCGGTTATGCACACGTGTCCAGTCCCAAAGTGACTTCACTTCGCGCCATCGCGATCTCGCGCTGCAGCATTAGTGCCATATGGAAAGGGCTTAATTTACAGTGCGGATCGGCAATTCGAAGCGGTAGCCGCCGGCACGTCCCCGTTTCGCTTGTGATTACTGCACACGTGTGCAACCATACGCCGCCGTCGGGGAAGGATTGCATGGCCGTTACGCGGAAAACCGGAGAGGTCACGATCAAGGACATTGCCGCATCGCTCGGCATTGCCCATTCCACGGTCTCGCGGGCGCTCAACGATCATCCGCATGTCAATCCGGAAACCAAGGCCAGGGTCCGGCGCGCCGCGCAGGCGCTGGGCTACGCCGTCAATTCGGGCGCGCGGATGATGCGTTCCGGCGCCAGCCGACTGGTCGGGCTCATCGTGCCCGACGTGCAGAACGAGTTCTACAACGCGGCCGCCAAGATCATGGCGGACTACTGCGCCGGCGAAGGCTACCAGCTCGTCCTCGCCGTCTCCGAAGACGATCCCGAGAAGGAGCTGCAGCAGGTTCAGGCGCTGCGCGAAGCGCGGGTCGCGGGCGTGCTGGTGGCGGCGACCGCGAGCCCGCGCCGCGACACGATCCAGATGCTGAAGCAGCTGCCGACCGTGCAGTTCCTGCGCCGCCATCCCGGCATTGCCGGCCATTCCGTGCGCGCGGACGACGTGCTCGGCATCCAGAAGGCGACCGCGCATCTGATCGGGCTCGGCCATCGCCGCATCGGGTATGTCGGCGTGACCGAGGAGCTCAGCACCGGCCGCGCCCGCGCGGACGGCTATCGCAACGCCTTCCTCGAGGCCCGGCTCAAGCCGAATGCCGGCCTAATGCGGCTGGGCGCGCCCCGGCCGGAGTTCGGCCGCGAAGCACTGATCGAGCTTCTGGGCCTCGCCAACCCGCCCACCGCCATCGTGGTGGCGAGCCCGCGCCTCATGCTGGGCGTGCTCGAAGGCGTCAACCGGCTGCAGCTTTCGATCCCCGAGGATCTCTCTCTGGTCGCTTACAGCGATCTCGACTGGTATCGCGTCTGGCAGCCCGCCATCACGGCGGTGGCGCTGCCCGTCGCCGACATGGCGGCCACAGCGGCCCTGTTCCTGTTCCGGCAGATCCAGCAGCGCAGCACCGAAGGTGCGGGCTCGAGCACGCCTTTCGAGCCGATCCTCAACCCGCGCGGCAGCAGCGCCGCCTTGCCCGCGACCTTGAAACCCGTGAAGAGCGCGCGGCGATGACCAAGATCCTGCTCACCGACTACGCCTGGCCCGATCCCGAGGTCGAGCGCAGCGTCATCGAAGGCGCGGGCTTCACGCTGGTCGCAGGCCCTGCCAAGGCCTTGCCGCCGGCCGAGATCGTGGCGCTCGCCAAAGAGCATCGCCCGGCCGCGATCATGACCTGCTGGGCCGAGGTCACGGCGCCGGCGATCAATGCCTGCCCCGATCTCAAGATCGTGGCGCGCATCGGCGTCGGGCTCGACAATATCGACCGGGCCGCCGCGGCGGCCCGCGGCGCCGTCGTCACCAACGTGCCGGACTATTGCGTCGAGGAGGTGTCGGACCACGCGGTCGGCATGCTGCTGGCCTGGGCGCGTGGGCTGGTCGCCTTCGACCGCGAGGTCAAGGGCGGAACCTGGGACGCCGCCGGCGCCAAGCTGCGGCGCGTGCGCGAGCTGACCGTGGGCATCGCCGGTTTCGGGCGCATCGGCCGGCGCACCCTGGCCAAGCTGCAGCCCTTCGGCTCCCGCCTGCTGGCCTTCGACAAATATCCGCCCGCCGGCGGCTTTCCGGAGGGCGTAACCGGTGTCGATCGCGACCGGCTGCTGGCCGAGAGCGACGTCGTCATCCTGCATCTGCCGCTCAGTCCCGAGACGCGGAACTTCATCGACGCGGCGGCGCTGAAACGGATGAAGCCCGGCAGCCTGCTCGTTAATGTCAGCCGTGGCGGCCTCGTCGACAATGACGCGTTGCTGCAGGCGCTGGAGACAGGCCCTCTGTCCGCGGCCGCGCTCGATGTGGTCGAGGGCGAGCCCAACCCGCCGCGCGCCCTGATCGGCCATCCGAAGGTGATCGCCACGCCGCATATCGCCTTCTCCTCCACCGCCTCGGTGCTGGAGCTGCGGCGGCGGTCGTCCGAGGAGGTGGTACGGGTGCTGCGCGGCGAGAAGCCCCATCACCCTTGCCCGCCGCCATGACCGCCGGCTATGCGCGGGAAGCCGAAGACCGAGACCGGATTCATCATGACACGAGGACGTGATGGCTGAGACGACCATCGTCGGAATCAAAGCGCGGCAGATCCTGGATTCCCGCGGCCGCCCGACGGTCGAGGCAGATATCGAGCTGGCCGGCGGCGCCACCGGCCGCGCCTCTGTCCCCTCCGGCGCCTCGACCAGCCGGGCCGAGGCCCATGAGCTGCGAGACGCGGATGCGAACCGCTATTTCGGCCGCGGCGTGAGCCGCGCCGTCGGCCATGTCCGCGGCGAGATCGCCTCGGCCTTGCTGGGCCAGGATGCAGCGGACCAGAGCGGCCTCGATCGCCGGATGCGGGAACTCGACGGCACGCCGCAGCTCGAGCGGCTCGGCGCCAATGCCGTGCTGTCGGTCTCGCTCGCCGCCTGCCGCGCGACCGCCGCCGCCCGGCAGCAGCCGCTCTATCGCCGAATCGCCGAGCTGACCGGAACCAGGACTCCGATGCTGCCGCTGCCGATGGTCAACATCTTCAGCGGCGGGCTCCATGCCGGCCGCGGGATGGACCTGCAGGATTTCCTGGCGATCCCGCTTGCGGCCACCGACTATGAATCCGGGCTGCATGCGATCGTGAAGGTGCGCGACGCGGCCGAAGGTGTCGTGCATCGCCATGGCGCGCCCGTGCTGCTGGCCGACGAAGGCGGGCTCAGCCCCGGCTGCGCCTCCGCCGAGATCGCGCTCGAGCTGATGGTGGAGGCGATCGAGCGGGCGGGCCTCAAGCCCGGCCTCGATATCGGCATCGCCATCGATGTCGCAGCCACCGCCCTGGTGGGGCCGGACGGCCGCTATCACCTCGCCCGCGAGGGCCACGACTATTCGAGCGCGCAGATGATCGAGACCGTGGAGCGCTGGGTTCGCCGCTTCCCGATCGTCTCGGTCGAGGACGGGCTCCATGACGAGGATTGGAGCCATTGGCCGGAGCTGACGGCGCGGCTGCGCCATATCCAGGTCGTGGGCGACGATCTCTTCAGCACCAACCCGGCACGCATCCGGCGCGGCATCGATATCGGCGCCGCCAACAGCGCCCTGATCAAGGTCAACCAGAACGGCACGCTGAGCGGCACGCTCGAGGCGATCGCCACCTCGCGCCAGGCCGGCTATGCGACCGTGATCTCGGCCCGCTCGGGCGAGACCGCGGACAGCTTCATCGCCGACCTCGCGGTCGGCGCGCTGGGCGGGCAGATCAAGATCGGCTCGGTGCGGAACATGGAACGGCTGGAGAAATACAACCAGCTCCTGCGCATCGCCGAGGATCCGGAGGTCGGCTATGCCGGCACGAGGTTCCTCGCCTGCGACGCGCGGCCGGCCGCCGCGGCCCGGATCGCCTGACCTCGTTTCCGCCCGAGAATCCGATGACGGTCCCCAAGCCCGCACCCGGCAGCGAGGCGATCCCCGAATTCCCCGAGGCGATGCGCCAGTTCATGGAGCGGCTGGGTTTCGGCACCCGGCCGGACCGCGCCTATCCCCTGACCGGCGGCGTCTCTTCCGACATCTGGTTCGTCGAGGCCAAAGGCCGGCGGCTCTGCATCAAGCGCGCGCTGCCCGCCCTGCGCGTGGCGGCCGATTGGCGGGCCCCGGTCGAGCGCAACCACTTCGAATATGCCTGGTTCCAGCGCGTGGCGCGGATCCTGCCCGATGCCGTCCCGCCGCTGGTGGGGCATGACGAGCAGGCCCAGATGTTCGCGATGGCCTATCTCGAGCCCGAGCAGAACCCGCTCTGGAAACGCCAGCTGCTCGAGGGGAAGATCGACCCTGCTTTCGCCGGGCATGTCGGCGAGGCGCTGGGCGCGATCCACGCCGCGACCGCCCATGACCGCCAGACGGCGGATGAGTTCGCCACCGACGCCAATTTCCACGCCATCCGCCTCGAGCCCTATCTCGAGGCGACGGCGCGCGTCCATACCGACCTCGCCGCGGCCATCGGACGGCTGGTCGCGACCACGGCCGCGACGCGCCTCGCCCTGGTCCATGGCGATATCAGTCCGAAGAACATCCTGATCGGCCCCAAGGGCCCCGTCTTCCTCGATGCCGAATGCGCCTGGTATGGCGACCCGGCCTTCGATCTCGCCTTCTGCCTCAACCATCTGCTGCTCAAATGCCTGCCCGTGCCGCAGGGAGCGGCCCGGCTCGCGCTGTCCTTCGAGCGCATGGTGGCCGCCTATCGGGCGCGGATCGCCTGGGAGGATCCGGCCGGTTTCGAGCGGCGCTGCGCCGCCCTCCTCCCTGGCCTGCTGCTGGCGCGGGTCGACGGCAAATCGCCGGTCGAATACATCATCGAGGACAAGGACCGCGATTATGTGCGGCGCATCGCGCGGCCCCTGATCGCCGCGCCCGTCGCCACGCTCGCCGAGGTCGGCCACCGCTGGCTCGCCGGATTCCGGTAGGCTCGGGATAGCCGCCGAGCGGCTAGGACGCCGTCAGCCAGGTCTTCAGCTCCACCGCCGGATCCGCGGCGGCGGCCTTTGGGATCGAGCGGCGCGCCTCCAGCACCTTCTTGCCGATGCCATAGGCGAGCGCGTCGTTCATCGCATCGACCGCGACGAGCGCCTCGCCGCGGTAGTACCAGACCGATTGGCTCTGCTCGCGCTTGCCGGGGCGCAAGACGGTATCGGTATAGCCGCGATGGAAGCCGGCGATCTGCAGCTTCACGTCATACTGGTCGGACCAGAACCAGGGCACGGGATCATAGTCCTTGGTCTCTCCGAGCATGCAGGCCGCCGCATGCTCGGCCTGCTCGATGGCGTTGCCGACGGATTCGAGCCGGATCCTCTCCCCGCGCCAGGGGAAGCTGGTGCAGTCGCCCGCGGCGAAGATGTCCGGATCCGAGGTCCGGCATTGGCCGTCGACGATGATGCCATCGTCGACATCGAGATCGGCGCGGATGGCCAGGCCCTTGTCGGGCAGCACCCCGATGCCGACGATGGCGAGATCGGCCTCGATCCGGGTTCCGTCCGCGAGCCGCGCGCCGGTCAACCGGCCTTCCGTTCCCTCCAGCCTCTCGAGCGTCACGGCCTCGCGGATCGAAACCCCGTGCCAGCCGTGGAGGGCGCGGAAATAGTCGGAGGTCAGGGGTGCAGCCACCCGCTGCAGGATGCGCTCGGCCTTCTCGATCAGGGTGACCTCGAGCCCTTTCATCCGGGCGACCGCCGCCGCCTCGAGCCCGATATAGCCGCCGCCGATCACCAGCAGCTTCTTTCCCGGCTGCAGCAGCGGCGCCAGCCGGTCGGCATCGGCGAGGCTGCGGATCCTGAGGACGCCCTCGAGCTTGCCGCCGATCGGCGCCGGCAGCACCAGCGGGCTGGCCCCGGTGGCGAGGGCGAGCTTGCTGTAGCGCAGATCCGTGCCGTCATCGAGCGAGACGGTCTTCGCGGCCGGATCGAGATGCGCGACCCGGGTGGAAAGCCGGCACTCGACCTTCTGCTCCTCGTACCAGCCGGGCGGCCGGATCAGGAGCCGGTCGAGAGCAAGCTCCCCCAGGATGTATTTCTTCGACAAGGGCGGGCGCTGATAGGGCAGGACCGGTTCCTGGCCGATCAGCAGCAGCGGCCCGTCATAGCCCAGCGCCCGCAGCTTCGCGGCCAGCGCGACGCCGGCCTGCCCGGCACCGACGACGATGATCGGATCCATGGCCCCGGCGCCCCTCAGCCCATCGGCCGACGCTCAGATCTCCGGCACATGCAGGACGATGCCGTCGAGCGCATCGGTCGCCTTGATCTGGCAGCTCAGCCGGCTGTTGGGCTTCCGCTCGGCCGCGGTGATCTCCAGCATGTCGCGCTCCATATCGTCGGGATGGCCCGCCTTCTCGTACCAGGCCGCATCGACATAGACATGGCAGGTGGCGCAGGAGAGGCAGCCGCCGCATTCGCCGATCACGTTGGGCACGTTGTTGGCGACCGCGGCCTCCATCAGGTTATGCCCGACCGCCACGTCGGCCGTGATCTTCCGGCCGTCCTTCAGGATCCAGGTTACTTTCGGCACGCCGCTCTCCCTTGCCGGGCCATCCGTCAGTCCCGGGTCTCAGACATAGTAGAGGTAATAGTCGCGGACCGCATCGCCTTCGAGGGCCGCGACGATGCCGATCTCGCCCTGCTTGATGCCGATATGGTTACCGACCAGGAGCTCGCCCACGGCCGCGACCAGCTTCTTGTCCTCGGCCAGCGCCTTCAAGGCCTCGCCCAGATTGTCGGGCACGCCGACCGTGGCGTCATGGCGCTCGATGCAGTCGGCGGTCTCCGGTGCGGGCAGCTCGTATTTACCGGTATAGCCCAGCTTCGCCGCCTGGAGCACGGTCGCGACCAGCGTATAGGGATTGGCGGCGGCGTCGCCCATGCGGTGCTCGATGCGGGCCTTCTTGCCGCCCTCGGTCGAGAGGCGCGTGGTGACGCCGCGATGATCGATACCCCAGTTGCACCAGTAGCCCGACAGGCTCGCCGGCTTCAGCCGCTCGTAGGAATTGACGGTGGGCGCCACCAGCCCCGCCATGCCGCGGTGATGATGCATCAGCCCGGCGATGCAGCCCTTGGTCAGGTCGCTGAGCTTGTCGAGATGGGCGGTGTCGCCGACGACGTTCCTGCCCTGCTTGTCGTTGAAGCTGAAATTGACATGGAGGCCGCTGCCGCCCAGCGTCGGGATCGGCTTCGGCATGAAGGTGAGGATGATGCCGTGGTCGAGCGCGATCTCGCGCGCCATGAGCCGGAACAGGAAGACGTCATCCACGGCCTTGACCGCATCGTCATAGGTCAGGGTGAACTCGAACTGCGGCGAGTCGTATTCGGTCGTGAAGCCGTCGATCGGAAAGCCCGCCTCGCTCGCCTTGCTCCAGATCGCGTCGGTGAAGCGCAGCGGGTCGGCGAGGCGGCCGGTGCTGTACACATAGGCACCCGGCGTATGGTACGGCACCAGTCGGCCGTTCTCGTCGCGCTGGAAGGCGAAGGCCTCGAGCTCGAGCCCGACCTTGGGCGTTAAGCCCAGCGCCTGCCATTCCTTGACCGTGCGCTTCAGGAGGCTGCGGCCGCAGAGCCCCAGTGGATTGCCGTTGGTCTCGTAGAGATCGGCCATCACGACCTTGGTGTGCGGCTCCCAGCCCGGCCGGATATCGGCTTCCTTGTAGACCGCCTCCAGGTCGGGCAGGCCTTCGAGCATCGTGCCGCCCGGAGCCGGCTGCATCTGCTTGTCGTAGGTCAGCGCGAAGGTGCCCTGGCAGAAGCGCGACGCACCGTCGCCGATCTTGCCCGCGGAGAGATACTTCCCGCGCGCGATGCTCAGGTGATCGCAAAACAGAAGCCGAAGCCGCTCGCCCGATGCCATTTCCCTCTCCCAGACGTCCTTTTCTCAGTGGACCGCAACCTGCACCGGCAGCCGCTTGATGCCGCCGATGAAGTTCGATCGCAGATATTCGTGCGGGCCCGTCTGCTCGATCCGGGCGATCCGCTTCACCATCTCCTGCAGCAGCACGCGCACCTCGAGCCGCGCCAGCCACATGCCGAGGCAGACATGCGGGCCGCCCTGGCCGAAGGCCACATGCCGGTTGGGCGTGCGGTGGAGATTGATCGTGAAGGGGCTCTCGAATGCCTGGTCGTCGCGGTTGGCGGAAATGAACCAGAGCACGACCTTGTCGCCTGCCTTGACCGACTTGCCATGCATCTCGAAATCCCGCGTCGCGGTGCGGCGGAAATGCATGGTGGGCGAGGCCCAGCGGATGAACTCGTCCGGCGCCGTCTCCCAGATATTGCCCTCGCCCGCCTTGAGCAGGCGCATCAGCTCCGGCCGGTTGGCCAGGGCATGGATCGAGGCCGCGATGGAATAGCGCGTGGTGTCGTTGCCGGCCGCGACCAGGAGGCAGAAGAAGTTCCGGAACTCCGCCTCCGAGATGACATTGCCATGGGCGTCCGGCTGCAGGATCAGGTGCAGCACGCCCGAGGTGTCGCCACGGCGGTTCTTGTCCTCCATCAGCTTCTTGGCATAATCGAAGAGATCGGCGCCGGCGGGCGAGCGGAACGGCATGAAGCGATAGGCGTCGGTATCGGCCTTGTCGAGCACATGCTCGGTGAATTCGGGATCGGTGTTGGCGATGAGCTGGTCGCCCTTCTCCACCAGCCAGTCGAGATCGGCCTCCGGCGTGCCGATGATCTGGCCCAGCATGCGCATCGGCAATTGCCGCGCCACGTCCTTGACCGCATCGAAGCTGCCGCGCGCGATCACATCGTCGAGGATGGAATCGCAGATGGCCCGGATCTGCTCCTCGAACAGCGCCACCACCGGCTTGGAGAAGGCCTTGCTCACCAGCACGCGCGTGCGCGAATGCTCCGGCGGGTCGGTCTCCTGGAAGGTGCGCCGCGCCAGATATTCCTCGTAGGTCTGGTCCTCGAGCCGGATGCCGCGCGCCGAGCTCAGGAGCTCGTAGTTCCGGTTGAGCTCGAGCACGTCGTGATGGCGGGTGATCGACCAGAAGCCCTTGGCCCCCTTCATCTCGCTCCAGGCGAGCGGGTCCTCGCGGCGCATCCGCGCGAAGGTGTTGTGCGGCGCGCCCTCGAGGAACGCGTCATGGTCGGAAAGATCGGCATGGCCGTCGTCGGTGGGGGTAAAGATCGTCATCCTGCTGTCCTCGTGAACGCCGTCCGACCTACCGCCCGATGGCCGGCACCAGCGATTTGCCGCCGTTCCAGACCACGCCGATCTGCCGGTAATAGGCGCCGATCAGCTCGCGCACCTCGAGACGGGTGAGCTCCTCGGTCGGGGAATCGAACAGCTTGAAATGGTCGATGCGGGCGCGCCAGGGCTGAGCACCTTCGAACTTGGCACCGCCGGATTCGATCAGCTCGGCATGAACATCGCCCTTGCCGTCGATCGCCGGCAGCCAGCGGTGATGCGCCATCGGATGCCCGTTCACGAAGCCGTTGCGCTCGGCAGGCTCCGTCAGCGTGATCACGGTCTCGGCCAGGCGCCGGTCGTTGGCCGCGAGCGTGGCGCCGAAGCTGCCGCCGGCCGCGACCTGGGGCGCCGGCGCGAAGGGATGCGGGCGCGTCATATGGATCGAGCCGAACTTCTTGGGATAGCCCTGATGGATGCCGCGCAGCAGGGCGAAGTCCTTGTCGACCCAGATATAGATGCAGCGCGAATAGACGCGGCCTTCGAAGGCACAGCGCACCACCGCGAAACATTCCTTGTACTGGGCGCGAACGGGATCGAGCAGCTCGGCCTTCGTGCCGCCGCAGGACTGCCAATCGGCCCAGATCAGCGCCACGGCGCCCGGATCCTCCGGCGCCAGCGTCAAGGGCGCCGGCAGCAGCTCGGCCACCCGTGCCGGATCGGTGCGGAACTCGATGGTGAGGAGATCGCCCGCATAGAACCAGGGTGGCGCCGGCAGGAGCGACGCTTGGCCGGTGGCGCTGCGCGGATAGAAGAAGCCTTGTGGCTGTGTCATGTCCGAACCTGTGCTGTCCCGCCCGAAACCGCCCGCGTCAGGTTCCGGGTTTCTTGGGCGGACGGATGCCGCGGAATTCCCACTCGCCGCCGAGTGCCGTCGACAGCACCTCCTCCGATTCCGAGGGCTGGGCGCCCAGCTCGGTGCGGATCGGCAGCGGCCCCTCGACGATCCGGTTCGAGAGCCGGCCGAGACCTTCCACCTCGACCTCGACCAGATCGCCCGGTTTCACGGGCCGCGAATTGGCGGGTGTGCCCGAGAGCAGCACGTCACCCGGCTCGAGCGTGATGTTGCGCGCGATGTCGGCCACCAGATAATTCATGTCCCAGGTCATCTCGGACGTGTTGCCGTCCTGCTTGAGCTGGCCGTTGACATAGGTGCGCAGATACTTGTTGCGGAAATCCCAGCCGGTGACGAAGCCGGGCCCCAGCGGGCAGAGCGTGTCGCTGCCCTTGACCCGCAGCATCGAGCCCGCATCCGTGTCGCGGAAATCATGCAGGCCGAAATCGTTGGCGATGGTATAGCCGGCGATGTAATCGGCCGCCTCGGCCTGGCTGACATTGCGGCAGCGCCGGCCGATGACGATCGCGACCTCGCCCTCGTAGTTCAGCCATTTGCAGTTCTTCGGCCGCACCACGTCGCCGCGATGGGCGTTGAGCGCCGAGAGCGGCTTCTGGAAATAGGTCGGCGTCGCCGAGAGCTTGATCTGGAATTCCTTGACCCGGCTCACATGGTTGAGATGGACCGCGATCACCTTGGTCGGCACCACGGGGGGCAGATGCACCGCATCGGCGATGGCGATGCGCCGTCCGTCGCGCGCCACCAGCTCCTCGCCCAGGCGCTCGGTCTCGACCACGGCGCCCGCCAGCAGAATCCGACGAAATTCCCGCGTCACGTTCCTCTCCCCTGCCGCGCTGCCGGCCTCTCTCGCCGGTCTTCTTACTCGGCCGCCCGGCGCCGGGCGTTCCAGCCTTCCCGGGGCCGGTCGAACCAGACATGGACCTGGCCGGTGCCGATCGCGTTCTCATAGTCGCTGAAGAGCCGGCCCGGCGCGGTAAACTCCTCCTCGCCCATGGCCGCGGCCATCATCAGGTAATGGCCGAAATTGGCTTCCGGCTTGAAGCGCAGGAACTCCGGCATGGTCTGCAACAGACGCGCATGCTCGCCCGCCTTCAGCCATTCGAGGCGCTCGAGATCGGCGGCCGAATGGGCCGGGCTGAAGATATGCTCGACACCGGCCGCCTCATGCTCGCGCAGCTTCTGCAGCGGCCAGAATTTGTGGCTCATGGCGCCCGAGGCCAGCAGCACGATGCGGCGGTCGAGGCTCGCGATCGTTTCGCGCAGGGCCCGCCCGACGCGGAGGAAATCCTCGGTCTCCGCCGTCTGGCAGCAGCTCACCGAGACCCAGGCCTCCCGGTCGCCCTGGAGATAGGTCAGCGGATTGACGGTCGCGTAATGGATCGGCAGGCAGGGATCGTCGATCATGGTCAGCCAGGTGCCGTGCTTGCGCCCGTTGGCGGCGGCGGCCTTGGCGAACTCGGGGTCGCCGCGAAGCTGATAGGGCACCTGCGACATGCCGCGCGGCAGCTCGTCCGACGTGAAGCGGCCGCTGCGATGGGCGTGGCCGGTGATGACGAACTCGACCGTGGTGAACCAGTGGGAGTCGAACACGATCACGAGATCGTAATCGAGCTTCGACAGCACCTCGCGCTTGAGCCGGCGGAAGCCTTCGACCACGCTGAAATCCTGGCCGTTGTTGAGCTCCTGGCGGATCTCCAGCGGCAGCATGACCGTGGGAACATGGGCGATCAGCCCGCAGCCAACGACCTCACCCATGTTTCCTCCAGCCGTTCGGCGCAAAGACGCTGTTCTTGACGTCGCAATAGAAATCGAAGGACCAGGTCCCGCCTTCCCGCCCGATGCCGGACTTGCCGTTGCCGCCGAAAGCCTGGCGCAGATCGCGGACGAAGAAGCAGTTGTTCCAGACGAGCCCGGCCGAGACCTGCGAGGTCACGCGCTCGGCACGTGTCTCGTCGCCGGTCATGATGATCGCCGCCAGGCCATAATCGGTGTCGTTCGCCATGGCGATGGCCTCGGCCTCGTCGCGGAAGGATTGCAGGCAGAGCACAGGCCCGAACACCTCCTCGCGCAGGATCTCCGAGCCCGGCGGCGGATCGACGAACAAGGTCGGACGATAATAGAGGCCGCCCAACTCCTTGTTGGGGCCGCCGCCCAGCGCCGGCTTCAGGCCGGCGTCGAGCGCGCGCCGCACATAGCCGTCGACCCGCTCGAAATGCGGCCGGCTGATCTGCGGGCCGATGTCGGTCGTCTCGTCGCGGGGATCGCCCTGGCGCACCGCCCTCGCCTTGGCCATGAAGGCTTCGAGGAAGCGGTCGCGGATGCTGGCCTCGACCAGAAGCCTCGTGCCGGCGAGGCAGACCTGGCCGGCATTGTCGTACTGGCCGACGGCGGTGTTCACCGCGAGATCGAGATCGGCATCGGCGAAGACGAGATAGGGCGACTTGCCGCCGAGCTCGAAGGAGAGCGGCACCAGATTCTGGGAGGCCGAGGCCGCGATCAGCTTCGCCGTCGCGACCGAGCCGGTGAAGCTGAGCCGCCGGATCTTCGGATGGCTCGCCAGGGCCGCCCCCGCCTCGCGACCGATCCCCTGCACCACATTGAAGACGCCCTCGGGCAGGCCCGCCTCGGCCGTGATGTCGGCGAGAAGCGAAGCCGTCAGCGGCGCCCATTCCGGCGGCTTGTAGACGACGGTGCAGCCGGCCGCGAGCGCCGGCGCGATGCGCCAGGTGCCCAGCATCAGGGGCGCGTTCCAGGGCGTGATGATCGCCGCCACGCCGCTCGGGTCCCAGCTCACATGGTTGCGGTGGTTGCGGACCTCGAAATCCGGATGCTCGAGCTGCAGCAGCCAGTCGGCGAAGAAGCGGAAATTCATCGCCACCCGCGGCATCACCCCGCGGCGATGCGAGCGCAGCAGCGAGCCGTTGTCGCGGGTCTCGACCACGGCGAGGGATTCGACGCGCGCCTCGACCAGATCGGCGATCTTGTGGAGGAGCCGCGCCCGCTCCTCGCGGGAGGTGCGCGACCAGCCCTTGAAGGCCCGGTCCGCCGCCGCGACCGCGAGATCGACCTCGGCGGCACCGCCGCGCGCGAGCGCCGCGATCGGCGTCTCGTCGATCGGCGAGATGCTCTGGAACCGGTCGGCGCTGTCGATGCGCCGTCCGCCGATCCAGTGCCGGGTATCGATCTCCACGCCCTCGACGCGCGCAGACATGGCCGCTCCAAAATCGTTCGATATCGAATAATCTGGCAGAAGCCCACCTGGAGTCAAGGCGCCGGGCACCCATGCCTTTGCTTATTCAAAAGAGCCCGCGCCGCGTGAAGGGTAAGCGGGTTCGCTCCTTTCGTCACCCCGGCGAAGGTCGGGGTCCAGGAGCATCCGCCGACCAAGATTGGGCCCCGTCCGTGTTCGTGGATGCCGGCCTAAAGCCGGCATGACGGAGAACGCATTCTCACCCTGCATATGCCTCAAACAAAGGGAAAGGCCGAGTTCCCTGCTTCGTCACGGCTCTTCGCCGACCGGGCCGTCCATCTCGCCGATCGTGGCGAGGATCATGCGGATCGCTTCGGTCGCGGAATCCATCTGCCGCGCCGTCAGCTTGGCGACGATGCGGGTCTCTTCCGCGTTGAATTTCGGGAACAAACGGCTGATGAGCTCGGTGCCGCCCGCGGTCAGGTTGACGATGACCAGGCGCCGCTCCAGCTCGTTGGCGCGCCGGCGCACCAGCTTCCGGCCCTCGAGCATGTTGAGGATGCTGGAGAGCGTGCTCTTCGCCACGCCCGCCTCGACCGCGAGACGCCGGGTCTCGAGCTCGCCGAAGATCCAGAGGCACCACAGCACCACGAAGGCCGACCAATGGAGGTCGGATTCCTTGAGTACGCTACGCTCGAAATGCTGCCGGATGAAGCCCGCGGCGCGGTGGATGTTCGACACCAGCGCCATCGAATCGAGATTGATGCCGAGCCCCGCGACGCGCCGCTCGCCCAGCAGCTCCGCCAGCGGCTTCTGGGAGCGATGCGCGCGCGGCTTCTTCCCCGGCGACCCGGCATCGCCCGGCTGGCGCTTGGCCGGGCCGGAGCGGCTCGCTGCAGTGCGGCGTGACTTGGTCAAAAGCAAACTCCTTCGCAACCACCAAGCGGTTATAGCATCGCCGGGCAAAGCCGAAACAGCCGCGGCTTAACCAATCCGGCGCTCTTCCGCTCCCGGGCGCCCGACGGCTCTCTTGCTCCGGTTCAATCTCTGTATTATCGTTCGACATCGAATGAACGACCAGCATCGTCGCGCCGGGGCCATCCGTGCCCTGCCGGAGCGATGCGTTCGGGCGGCGGGCGGACGACGCGCGCCACAACAGGATGGCGGGGAGACCGAGAAGAATCGGCACCTCGCGCGTGTCAGGGGAGGACAGCATGGCTCAATCGACAACGGCCCAATCGACGAGCGCCAGCGGCGCATCGTCCGACCGGCTGCGGCGCAACGTTCTCGGCGTTGCCGCCGTCACCTTCTTCGTGGTTTCCGCCGCCGCGCCGCTGACGGCGGTCGCGGGCGGCTATCCGATCGCGATGCTCTTCGGCAACGGCCCCGGCGTGCCGGCGGCCGTGCTGGTCGTGACCCTGATCCTGCTGCTCTTCTCGGTCGGCTACACCACGATGGCGCGGCATGTTTCCAATGCCGGCTCCTTCTTCGCCTTCACCTCACAGGGTCTCGGCGGCATCGCCGGCGGTGCCGCGGCTTATGTGGCCGTCCTCGCCTACAACACCATGCAGATCGGCCTCTTGGGTCTGTTCGGCGCGGTCACGGGGGCCACGCTCTCGGGCCTGTTCGGGATCGACCTGCCCTGGTGGGTCTGGTCGCTGATCGGCACCGTGATCGTCGGAATCCTCGGCTACCGACAGATCGATCTTTCGGCCAAGGTGCTGGCCGTGCTCGTCATCGCCGAATATATCGCGGTGCTGATCCTCGATGCGACGATCCTGGGTGCCGGCGGCGCCGAAGGCGTCAACCTCACCAGCTTCACGCCCGACGCCTTCTTCAGCGGCTCCACCACGATCGGCATGCTGCTCTGCTTCGCGGCCTTCATGGGTTTCGAGGCCACCACGATCTACAGCGAAGAGGCGAAGGACCCGCAGCGGACGGTGCCGCGGGCGACCTACCTGTCGGTTCTGCT
The DNA here is from genome assembly GCF_008728835.1 of Hypericibacter adhaerens. GTDB lineage: Bacteria > Pseudomonadota > Alphaproteobacteria > Dongiales > Dongiaceae > Hypericibacter > Hypericibacter adhaerens. The sequence goes on from NZ_CP042582.1 coordinate 3,363,452, forward strand.
GATCGGCGTCTTCTACACCATCTCCACCTGGTGCATGGTGCTGGCCACGGGCGCCGATAATCTGCTGCCGACCTTGCAGGGCCTGCAGGACCCGACCAGCTTCGTCTTCGGCCTTTCGGACCAGTACGCGAACTCGACCCTCACCACGATCATGAGCCTGCTCATGATCTCGAGCGTGTTCGCGGCCCTGCTGGCCTTCCACAACGCGGCGGCCCGCTATTTCTACGTGCTCGGTCGCGAGGGGCTGCTGCCCGGTCATCTGGGCAAGACGCACGACATGCACCAGAGCCCGCATCTGGGCTCGGTCCTGCAGACGGTGCTGGCGGTGATCGTGCTGCTGATCTTCGTGGTCACGGGCCAGGATCCGGTGCTGGCGCTCTTCACCTGGCTCACCAACGTCGCGACGCTGAGCGTCATCGTGCTCATGGCGCTGGCCTCCTTCTCGGTCATCGCCTTCTTCCGGCGCGCCTCGCACCTGGAAGGCTCCGGCTTCAAGACCCTGCTGGCGCCGCTGGTGGCAGGGATCCTCCTCACCATCATCGCGGTCCTGGTGGTGGTGCATTTCGACGCGCTGACCGGTGCCCAGCCGGCGCTCGCGATCGGCCTGCCGATCCTGGTGCCGGCGGCGGCGTTGCTCGGCATCATCGCGGCGACGCGGCTGAAGCAGGCCTCGGCCGACAAGTTCGCCAAGCTGGGTGCCAATCGCGGAAGCTGACGGCGGCGCCGCGAATGCCGTAACGGACGAGATCAGGCCAGAGGCAGCCGCCTCTGGCCTGTTTCGTCTTCCACCCGCGTTGCTTCATCGGGAGAGTGAGGCATGGGTTTTGCCGACCAGATCACCGTCGAGGCGCTCGACCGGGATCCCTATCCCCTCTATGCCCGCCTGCGCCGCGAGGCGCCGGTGGCCTGGGTTCCGGCCGCCAATGTCTGGTTCGTCACGCGCTGGCAGGATGTCGAGTTCGTCAGCAAGAACACGGCGCTCTTCACGGCCGAGGTGCCGAGCTCGCCGGTCGAGCGTTCCATGGGCCGGCCCACCATCCTCACCAGCGACGGCGAGGTCCATGACGAGCTGCGCTGCGGCTTCGACAGCAAATACAAGCCCCGCGCCGTGGCCGACTATATCGACGCGCTCGCCGACCCGATCATCCAGGACCATCTCGGCCGGATCGCACCCCGGGGCCAAGCCGACCTGATCGCCGATTATTTCGAGCCCGTCTCCAGCCTCTGCCTCGCGCGCTCGCTGGGGTTCGGCCATGTGGATGCGCCGACCCTGCTGCGCTGGTTCCACGGGCTCGCCGTCGGTGCGGCCAACTACGAGAACGATCCGGCCAAGCTCGCGATCTCCGACCCGATCAACCGGGAGGTCGAGGCGGCGATCCTGCCGATCTTCGAGCGGCTCGAGCGCGAGCCCGACGGCTCGGCTCTGTCGCATATGCTCCATGACGGCATGAAGCCGGGAAAGACGCGGCCGCGCGAGTTCCTGCTGCCCTCGATCAAGATCGCGCTCCTGGGCGGCATGCAGGAACCGGGACATGGCGCCGCCTCGACGCTTGTCGCCCTGCTCGCCGATCCGATGCAGCACCGGCTGCTGCTGGCCGATTTCGACAAGCTGCTGCCCAAGGCCGCCGACGAGGGGCTGCGCTGGATGGCGCCGATCGGAACCCAGATGCGCCAGGCGACGCGCGATGTCGAGCTCGGCGGCGTCACCATCCCGGCCGGCGCGCCGGTCGCCTCGGTCATCTCCTCGGCCAGCCGCGACGAGGCGCGCTATCGCGAGCCCGACCGCTTCGACATCCGGCGCACCGAGACCGGCCACGCGGCCTATGGCTTCGGGTCCCATTTCTGCGCCGGCCGCTGGTTCGCCCAGCGCCTCGTGGTCTCGCTGCTGCGCGCCCTGCTGCAGCGGCTCCCCGACCTGACGCTGGTGCCGGACCGGCTGCCGCAGTTCCGCGGCTGGGAGTTCCGCGCGCCGACCTCGCTCCACGTGACCTTCACGCCGAACTGACGGGACGGCAGGCAGCAAACCACGGCTCGAGGGAAGGCGCGTTCACTCTCTCGTCATCCCCGCGAAGGCGGGGATCCATGAACACCCATCGAGCAAGATTAAGCCAAGGTCCGTGTTCATGGATGCCGGCCCAAAGCCGGCATGACGAATAAAAGCTCCCGTCGTTTGTGTTTGCGTCTCAGCACGTCCCTGGGCGCAAAGAAGAACCGCGACGACCTCGCGGTCGCCGCGGTTTCCGGTTCTGGTCGGCTGTAATCGAGCGTCAGTTCAGCCCGAGCTTCCCGCGCAGCTGGGACAGGTCCTCGGCCAGCGTGTTGACGGCGCCAGCGAGCACCTTTCGGTCCTCGTCCGTCAGCTTGTCATAGAGCTCGAAGCCGTCGCCCTTCTTGTATTTCGACAGCGTGGTATCGAGGGTCTGGAAGTTGTCGGCGACCTTCTTCACGAAGGCCGGATCGTCTTTCTCGACCAGCGGCCGGAACAGCTCGAAGATCTTGCGCGAGCCTTCGAAATTGGCCTGAAAGTCGAACAGATCGGTGTGGCTGTAGCGATCCTCCTCGCCCGAGATCTTCGTGGCGGCCACCTCTTCCATCAGCGCTGCCGCGCCGCCCACCACCTTGTCCGGCGGGAAGGTCAGCTCGGCGATGCGCTTGTTGAGCTCGTTGACGTCGGCCATCAGCTTGTCGGCGATGGGCGCCAGGCCCTCGGTGCTGTTCTTTGCCCAGAGGCCGTACTCGAGGCGATGGAAGCCGGGGAAGGTCGGATCGGCCTCGCCCTGCTCGTAATCGTCGGCGCGCGAATCGATCGAGGCGTCGAGGTCGCTGAACAGCTCGGCCACCGGCTCGACCGCCTCGTAGCTCATGCGGGTCGGACCGAACAGCGTCTTGGCCTTGTCGATATCGCCGGCCTTGACGGCATCGGTGAAGGCCTTGGTGTCGGCCACCAGCTTCTGCAGCTTCTCGGACACGTAGATCTTGTATTCGGAGACCGGCCCCACGAGCTCCATCGGCTCGACGGCGGCACGGGCGGGAATCGCCATGCTGCCCAGCGCGACGGCCCCCAGCGTGATCGCCATCGTCGCGGCCATGAGAGGAAGGCGTAGCGTCATATCGATAACTCCTGTCTTCTGATGCGCTTTGTCAGTTGCCGGGCTGAGCGGCGCCGGCAGCCTCCAGCAGTGTCCTGCCCAAAAAGTCCCTCTCATTGGCGACGCCGGGCAAGGTGAAGAAAAAGCCGCCGCCGACTGGCTTGATGTATTCCTCGAGCGGCTCGCCATCGAGCCGCTTCTGGACCGTGATGAACCCCTTCTCCAGGTCCGACTGGTAGGCGATGAACAAGAGCCCCTGGTCGAGCTGGCCCGACTTGGTGACGCCGTTCGAGTAGTTGAAAGGCCGCCGCAGGATAAGGTTGGCCTCCGATCCGTGCGTACGCGGATTGGCGAGCCGGATATGGGCGTCGAGCGGCGTGAGCTTGCCTTCTGGATCGTTCGTGTAGTCCGGAAGGTCGTGCTCCGTGGTGCCCTGCATCGGCGCGCCGGTCGCCTTGTGGCGACCGATGATGGCCTGCTGCTCCTGCAGGGGCGTGCGGTCCCAGCGCTCGACGAAGTTGCGGATGATGCGCACCGCCTGGTAGGTGCCGTGGGTCGCCCAGCCGGGCTCGTCGCTGTCGGGCTGTACCCAGACGATGCGTTCCATCATATCGGTGTCGTGCGGGCTCGGATTGGCCGAGCCGTCGCGGAACCCGAGGAAATTGCGGGCGCTCTCCGGCGGCACGCCAGGCTTCACCAGGATGGGCGGCACCGAGCCTTCCTGCTTCCAGCGCAGCAGCAGCAGATCCGGCAGCTTCTTCACGATGTCGCGCAGCGCATGGATGTTGGTATCGGGCGTGTTCGAGCTGAACTGCAGCGAGAGATCGCCGTGGCAGAGCGACGGCTCGAGCGCGTCGTTGCGGAAGCTCGTCATGCGGATGAGACGCGCCGGCTTGTGCGGCTTGAGCCCGTAGCGCTCGTCGAACAGCGATGCGCCGATCGAAGCCGTGATCGTGAGGTTGTCCGGCGTCACCACCGGCCCCAGGATGCCGTTATCGGCCGGCGGCAGCTTCGGATCGAGCTGGGGCGGCTCGCCGCCCTGGGTGAGGAAGGCGATCCGCTCGGTCAGGATCTGGAACATCCGCACCAGATCGGCCGGCGTCTTGGCGAGCACGTCGAAGCTCGCCACCATGCCCGCTGCCGGACGCGGCGTGACGATCCCCGCCTGGCGCAGGCCGTAGAAAGGCTGGCGCTCCAGCGCCTTGTCGGAGACCGGCGCGTTGGTGACGCTTTCATTGTCGGCCTGCGCCGGCGCGCCGGCGACGAGGCTGCCGGTGAGCGCGCCGCCCGCGGCTCCCAGCCCGATCAGGACGCGACGCCGGCTTGTCGCGGTGGAATCGATCGATGCCGGCTCATTCGGTTTGCGGTCTTTCATCGTCCCCTCCCAGGGCTCATTCAAGACCCAGTGCGGCGTTGAGCTTGGTGATCTCGGTGGAAAGCGAAGCGAACTGATCGGCGAGCGCCTTGCGGTCCGCCTCGCCCAGGCGGTCGTAGGACAGGTACTGATCCTGCGGCTTGAAGCCGGCGAGCTTGGCCGAAGTCGCCTCGAACGCGGCGTCGAGGCTCTTGGCCAGATCGGGATTGGCCTTCTCGGTCAACGGGCGCAGCAGCGTGACGATCTTGCGGCTGCCTTCGAGGCTGGCCTGGAAGTCCGCGAGGTCGCCGTGGCTGTAGCGATCCTCGTCGCCGGTGGCGGCGCTGTCGGCGACCTTGGTCAGGAGCCGCGCGGCGCTGTCCGCCATCTTCTCGGGCGGAACCTGCAGCCCGCGGACCCGCTGCTGCAGGGCGGTGACGTCGGCCAAGAGCTTGTCGGCCACGGGTGCCAGGCCTTCGGCGCTGTTGCGGGCGAAGAGCCCGTATTCGAGACGGTGGAAGCCGCCGAAGGCGGGGTCCTCCTCCTGCTTCTCGAAATAGGTCGCGCGCGCATTGATGGCGGTGTCGAGATCGGCGAAGCGGTCGGCCACCGGCTCGAGATGCTTGTAGGCGGTGTGGGCCGGCCCATAGAGCGTCTTGGCCAGCTCGACATCGCCGGCCTTGACCGCGTCGGTGAATTGCTGAGTCGCCGTCACCAGCGCGCCCGCTTCCATGACGAGGAAGACCTTGTATTCGGCCAGCGGGCCGATGAAGGCGGTCATCGAGGGCTTGGCGGCCTCGGCGGCGGAGGCGGCCGAGGGCGTCACATGGAGCTTGCCGCGCGGATTGCTCAGCAGACCGCAGGTGATGTCGTAGTCGCCGGGCGCCAGCTTGGTCGTCATGGTCCGGCTCAGGCCCGGCGTGATGTTCTCGCGCTCCTCGACCACATAGACGCCGTCGAGGATCTCCCACTCGACGGTGCGGCTCGAGTTGTTGACGATCGTGAAGGTGCTGGGCCCGGCCGCGACCGTGATCTCGTTGGGATCGCAGGTCGCGTCGGTGATGGTGACGGTCAGGGCGCCTTCCGCGGTTCCCGTCTGGGCGCGCTTCGCCCCTTCCGAGGCGAAGTAGAAGGCGGCACCGGCGACGATCACCAGGAGCGCTGCGCCCGCGATCGCGAGCCTCATCAGCGCCGGTGCGGGGCGGCCGGGTTGGGCGGAGGGAGGATTTGACGCCATGATAAAGGGGCTCGTGATCGCCGTCAGCGATTCGGCTGGTTGCTGGGAATGACGGCGGGACGGGCCATCGGGGGCGCAAGGAACAGGAAGAGCGTGACCGCCAGGAACAGGACATAGGCGACGACGGCACCCAAGCTGGGCGCGTCCTGGTAGCCGAAGAAGCCGGCGAAGACCGTGCCGACCGGGCTGTCCATCGGCAGCGTGCCGCTCAGATCGAAGACGACCGTCTGGAGATGGTTCCAGATGCCCGCTTCATGCAGCGAGCGCAGCGCGCCGGCGAGGATGCCGGCCGCGACCACGAGCACGAAGACGCCGGTCCAGCGGAAGAAGCGGCGCAGATTGAGCTTCACGCCGCCGACATAGATGCCGTAGCCGAGCAGCACCGCGACCAGGACGCCGAGCAGCGCGCCCAGGGGCGCGCCGCTGCCCGTGCTCTGCTGGAAGATCGCCAGCAGGAAGAAAACCGATTCCACGCCCTCGCGCGCGACCGCGAAGAAGATCATGGCGATGAGCGCCCAGGCCTGGCCGCTGGAATGCGCGAGCGCCGCATCGACCGAGGCGTGGAGCGAGGCCTTGATCGAGCGCGAGACCTTGCGCATCCAGAACACCATCGAGGTGAGCACCGCCACCGCGACGAAGCCGATGATCGCCTCGAACAGCTCCTGGAGCTTCTGCGGGAACTCGGCGCTGGCGAACTGCAACCCGGCGCCGACGAAGAGCGACATGGCGACCGCGAGCAGGATTCCGACCCATACGGTCGGCATCCAGGCGCCGCGGCCCGTCTGCTTGAGGTAGCTGGCGATCAGGCCGACGATGAGCGCGGCCTCGATGCCCTCGCGCAGCATGATCAGGAAAGGAATTAGCATTGAGACGCACTCGCAAGCTGGGCGCGGAGTCCGCCCTCTGACGGGCTTGGCTCCCGCCTCACTTTAAGAACGACTATCATTCGCATAGGTGAGCGACAATGGAAAGGCGACATAATTTCGCATTTTTAATCAAGACGTTGGCATCGCTCCCCAAAGGATCGGGGTGAGCAGATCGAAAGTTAGGCGTTGCCGGCGCCGGACCCGCTCTCCTCCTGCCCGCCGCCGCTTCAGGTTCTGACCGACAACCCATTGTCCACAAAGAGAGTCTCGCCATTGACGAAGCTGGCTTCCTCGCTGGCCAGGAACAGCACGGCCCGCGCGATCTCGACCGGCTCGCAGATGCGACCCTGCATGTCGATGATGTCGGCCTCGCTCACATTGACCCCGTAGCCGCGCAGCGCATTGATCTCGCGCAATCCGTGGCCGGTCCGGATGAAGCCGGGACAGACGGCGTTGCAGCGGATGTTCTGGTCGCGGTACTCGGTCGCGATCGCCTTGGTGAAGGCGTGGCAGGCGCCCTTGGTCGAGCAGTAGGCGACCTCCATTGGCGTGGCGAGGATGGCCGAAACCGAGGAGGTGTTGACGATCACGCCCTTCCCCTTCTTCAGCATCCCGGGGATCACCGCCCCGGTCATGAAGAACATCGAATGGACGTTGATGTCGAAGAGCCGCTTCCATTCGGCGGTGCTCGTCTCGTGGAACGGCTTCACGATGGTGGTGCCGGCATGGTTGTGCAGCACGTCGACCGGCCCGAAGCGCTCGGCCGCCTGGCGCACGGCGTCCGTGACGGCCTCCTCGCCCGAAACGTCGGCCTCGATCATCAGGGCTTCGGCGCCCGATGCCGTCAACTCCGCCGCCAGGTCGCGACCGGCCTGACCCAGGATATCGACGATCGTGACCTTGGCGCCCTCGGCCGCGAACAGACGCGAGGCCTCGCCGCCCACCCCCGCCGCCCCGCCCGAAACCAGCACGTGACGGCCTTCGAAACGCTTGGAACCCATGACGCTGACGCTCTCCCTTGGATGAACAGACCCCGGTGCCTGTTGGCCCGCGCAAGAGACAATGGCGACCGCCGCGATGGCAATAGCCCATGCCGCGCTTATCCCGTCCCCCCGCATCGCGGGGGAGGGTCAGGAGGGGACTGCTCGCCGACCGATGCCGCGCAGCCCCCTTCCTGACCTTCTCCCTTGCCGGAGGAAAGGACATACCGAAGACCGTCGCTTGATCTGCCGCGGCGGCTCCGTCAGGTTCAGGCTTCATGTATCGGTTCCCCACCACCGCCACGGCCCCCTTCTGCCCCTCCGAAGTCCGCGGCTCGGTCTTCATCGACCCGGGCCTCGCCTTGTGGCGCCGGATGCTGCGCTTCGCGGGGCCAGGGCTGCTGATCTCGGTCGGCTATATGGACCCCGGCAACTGGGCGACCGACATCGCCGCCGGCTCCCAGTTCGGCTACAGCCTGCTCTTCGTCGTGGTGCTCTCGAGCCTCGCGGCCATCCTGCTGCAGACCTTGTGCCTGCGGCTGGGGATCGTGGCCGGCAAGGACCTGGCGCGCGCCTCGCGCGAGCGCTACCGGCCCGCCGTCTCGAACGCGATGTGGGTCTTCGCCGAGATCGCGATCATCGCCTGCGATGTCGCCGAGGTGCTGGGCTGCGCGCTGGCCTTGAAGCTGCTGCTGGGCGTGCCGCTGCCTTGGGGCATCGTGCTGACCGGCCTCGACACGGTGATCGTGCTGGGGCTGCAGGGCCGCGGCTTCCGCCGGCTCGAGGCGATCGTGCTGGGGCTGATCGCCACCATCGGCATCTGCTTCCTGCTGCAGCTCATCCTCATCGGCCCGGACATCGGCGGGATCCTGAGCGGCCTCGTGCCCCGGGTCGCCGCCTTCGAGGATACCGACGCGCTCTACATCTCGATCGGCATCCTCGGCGCCACCGTGATGCCGCACAACCTCTATCTCCATTCCTCGATCGTCCAGACCCGCGTCAGCGGCGAGAGCGCCCCCGCCAAGCGCAACGCGATCCGGCTCGCGACCTTGGACACCGCCGGCTCGCTGGGGCTCGCGCTGCTCGTCAATGCGGCGATCCTGATCCTCGCCGCCGCCGCGTTCCATGCGACCGGCGCCACCACCGTCACCGATATCGAGGATGCCTATCGCCTGCTCGAGCCGATCGCCGGCACGGCTTTCGCGAGCTTCCTGTTCGGGCTGGCGCTCCTCGCCTCGGGCCAGAGCTCGACCTTCACCGGCACCATCGCCGGCCAGGTGATCATGGAGGGTTTCCTCGACCTGAAGATCCCCTGCTATCAGCGCCGGCTGATCACCCGCACGCTGGCCCTGGTGCCGGCGCTCATCGGCGTGCTGACGATGGGCGAGCATGCGGTCGGCCGCCTCCTGGTCTTCAGCCAGGTGGTGTTGAGCGCGCAGCTCCCCTTCGCGATCTTCCCGCTGATCCGCCTCACCAGCGACCGCCGCGTGATGGGAGCCTTCACCAGCCCTCCCCTCCTCGCCGCGACCGCCTGGATTCTCTTTCTTGCCATCACCGCGGCCAATCTCTGGCTGCTGCTGCAGACCGTCGGCCTCGTCTGACGGCGCCCGGCTTCAGGGATGGGCGACGATCAGCTTGAGAGAACCCTCGAAGAAGGGCTGCCTGCGCCAATGGCCGTGCTCCGCGTCCCAGGCGCCGCTCTCGAGATCGCGGCGCAGGCGGGTCTCGAAATCGGCGATGGCCGCCGCGTCGAGAAAGCTCCAGGCCGAGCAGGCCAGCCGCGCCTCGGGATCGAGCAGCCGTTCGGGCCGGCCGTAATAGGCCTCGTTGAAGCCGTCGGTGCAATCCAGCGGGATCGGCACCGGCCAGACCTCGGTGCGCGCGCCCAGGACCCGTGCGATGCGCGGGATCGGCGGGTAGCGGCGGGCCTCGACCGCGATCGCCGCCGGCGCATAGCGATGCAGCCAGAACCGCTCGAGCTCGTCCGGGTCGCAGGTCATGACGACGACCGGTCCCCGCGTGACCCGGCGCATCTCGGCGAGGCCGGCCTCGAGATCGCGCCATTGATGCACGCTGAAGGTCGTCATGGAGGCGTCGAAACGGCCATCCTCGAAGGGCAGCCGCTCGGCGACCGCGTCGATCGCGGGCGGCAGATGCGCCGGCCGCTGCGCCCGCATCGAGGCCGAGGGCTCGACGGCCGTGACCGCGCGATCGGTCGGCTCGTAGGAGCCGGCACCGGCGCCGACATTGAGGACGGATTCCGCATCCTCCAGCGCCGCCACGATCATGGCGGCGATCCGGGGGTCAGGCTGGCGGAAACGCGCATAGCCGCCGCCAATCCGGCCGTAGTCGGCATCGCCGGCACTGCCATCCTGATGTCTCGCCGACAACCGCGTTTCCCCAACCGGCGTTTCAACCGAGCAGAATATTGCCGCACCGGACCGCCACGGGTCCATGCGGGAGGGCGCCGTCAGAAAAGCGTCACAGGATCGAGCCGACAAGGACGCAACGGCACGATCGCGCCCCGTCCGGTCACATCGGCGGCTTGACGCCGTTCTTGCCCGCCGAGATGAAGCGGGCGACGAGCGTCCCGTCCGCATTCTTCTGCGCGAAGATCATGACATGCGTGCCCGGCGTCAGGAGCGAGCGGTCGCCGGGCTCGATATTCACGACCGGCATGCCGTCGGGGATCGCGACCTGTTGCTGGCCATCCTTGTATTTGACCGTGATCATGCGGCCGTTGCTGGTCGCGAGCTCGCCGACAAGGCCGTTGGTCATGCTGCTGTCGGGCGCCAGATCCCAGGGCCGATGCCCGTCGCCGGTCCCCGCCATGTCCGGCGGAAAGACATGCACCTCGAGCGCCTTCAGCGTCCCGTCCCCCTGCGGCACGGCCGTGACGCCGATGTAGCGGCCCGGCTGGATCTCCTCGACGGTGCCGAGCGTGATCGCATGCACGGAGGTCTTCCCGTCGAGCGCCACGTCGAGAACCGTGCCGCCGTTGGTCTCGACCGTCAGGGTGTCGGCGGCGACGGATTTGATCGTGCCGCGAATCCGCGCCGGCGGCGCGTCGTCGGCCCACGCCTGGCTCGCGACCAGCAACAGAACCGCTGCCAAGCCAGATCGCAACAGCGGGCCGAAGATGAAGCGGATCGACGAGTTCCTCATCGGACGATCTCCTGCTTTCGGTGTCATCGGCAAGAATAGAAGGCTCGCGCCGATCGGCGACATTAAAAGTTCCGCAAACCCCTCCCGGTGCCGCCCCCTCCTCGGCCTTCTGCAAAGCCTGCGGCCCCGGTCCCGCGACAACGGCGTCGGTTACCTCTCTGTTCCGACAGGTAGACGGGGGGTGGCTCTCATAGACAATCGGGTCGACTGAATCGGGGCCGGCGCTGACGGATTCGGCCTCGACGGGGGGATTGCGTGGAGGGCTGCATGGCAGCATCGACGGCGCACGGCGACGGCGCCGCTCTCGCGACGGGGCGAAGCCGAGGATCATGCGCGCGAACAGCCGCCGCGACCAGCCATGCCGCGCAAGCCGGTTTCAGGATCGCGTTCTAGGATGCGTGCGACGCGACCTTTCCGCGGCCAGGCCGGGATCCATCATCCCCCAGCTGACGAAGCGCGCCACCGCATGGGCACGATTGACGGCGCCCAGCTTGCGGCGGGCATTGTCGACATGGAACTTCGCGGTCACCTGCGAAATGCCCAGGATCTTGGCGATCTCCCAGTCCGATTTGCCTTCGGCGACATAGGCCAGGCAATCGCGCTCGCGCGGGGTGAGCAGGCTGCCGCCCTCGACCGCCGGCGGCTCGCCGATCTCCATGATGCGTTCCGTCAGCATCAGGCCGGCCATCTGGATCGCCGCCACCTCGTCGGGCGCGAAGCTGTCGTGCGGGAAGCCGAGGTGAAGCGAGGCGACCTTCCGGTCGGGGCCGTAGGCGGTCGAGCAGAGCGCGTCATGCATGCCCGCCTCGCTCATGGCATCCCAGTAGTCGCCGTAGGCGCGGTCGTCGCGGCTCGCGAAATCGGTGAAGCGATAGCGGGTGCGGCCTTCGCGGATCGCACCCAGCAGCGGGTTGCAGTCGAAGCAGATATAGTTGAAGGCCGAGCTTCCCTCCCAGCCGCGCCGCGCGATCCGGCGGATGAAGCCGCCGGCCTTCCAGTGCGTCGCCGAGGTCAGCGGGCCCGACGGCCGGTAATAGATGCGTGTCTGGAGATAAGAGGGGTCGAATGACGAGACGGCCTTGAAGAAGGCTTCGCTCGCGGCAACAGGGGTCGGCGCGGCCAGCACCGGCTCGGCGAGCGCCAACGCGATCGCCAATGGCGTCAACTTGTCCATTCAATCCCCCAGGGCTGGGCCCCCTGAGCCGGCGGCGGGTTTCCCCCTCGGATCGCACCGCCGGACTGTGGGTTCCATTTGCTACGCCAAATGCCGGCCCTTGTTAAGAGCGGCAAACCTTGTGCCCGCGTTTGCGCGAGGCTTCGGAGCGGCCATGAGCCTGCGGCCGGAGAAAATGCCTACTTCGTAGGCACTGGCCGGAAAGCCGTTTCAGCGTCTTGGGGAACATCGCGCCCGGGCGCGACAAAGGTAAATAAGGTGGCGGAGGGGATGGGATTCGAACCCACGATAGGGCTTTAGGGCCCTATAACGGTTTAGCAAACCGCCGCCTTCAGCCACTCGGCCACCCCTCCGCACGACGAGAGGTTTGCCCCGGAAGGGGCCACGGCGTATGCCGGTGCCGTCATAGGGGGTCCCCTCCCCTTTGTCAATTTTTCCACGCATTTCTGCGGTTCTGGCGGGGTGTCGCAGGCCCTCCGGGCGAGCTTTCGGGGGCGCCCGAGATGCCGGCGCGGGGCCGCCCCGCCACCGAGCCGGTTCAGAACTGGAACAGCACGAAATGCAGGAGGGTCCCGTCGCTCACCTGGCCGCTGCCCTGGGTGTCGGCCTGCTTGAAGCGGCGGTTGAGCTCCTCGACCACCTGGTCGCGCTCGACGCTGGTGGCGCCGCGCGGGCCGCCGAGGTCGTGGATCAGCCCGTCGCGGAACTCGTCCTGGCTGATGCTCCCGTCCTGGTTGGTGTCATAGGCGCTGACCGCCTGCGACACCTCGCTCGAGGCCACGGTCCCGTCATGGTTCCGGTCGAGGGTCTGGCGCTCGGCCTCGATCTCGGCGCTGGTCAATGTGCCGTTGTGATCGGTATCGAGCGCGTCGAAGGCGTCGAGACCCGCCTTCATCCACTCCTCCTGCGTCACCACGCCGTTATGGTCGAGGTCGGCCTGGGTGAATTCCGGCGAGGACGGAGGCCCCGGCGTCGCGGTGCAGGCCGCGAGCGCCGACAGCAACGCCCCGCCCAGGAGAAAAGCGGCGGCCTGGAAGCCGCGATGTTTCGACGATGCCATGATGACGGGCCCCCCTCGCCCGCGCCCAAGATTAAGCAGCCCGGCCGGCACCGGCAATCCGGCTTTTAGGGAGAGAGTCTCAGGCCGCGACCGGCGGCATGCGCGCGCTCAGCAGGCGTAGCCAGAGGTAGCCCACGATCGCCGACAGCAGGGAGCCCGCGAAGACGCCGAGGCGGATCGCGGTCGCATGCTCCAGATCCTCGAAGGCGAGCGAGCCGATGAAGAGGCTCATGGTGAAGCCGATCCCGGCCAGCATCGACACGCCGTAGAACGCGCCCCAGGTCAGGCCTTCCGGCCGGCGGCAGAGGCCGATTTTGACGGCGATCCAGCCGACCCCGAAGATACCGATCTGCTTGCCGAGAAAGAGTCCGAGCGCGATCCCCAGCGAGAACGGCTCCACGAGGCTGCCCATCGAGATGCCGGCGAAGGAGACGCCGGCATTGGCAAAGGCGAAGATCGGCATGATCCCGAAGCTGACCCAGGGCAGCAGCATATGCTCGAGCCGTTCCAGCGGCGATTCCGCCTCCTCGCCGCGGCGCGGCGGCCGGATCGGGATGAAGATGGCGACGGTCACGCCCGCCAGGGTCGCATGGACGCCGGACTTGAGATCGCAGACCCAGATGAAGACGCCCAGCAGCAGATAGGGCGCGAGGCGCCGAATGCCGAGGCGATTGAGCGCCAGCAAGCCGAGGATGCCGAGGCCCGCGAGCCCGAGGGAGGCGTAGGAAAGATTGGCGGTATAGAACACGGCGATGATGATGATCGCCCCCAGATCGTCGATGATCGCCAGGGCGAGCAGGAAGATCTTGAGCGCCGCCGGCACGCGCGGCCCCAGCAGCGAGAGCACGCCCATGGCGAAAGCGATATCGGTCGCCGTGGGAATGGCCCAGCCGCGCAGCGCCACGGGATCATGCGCGTTGAGCAGATAGAAGATCAGCGCCGGGAAAGCCATCCCACCCAACGCGCAGTAACCGGGCAACGAAGCCCGATCCCAACTGGACAATTCCCCGACCACCAGCTCCCGCTTGATCTCCAGCCCGACCAGCAGGAAGAAGATCGCCATCAGCCCGTCATTGATCCAGAGCAGCAGCGGCTTGGCGATGATCAGCGCCCCGAATTGCACCACGACTGGCAGGCCCAGCAGCGTGTCGTAGAGGCCGCTCAGCGGCGAGTTGGCGATGATCATCGCGAGCGCCGCCGTCATGACGAGAATGATCCCGCCGGCCGCCTCGAGCCTGAGGAAATCCCGGATCATCGAGACCGGCGAGGACAGTCCTGCCATGGGCGTTCCTTGCAGGCGGCGTCAGGACGATTGCCGGGCAACGGGAGGGGCTCCGCGCCGGCGATAATGCACATTGTCCGGCGAGGTCGTGCCGCCGGTGACGATGAAGGCCATGGCCTGGTCCACGGTCCAGTCGGTGAAGATGATGTCCTTGACCGGCACGATCTCGACATAGCCCGAGGTCGGGTTGGGCGAGGTCGGCACATAGACCGCCGCCAGCTCCTCGCCGCTGTCGATATCGCGGATGATCCGGGTCACCAATCCCACCGCCTTCATGTCCGGCGAAGGGAAATCGATCAGCACCACCTGCTGTCCCTTGGCGCCGCTCTGGTCGATCACGGTCAGGAGCCGCTTGATGCTGCGATAGATGGTCTCGACAAAGGGGATCCGCCCGATCAGCGCCTCGAAGAGATGGATGATCCGCCGGCCGAAGACCCTGGTCGCCGCCCAGCCCAGCAGATAGAGGAAGAGCAGGACGATCACGATGGCGGCCACCGACTGCACGCCGGAATCCAACAGCCAGCTCGACAGGAACGGGTAGCGCTGGCTCAGGCCCAGCGCCAGGGCGTTGGCCCAGGGCCGGCCGACCCGCGAGAGGTTGTCGAAGAGGAACTGCAGGATGAGCCAGGTCACGGTCAGGGGTGCCGCGGTCAGGAGACCGACGATCAGATAACGCCCCGTGGACCGGATCGGCTGGTTTGCGGCCATTGTGGGAAATCTTCCCTTCACCGTCGCGGGCGGCAGATTCGCGATCCCGTCGCGGGCGCGAATCCGGCTCGTCTGTCGAATCGCGATTCTAAACGCCCGAGAGAGGCAGGGAAACCCCGGGCCCTGGTTGCAGCAACCCGCCGCGTCAGCGGCGCTGCTCGCGAATCATCTTGATGATGCCGGAGAAGTCCGCGCCGCCGTTGCCCGCCTTGACGAAGGACTCGTAGAGATTGGCCGCATGCTGACCGAGCGCGGTATCGACGGTGGTCTGCTGCGCTGCCGCCTGCGACAGCAGCAGATCCTTGAGCATCAGCTCGGCGGCGAAGCCGGGCTTGTAGTCGCGATTGGCGGGCGAGGTCGGCACCGGCCCCGGCACCGGACAATAGCTGGTGAGCGACCAGCATTGGCCCGAGGATTTGGACGCGACGTCGAACAGCCGCTGCGCCTCGAGCCCGAGCTTCTCGGCCAGCACGAAGGCCTCGCCGACCGCGATCATCGAGATGCCGAGAATCATGTTGTTGCAGATCTTGGCGGCCTGGCCGGTGCCGGCGCCGCCGGTATGGATGATGGTCCGGCCCATTTTCTCGAGGATCGGCCTCGCGCGCTCGAAGGCGGTGGAAGAGCCCCCCACCATGAAGGTCAAGGTCGCCGCCTCGGCCCCGCCCGTGCCGCCCGAGACCGGGGCATCCAGCACCTGCTTGCCGTTGTTCTGCGCCGCCCGCGCCACGTCGCGCGCGGTCTTCACATCGATGGTGGAGCAGTCGATCAGCAAGGTATCGGGCCTCACGGCCGCGATGATGCCGGTATCGCCCAGATAGACGCTCGCCACATGCTGACCCGCCGGCAGCATGGTGATGACGACATCGCTGGCCGCGGCCGCGTCGTTGGGGGAAGCCGCCGCCTCGGCACCGGCCGCGACGACGCTCTTCAGCGAATCCGCATTGACGTCGTAGGCGCTGAGCTTGAAGCCCGCCTTCAGCAGATTGCGGGCCATGGGGCCGCCCATATTGCCGGTGCCGATGAAGCCGATGCTGGTCATGGTTTGCTCCCTGGTCCGATCGTCAGCCGAGATCGAGCGGCGGGCCCTCGGCGGGCTCGAAATAGCGGGTGATGACGTCTTCCCGCACCTGATCGAGATGGGGCGGATTCCAGCGCGGCCGGTTGTCCTTGTCGACCAGCAGCGCGCGCACGCCTTCCGCGAAATCGGAATGTTCGTCCATCCGGCTCACGATGCCCCACTCCCTGCGGATGCAGTCCTCGAACGCCTGCCGGCGTCCTTCGCGCAACAGGCGGAAGGTGAGCGCCATCGAGGTCGGCGATCGGGTCGACAAGGTCGCGAGCACCGACTGGGCGAAGGCGCCCGGGTCGGCCGCAAGGCTCGCCATCACCGCCCCCAGGCTCGGCTGGCCGAAATGCCGGTCGATCTCGGCGCGCTGCTCCAGGATCGGGGCCGGCCCCGGATCCTGCGCATGATGCCCGATCACGCGCTCGATCGGATCGCCGCCATGGGCCAGCCCGGCCTCGAGCGCGTCCAGCCCGGCGCGCTTCACATGATGGGTGCCGAAGCCCACGGCCACGGAATCGGCGGCACCCAGCCGCGCGCCGGTGAGGCCGAGATAGAGGCCGATCTCGCCCGGCATGCGCGGCAGCAGATAGGAGGCACCCACGTCGGGCACCAGCCCGATCGCCGTCTCCGGCATGGCGAAGGCGACATGCTCGCTGACGATGCGATGGCTGCCATGGGCGGAGACTCCCACGCCGCCGCCCATGACGATGCCGTCCACGAGCGCGATATAGGGCTTGGGATAGTGCCGGATCAGCGCATTGAGCCGATATTCGTCGCGCCAATATTGGCGCATGAAGGCGGGCCCCTTCTCCGTGAATTGCCGCACGTCGCCGCCCGCGCAGAAGGCGCGCTCGCCGGCCTGGCGGATCACGATGGCGGCCACCTCCTTGTCCTCCGACCATTCGCGCAGCGCCGCCTCGATGGCCAGCGACATGCCGTGATTGAGCGCGTTGAGCGCTTTGGGCCGGTTGAGGAGAATCCGGCCGAGCCGGCCCTCGCGCGACAGGACGACGTCCGACTGGGTCATATTCATGCGAGCGCCATGCCGGCCATCAGGCGCCGCGCGACGATCACACGCATGATCTCGTTGGTACCCTCCAGGATCTGATGGACCCGGGCGTCGCGCAGGAAGCGCTCGACCGGATAGTCCTTGAGATAGCCATAGCCGCCATGGAGCTGCAGCGCCTCGTTGCAGATGGCGAAGCCCGCGTCGGTGGCGAAGCGCTTGGCCATCGCGCAATAGGCCGTGGCCTCGGGATCCTTGGCATCGAGCCTGGCCGCGGCCCCTCGGATCATGAGCCGCGCCGCCTCGAGCTCGGTCGCCATGTCGGCGAGCTTGAACTGCACCGACTGGAACTCGTTCAACGGATGGCCGAACTGCTTGCGGGTCGCGACATGCTCGCGCGCCAGCTCGAGACAGGCGCGGGCGGCCCCCAGCGAGCAGGCGCCGATATTGATGCGGCCGCCATCGAGCCCGCCCATGGCGATGCTGAAGCCCTGCCCCTCCTCACCCAGCCGATTGGCAACCGGCACGCGGGCGTTCTCGAAGATCACCATCGCGGTGGGCTGTGCGTTCCAGCCCAGCTTGCGCTCCTGCTTGCCGAAGGAAAGGCCGGGCGTGCCCTTCTCGATCACCAGGCAGGAGATCCCCTTCGGCCCCTCGGCGCCGGTCCGCACCATGCAGACATAGAGGTCCGAGCGCCCGCCGCCGGAGATGAAGGCCTTCGTGCCGTTGAGGATGTAATGATCGCCCTGGCGCTCGGCGCGGGTCTTGAGGGCGGCGGCATCCGATCCCGAGCCGGGCTCGGTCAGGCAGTAGCTCGCGATCTTCGCCATCCGGCACATGTCGGGCAGGTAGCGTCGGCGCTGCTCGGACGAGCCGAAGCGGTCGATCATCCAGCTCGCCATGTTGTGGATCGAGAGGAAGGCTGCCGTGGTGGTGCAGCCGGCCGCGAGCTCCTCGAAGATCAGCGCCGCCGCCAGCCGGTTCAGCGCCGAGCCGCCCACGTCTTCGGCCACATAGATGGCGGCGAGGCCGAGCGAGGCCGCTTCCCGGAGCTCGGCCTCCGGAAAGACCTTCTCCTCGTCCCAACGCGCGGCTTGCGGCGCCAGCCGCTCCGTCGCAAAGCCGCGTGCGGTCGCCTGAATGGCGGCCAGCTCCGGCGTCAGTGTCAGATCCATGCCCTCGGTCTCCAGCTTGCTTTCAACGGGACGCGTCGTCGGAGAGTCGCCCTGTTCGTCCGGCGATGAGACTATCCGGCGATGATCGGGCGGCCAAAGACCCTAAAGATAATGTGTCCATGCGCGCGGCGAAGGCATGGACGACAGTCACCGGATTGTCTCAGGCCCCATGCTACCGATATTCTCCACAAATATATCGTGTTACTTCAGGGCCCTCACCGACTGGAGCGAGTGAGGGTGGCTCATTCCAAACACGGGCGCAGCCGATGACAAGAGCGATGCCGCCGGAAGGCGATCCGGAAGACCGAACGGCATGAGCGAAGAGCAAGCCCCCCGGCTGCAATCCATCGTCAATGCCGTCCCCGACGCCATCATCACCATCGATCGCGACGGCATCATCGATTTCTTCAACCCCGCGGCTGAGCGCATGTTCGGCTACCGTGCGGAAGAGGTGATCGGCCAGAACGTCAAGATCCTGATGCCGGCGCCCTATCGCGAGCAGCATGACGGCTATCTCTCGCGCTACCTGAAGACGGGCGAGAAGCGGATCCTGGGCATCGGGCGCATCGTCGTCGGCAAGCGCAAGGACGGCAGCACCTTTCCGATGGAGCTCGCGGTCGGCGAAGCCTCGATGGACGGCCGCCCCGTCTTCGCCGGCCTGATCCGCGACATCTCCGAGCGCCAAGCCATCGAACGGCGGCTGCACGAGCTGCAGGCGGACCTGATCCACGTGTCGCGCATGAGCGCCATGGGCGACCTCGCCTCGGCCCTCGCCCACGAGCTGAACCAGCCCTTGACCGCCATCAACAACTACGTGCTGTCGGCGCAGCGGCTGCTGCAGGGATCGCCGGAACAGCAGAAACGTGCCGCCGATATCCTGACGAAGGTGTCCGGGCAGGCGATGCGGGCCGGCGAGATCATCCGGCATTTGCGGAAATTCATTCAGCGGCATGAGCCGGAACGGGCCGCCTTCGATATCAACCAGGTCATCGACGAGGCCTCCGCCCTCGCCTTCATCGGGATGCGGGAACGGAACATCGAGGTCCAGTTCGAGCGCGGCGCGGCGCTGCCGTCGGTGACGATCGACAAGGTCCAGATCCAGCAGGTCGTCATCAATCTCATCCGCAACGGCGTCGATGCCATGGAGGGCGTGGCGCGCCGCAAGCTGACCCTGACCACGGCGCGGGATGCCCGGAATCTCCGGGTCAGCGTCGCCGACACCGGGCCCGGCGTGTTGCCCGAGGTCGCGGACCGCCTGTTCATGCCGTTCGTGACCACCAAGGCCGAGGGCATGGGCGTCGGCCTTTCGATCAGCCGCACGATCGTCGAGAGCCATGGCGGCATGCTCTGGTTCGAGAGCAACGCCGATGTTGGCGCCACCTTCCATCTGACGCTGCCGATCCGGGACGCCGATGACGATGGCGCCTGAGGGCATCGTCTATATCGTCGATGACGACGAGGCCGTCCGCGACTCGCTGGTCATGCTGCTCGAATCCCGCGGCCACCGGACCTCGAGCTTCGCCTCCGCCGAGGCGTTCCTGGGCGCGGTCGCGACACCCTCCCTTCCCGGATGCCTGCTGCTGGACGTCAACATGCCCGGTACCGGCGGCCTCGGCCTGCTGGGAGAGATCGGGCGGATCGCGCCGCGGCTGCCGGTCCTGATGATCACCGGCCGGGGCGAGGTGGCGATCGCCGTACAGGCCATGAAGGCGGGCGCCAGGGATTTCCTCGAGAAGCCGCTCGATCCCGACACGCTGTTCGCCCTGGTCGACCAGGCGCTCGCCGCCTCCGCGCAAGCTGCCCAGGCCGAGGAGGAACGCTCGAAGGCCCAGGCCTCGCTCGACCGCCTGACGCCGCGCGAACGCTCCGTTTTCGACCGCCTGGCCGAGGGCAAGACCAACAAGCAGGTCGCGGCCGAGCTCAATATCAGCCCCCGGACGATCGAGATCCATCGCGCCAAGCTGATGGAGAAGCTTCGGGTGACCAGCGTTTCGGAGCTGATCGGCCTTTCGGCGAGGATCGACAGCGGCCGCAAGGATAGGCTTTGATTCCGCGCACCCTCCGGCCGAGGCGGTGCCGGCTGACTTAGATCAAGGCGAAACGGAAGCCGGCGGTGTTTCATGGGCGGCGCTGAAAGCGATAGATCCATGACCCGCGACAACCAAACCATCTGCGTCATCGACGATGCTGAAGCCGTGCGGGATTCACTCCAGCTCCTGCTGGAGCTCGAATCCTTCACCGTGAAGGCGTTTGAGACCTGCGAGGATTTCCTGGCCTGGCTGCCGGGCAAGAGCGCCTTGTGCCTGGTCCTGGATCTTCATCTCCCGGGCATGAGCGGGTTCGAGCTCTTGGAGCACCTGGCCGCCGAGGGGCGCTCCTATCCGACGATCCTCATGACCGGACGCTCCGACCGGACGGTGCAGCAGCAGGCCCGGGAGCTGGGCGCCCTGACGCTCCTGGACAAGCCGATCGATTTCCCGCGCCTGATGGAAGCGCTGGACCAAGCCACCGCGCACTGAATTTTCCTTTTCTGTCCGTACATTAGGCACTGGCGCGCAGCGTCCTGCAAGCGGGGGGCGGCGCTCGCGGCCCTACGTAGAAACTACGTACGTAACCGTCCCGAATATCGCCGCCCCCTGATTTTCGAGACCCTCGCCCTGGAGATTTCGTCGAGCACAATCCAGCGAGGGGCGGTCATGATTTCCACCAGCAGCCAGTTCTCCAATCGGTCTCAGGGCTATCGTCCGGGCGCGGCGGCCTTCCCGGCCAGCCCCACCCCGGCGCTCGATTGCCGTGACCTGGAGACGCAGCTTCCGGAAGCCAAGGCGGGCCAGCGCCGCGAGCTCAAGCCCGGCGAATCCCTGTTCCTCCAGGAGGACCGGATCGACAGCGTCTATGTGCTGCTCGAGGGCTGGGCCTTCCGCTATCAGGATCTCAAGGACGGTCGCCGGCAGATCGTCGATTTCGCCCTGCCGGGCGACGTGGTGGGCCTCAACGAGGCGGCGAATGCGCCCTACGGGATCGAGGCCCTGACGGGCTGCGTCTTCGCCTGCTACTCGCGCAAATCCTTCTTCGCCCTGGTCGGCCGCCAGCCGGCGATGGGGCTGGCCCTGGTGCAGATGCTGGCCCGCGCCGAGGCGCGCGCCATCGAGCATCTGACCAGCCTCGGCCGGCGGACGGCCCGCGAGCGCGTGGCGCATCTGCTCCTGGAGCTGGTGACGCGGCTCAATCGGCTGAATCTCGCGGCGGATTCGAAGTCGCTCGACCTGCCCCTGATGCTGTCCCATGTCGCGGACGCCCTGGGTCTCGCCAACGAGACGGTCTGCCGCTGCCTCTCCAGCCTGCGCAAGGACGGCGTGCTGGTGCTGCGGGAGCGGCGGCTCAAGGTGCTCGATCTGCGCCGCCTGACCGAGGAGGCCAATCTCTCCGAGGTCGAGGATGACGAGACGGCCGTCACGGCCGCGCCGGTGCGACGCTTCGCGGCCTGAACGTTTCCCTTGCCGGTCCTTCATGATGGGAGGCGGTGGCTCGGTGACGAGCTCGCTTTGACATTGCCGGCATCGGCCCCAGTTTCTTGACGAAGGCGACAGGGCCGGGCCGAAGGCGCAGGGGAGACGATCCATGAACGCGCGCGACGTGATGACCACCGATGTCGTGTCGGTCGCCCCCGACACGCCCATCCGCGACATCGCGCAACGGCTGCTGCGAAACGGCATCAGCGCCGTGCCGGTGGTCGACGACACGGGCGCGCCCGTCGGCATGGTCAGCGAGGGCGATCTCGTGGGCCGCAGCGACGCCGACCGGCTGGCACGCCGGGACTGGTGGCTGACGCTCCTGGCCGAGGGCGAAGAGCTCCATCCCGACTTTCTCGAAAGCCTGGGATCCAACCCGCTCAAGGCGCGAGACGTCATGTCGGCGCCCGTCATGACGGTCGCCGAGGATACGTCCGTCGTCGAGATCGCCCGGCTGCTCGCGGGCCATCACATCAAGCGCGTGCCGGTCATCCGCGACGGCCGCATGGTCGGCATCGTCAGCCGCGCCGACCTGATCAAGGCGCTCGCGTCGGAGAATGGCGAGGCCGCAACCGGTGCCGGCCGTCGGCCCGCCGGCATCGCCAAGCCCGGCCCGGCCGGCAGTCCGCCCGACGGCGCCGCGCCGGAAGCGCCGGCCGCCACGCCGTCCGCCAAGCCCGAGGAGGATGGGCTGACGGCCCGTTCCTTCCGTCACCTGGTCGCCGACTTCAAGCAGGAACAGGTGCATCAGCGCGAGGAAGCCCGCCGCGCCGCGGCGGTCGAACGCAAGCAGCGGATGCAGGCGCTCCTGGACGAGCACCTCTCGAACGATGGCTGGCACAGGCTCCTGACGCAGGCCCATCAGGCCGCCGAGCGGGGCCAGAGCGAGTTCCAGATGTTGCGGTTCCCGAGCCAGCTTTGCAGCGACGGCGGCCGCTCGATCAATGTGGGCGAACGGGGCTGGCCCCAGTCGCTGCGGGGCGAGGCGGCCGAGATCTATCTCTGGTGGGATCAGAACCTGCGGCCCCAGGGCTTCCATCTTTCCGCGCGCATCCTCGACTTCCCGGGCGGCATGCCGGGCGATGTCGGGCTTTTCCTCAGCTGGGGCGAATGAGCTTGGCCGTGGCCGCGGCTCCATTGGCGCCGGGTTTAGTTTAGTTTAGTC
Source organism: Hypericibacter adhaerens (assembly GCF_008728835.1). Lineage (GTDB taxonomy): Bacteria > Pseudomonadota > Alphaproteobacteria > Dongiales > Dongiaceae > Hypericibacter > Hypericibacter adhaerens. The sequence continues at coordinate 3,386,291 of NZ_CP042582.1, forward strand.
TTTCGACCGGCAAGCGGGCCGGCCCTCTCCAACCAGGCCCGCAGCCGCCAAAGCCAGGGAGGAAGATCGATGAAGAAGTTCATCAATGCCGTCGATCGGGTATTGACGGAAAGCCTGCGCGGTTTCGGCGCGGCGCACAGCGACATCGTCCGGGTGCAGATGGAGCCGACCTTCGTGGCGCGGGCCGACGCGCCCGTCAAAGGCAAGGTGGCCCTCATCTCCGGCGGCGGATCGGGCCATGAGCCGCTGCATGCCGGCTTCGTCGGCCGCGGCATGCTCGACGCCGCCTGCCCCGGCCAGGTCTTCACCTCCTGCACGCCGGACCAGATGGCGGCGGCGGCGCAAGCGGTCGACGGCGGCGCCGGCGTTCTCTTCATCGTCAAGAACTATGCCGGCGACGTGATGAATTTCGAGATGGCGGCCGACATGATCGGCGGCGACCAGGCGACCGTCATCACCAACGACGACGTGGCGGTCGAGGATTCGACCTATACGACCGGCCGGCGCGGCGTCGCCGGGACGGTGGTGGTGGAGAAGATGGTGGGCGCGGCCGCCGACAAGGGCGCCGACCTCGCCGCCTGCAAGGCGCTGGGCGAGCGGGTCAACAAGGCGACGCGCTCGATGGGCGTGGCGCTGACGAGCTGCACCGTGCCCGCCGCCGGCAGGCCCACCTTCCAGCTCGGCGAGGACGAGATCGAGATGGGCGTGGGCATCCATGGCGAACCCGGCCGCAAGCGGGTCAAGCTCGAGAGCGCCGACGCCATCGCCAACACGCTCATGCATGCCATCGAAACCGACCTCAAGCCCAAGGCCGGCGCGCCGGCCCTGCTCCTGGTCAACGGCTTCGGCGGCACGCCGCTGATGGAGCTCTACCTGATGTATGACGCGGCCCGGCGCTATTGCGAGGGCCGCAACATCAAGGTCGCGCGCTCGCTCGTCGGCAACTACACGACCTCGCTGGAGATGGCCGGCTGCTCCCTGACCCTGACCGCGCTGGATGACGAGCTCACGAAGCTCTGGGATCACCCGGTCCGCACCGCCGCCTTGCGCTGGGGCGTTTGAGAAACGCCCGCGGCCATCATCCCTTCGGCGGAGCGACGGTGAGACCGTAGCGGGCCATCACTTCCATCATCTTCGCCGGGTTGGGACCGCCGGGCGCGCTGACGGCCGTCTGCACGTCGCGGAAATATTGCGCACCGATATCGGGCGTCAGGATGATGAGCGCGCGCGCCGTCTGGTCGAAGGGATTGTCGAAGCCATGGACCGACCCGCGCGGGGTATACATGCGCTCGCCGGGCCCCAGGTCGCGCACCTCGTCATCGACCCGGTAGCGCAGCCTGCCCTCGAGCACATAGACCATCTCTTCGTTGTTGCGGTGGCTGTGCGGCGGCGGCACCCGGGCTCCCGGATGCACGGTCAGCTCGAACATGCCGGAACCGGCGCCGGTCACGGTGCCGTCCATGAGATAGCGGATCTCGAGCTTCCCGAATCCGATGACGGGCTGTTCCTGCGGCTGCATGAAGGTTTCTCCCTGGCGCGCGGGGAGAGTTTAGTCGAGCGGCCGGGAGAGCGCTATGTCCGCTTCTGCGCCAGCTTCGCGATCTGCTTCGCGAACTGCTTGACGATGTCTTCCACCGCGTCGTCGAAGCGTGCGTCGCCGCTGCTCGGCAGCTCGATCTCGATCTTGCGCGCACCGGCGGTCCTGCGCGCGGCCCCCTTCTCCGCCTGCTGGTGGGGGTGGGCCTCGCCATAGGCCGCGAGAAAGCTCTTCCGCTCGGCCGGCGAGAAATGGCAGATGCGGAAGATGGTCTCGAGATGGCGTGCCGGGATCGGGATCGAATAGGCCGGGTTGGTGATCTGGGACACGAAGCTGCGATGCTTGCCCATGGCGCGCGCGATCTGCAGGCGCATGCCCGAGGGCCTGCGGTCGAGATAGTCCTGCAGCAGGCGCTTATAGGCCGCGACCAGCTCCTCGCGGGCGGGCGCGGTTCGGCCGGTGCGCGAATCGTCAGCCATAGCCCGCGATCTCGGCCTTGGCGCGGGCCAGGCGCGCCGGGGCCACCGAGACGGCCCGCAAGCCCGCATCGAGCAGCGCCGGCAGATATTTCGGATCCGAGGCCATGTCGCCGCAGAGGCTGACCTCGCGTCCCGTCAACCTGCCATGCTCGGCCACGCGGTGGATGAGCTCCAGCACGCCCGGCTCCAGGGGATCGTAGAGATCGCGCACCGCCTCACAGTCCCGGCCCGCCGCCGTCACGTATTGCACGAGGTCGTTGCTGCCGATCGAGAAGAAGTCGGCATCGAAGGCGGCGATGTTGAGCGCCGCCGCCGGCACCTCGACCATCATGCCGAGCTTAGGCATGGCGGCCGGAATGCCCTCCGCCAGCAGCTCGGACACCACCTGCCGGAACATCGCGCGGGTCGCATCCAGCTCCTGGGGCCGCGTCACCATGGGCAGCATGACCTTGAGTTCGCCTTCGATCGCCGCGCGCGCCAGCGCCCGGAGCTGGACGCGGAATACATCGGGGCGCGCCAGCGACAGCCGCAGGCCGCGCAAGCCCAAGAATGGGTTCGATTCGCCGTCCGGTGTCAATCCCGGGATCGGCTTGTCGCCGCCGGCATCGAGAGTCCGGATCGTGACCGGCCGACCTCCTGCCCAGCGCATCAGCGCCTTGTAGGCGCCGAGCTGGCGCCCTTCGCCGGGCAGACCGCCCTCGCCCGAGAACAGGAACTCGGTGCGGGTCAGCCCCACCCCGTCGCAGCTCGCCGGATCGACCGCCGGCAGGATGTGGGGATCGTCCACATTGATGTAGGTGAGGACCCGCTCGCCCGCAGCGGTGAGCGCGGGCTTGCCCAGATGGCTCGCCTGGCGCCTGGCCTCGGCCTCGCGCTCGGCCGCCCGGCGCAGATAGCGCGCGCGGGTCTCGGCCGAGGGGTCCTGGATCAGCTGCCCGGCCTCGGCATCGAGGATCGCCTCGGCGCCGTCGACCAGCATGGATTCGTTGGCGGCCAGCCCCACCACCAGCGGCACACCGCGCGCACGGGCCAGGATCGCCACATGGCTGGCGCTGCTGCCCTTGACCACGGCACCCCCGCGATAGGCGTCCCAATCGAGCTCGAGAAAGCGCGAAGGCGCCAGATCGGTCCCGACATAGATGGCGCCCGTCTCGGCCGGCGCCCCGGCCTCGTCCCCGCCGCCCGCCAGGAGCTCGGCGACACGATCGCGCAGATCGGCGAGATCGAGCGCGCGGGCGCGGAAATATTCGTCCTCGGCGCCCTGATAGTCGGCGATCTGGCCGTCCATCGCCTGCTGCCAGGCCGCGTCCGCCGCCTCGCCACGGGCGATGCGCGCCCGCACCGGGTCGAGCAGCTCGTCATCCGCGAGCAGGGCCGCCTGGAATTCCAGGATCGCCGCCGCTTCGGCCTCGGCGCGGCCGATCAGCCGTTCGAGCTGGGCGGACGCCGCGGCGCCGGCGGCTTCGAGCCGCACGATCTCCTCCTCGGGCGTGCCCTTGGGGCGCGCATCCGAGCGACGCATGCGCCTGAGCGAGATCCGTCCGATGGCCAGCCCCTCGGACGCCACCTGGGCCGGGAAGGAACGTTCAGGCCGCATGCTCATCGAAATCGCGCTCGACCAGGCCGACCAGCGCATCCAGCGCCTGGGCGGCGTCGGGCCCATCGGCCTTGAAGAAGATGGTCGTGCCCTCGCGCAGCTTCAGCCCCATGACGCGCACGATGCTCTTGGCATCAACCCAGTCCTCGGTTCCTTCGCCGCGGACGCGGATATCGGCATCGAAGCTCTTGGCGAGCTTGGTCAGCTTCACCGAAGGCCGGGCATGGAGGCCCACCTGATGGGTGATGACGATGGAGCGTTCGGTCGCGTCGGCCATGGCAGGTCTCGGCACCGTCATCGGGGCGAAAGTTCTTCGGCCGTGGCGCGGACGGCCTGGAGAGTGCCGCCGCCGGCCGCTTCGGTCGCCGCCATCACCGCGCCCTCGACGATCGGCGCGTTGCAGACCACGACCTTGTCGCGGCGATCCTCCGGCAGCATCTCGATCGCCATCTCGCTGTTGCTTTCCGCACCGCCGAGATCGACCAGGATCGCGACGCCTTTGGGCGACCAGGCCTTCTCGATCGCGGCCAGGATCGAGGCCACGTCGGTACCGAGCCCGCCCGCGGGATTGCCGCCGCTGAAGGCCATCGGAATCTCGTTGCCGACCATCTGGCGCACCATGTCGATCGTGCCTTTGGCGACCTCGTGCGAATGCGACACCACCACGATGCCGACCCGGTCGGTCGTATGTTCTCCACGTTTCATGCTGGCAAGGACTCCGCGACCGCGTCGCAAACGGCATGGATCAGAAGCTGGCTCGAACGGGCGCCCGGGTCGAGGTGGCCGATCGACCGGTCGCCCAGGAACGAGGCCCGCCCCTTGCTGGCCTTCATCGGCCGGGTACGCTCGAGGGCGGCGTCGGCCGCCCGGCACAGGCCCGCGAGTGTCTCCTTCGCCGACGCATGGCGTGACAGCTCTCCGGCCAGCGTCTCGCCCACCGGGACCAGCACGTCCAGCATCGTCTTCTCGCCGGCATCCGATTTGCCGCGCTTCTTCACCGCGGCGATGCCCTCGGCCAGCATCGCCTGGACCTGCTCGCCCTGCGTCGGATCGCCGGGCACGGCCTTGCCCATCGCCATCAGCAGGCTGCCGAAGAGCGGCCCCGAGGCGCCGCCGACCTTCATCACCAGCGTCATGCCCGCCTTCTGCAGCGCATCGCCGAGCGGCAGGGTCTTGAGCTCGGGCGCGTCCGCGATCGCATCGAAGCCGCGCTTCATGTTGATGCCGTGATCGCCGTCGCCGATTGCCTGGTCGAGGCCGGTCAGCTCGTCGGCATGATCGCGGATCGCCGTGACAGCCGCATCGATCAGGCGCCGGGTCAATTCATGTGCCATGGCGCAGCTCGCTCCGGTCGGACCGTTCGTTGCGCGCCGCCCAAGGCAGGCGCCGGCCCTCCCGATCGAAGAACAGGGTGCTGCCCGGGATGACCCGCACCGTGCTGTTGTCATGCGGCCGCAAGGCGGGCCCCGGCCCGGCCAGGGCATGGACTTGCGAGCCGCTCACCTCGAGCAGGATCACGGTCTCGGCCCCCAGCGGCTCGACGGTCAGGATGCGCGCGGCGACGCCGCCGGCCCCCAACACCACATCCTCGGGCCGCACGCCGATGGTGGCAGCCCCGGCGGGCCCGTCCATGATGCCGAGCGAGCCCACCGGCAGAACATTGATCTGCGGCGAGCCCAGGCGGTTCGCCACATAGAGGCTGTCCGGCTCGGCATAGATCTGGCGCGGGGTGCCGATCTGCACCAGCTCGCCCTCGCGCAAGACCCCGATCCGGTCGGCCATGGTCATGGCCTCGACCTGGTCATGCGTCACATAGAGGATGGTGGCGCCGAGATCGAGCTGGATGCGCTTCATCTCGACGCGCAGATCCGCGCGCAGCTTGGCATCGAGCGAGGAGAGCGGCTCGTCCATCAGGAAGGCCGCGGGCTCGCGCACCAGCGCGCGGCCGATGGCGACGCGCTGCATCTCGCCGCCCGAAAGGTGGGTCGCCTTGTTCTGGAGCTTGGGCCCGATCCGCAGGAGCGCCGCGACCTGGCGTACCCGCTCCTCGACCTGCGGCTCGGGCAGGCGGCGCAAGGGCGAGCGCAGCGGGAAGGCGAGATTGTCGTAGACCGTGTAATGCGGATAAAGCGAGAACTGCTGGAACACCATGGCGACGTCGCGCGCCGCAGGCTCGAGCTTCGTGACGTCGATGCCGGCGATCGAGATCTTGCCGCCATCCGCGCGCTCCAGGCCCGAGACCAGCCGCAGCGTGGTGGTCTTGCCGGCGCCGGTCGGCCCCAGCAGCACGACGAACTCGCCGTCCGCCACCGTCAGCGACAGGTCGCGCACCGCGGTCACCGGACCGAACCGCTTGGTCACATCGGCGAGGACGAGCTCAGCCATGGGCGGCCCTCCGGCCCTCGACCGGGGCGCCATTCATGAGATCGCTCGCGAGCGCCCGCTCCGTCCGACCGTCGAACAGCACCAGCGCCTCGCTCCGGAAATCGATCCCCACCGTGTCGCCCGCCTTCGCCTTGCCCGTGTTGGCGGCCCTCACCTTGACCCGGCCGACGGAGGTGTCCACCGTGACCAATTGGCGCGCTCCGAGATATTCGACGCCGAAGACGCGGCCGCGGAACGAGGCCGCGTCCGCGAGCTCCATATGCTCCGGCCGCGCGCCCAGCACGCCGCGATCGTGGTTCAATGGTTCATGCAGCTTCGGCATCGTCACATGGGCGCCGTTGACGGCGATGGTCTGCGCGCCCGCGGCCACCGGCCCGGTCACGGGCAGGAAGTTCATCGCCGGGCTGCCGATGAAGCCCGCCACGAACATGGTGGCCGGGCGGCGATAGACCTCGTTGGGCGGCCCCGCCTGCAGGATCACGCCCTTGTCCATCACCGCGATCTGGTCGGCCATCGACATGGCCTCGATCTGGTCGTGGGTGACATAGACCGTGGTGGCGCCGATGCGCTCATGAAGCTGCCTGAGCTCCTCGCGCATCAGGTCGCGGAACTCGGCGTCGAGCGTGCCGAGCGGCTCGTCCATCAGGAAAGCCTTGGGCCGGCGGATGATGGCCCGGCCCAGCGCCACGCGCTGGCGGTCGCCGCCGGCAAGCCGCCCCACCGGCGAGTGCAGCAGATGCTCGATGCGCAGGAGCCTCGCCACCTCGGCCACCCGCGCCTTGACCTCGGCGCGCGGCGTGCCCTGGCTCTTCAGCGGAAAGGCCAGGTTCTGCCCGACATTCATATGCGGGTAGAGGGCGAAGAGCTGGAACACGAAGGCGATGTCGCGGTGCGAGGCGCGCAGGAAGGTCACATCCTCGCCATCGAGCAGGATCCGGCCGGAGGTCGGGATCTCCAGGCCCGCGATCATGCGCAAGGTCGTGGTCTTGCCGCAGCCCGACGGCCCCAGCAGCACGAAGAAATCGCCGTTGCGGATCGTCAGGTTGGAATCCCGGACGGCGACGAAATCGCCGAAGCGCCGGTGCAGGTTCTCGATGCGGATCTCGGCCATCGCCCTACTCCGGGAAATGGCTGACGATCACGAACATGATCGTGCCCGCCAGGATGACGGTGAAGGAATAGGAGAAGAGCGTCAGGGCCAGCGGCTGCATCAGCATGATGACGCCGGCGCCGATCAGCGTGCAGGCGACGTTCTCGAGCCGGTCCCGCTTGAGCCAGCGCCGCCAGCCACCCGCCTTGGATGCGTCGGTCAGCGTCATTTGCGCACCGCGCCGCCCGCTCATTTGCGCACCGCGCCGAAGGTGATGCCGCGCAGCAGATGCTTGCGGAGCAGAATGGTGAAGACGACGATCGGCAGCAGGAACAGCGTGGTGCCCGCACCCACCGCCGGCCAGTCGAGGCCGCCCTCGCCGATGATGGTGGGGATGAAGGGCGGTGCCGTCTGCGCGGTGCCGCTGGTGAGCAACAGCGCGAAGGCATATTCGTTCCAGGAGAAGATCAGGCAGAAGATGGCCGTGGCGGCGATGCCGGTCACCGCCTGCGGCAGCACCGCCATGCGGAAGGCCTGGAAGCGGGTATAGCCGTCGATCATCGCCGCCTCCTCGTACTCGGGCGGGATCTCGTCGATGAAGCCCTTCAGCAGCCAGACCGCGAGACTGATGTTCACCGCCGTATAGAGGATGATCAGGCCCAGATGCGTGTCGCTGAGGCCGAGGGCGCGATACATCAGGTAGATCGGGATCGCGACCGCGATCGGCGGCATCATGCGGGTCGAGAGGATGAAGAAGAGGAGATCGTCCTTGATCGGCACCTTGAAGCGCGAGAAGCCGTAGGCCGCGAGCGTGCCGAGGAAGACCGCGAGGAAGGTCGAGCCGAAGCCCACGATCAGCGAGTTGACATAGCGGCCGCCGAAGGGAGACGGGCCGGCGATCACCATGTTGCGCGTGCGGACCAGCGCGTCGTACCAGGTCTCCGCCGGCGGCAGGCTCGCCATGTATTCCGGCGTCTGGCGCGTGCGGGTGGTGAAGAGGTTCACATAGCCCTCGAGCGAGGGATCGAAGAACACCTTCGGCGGGTAGTGGATCGCGTCCTGCGGGGTCTTGAATCCGGTCATGAAGATCCAGACCAGCGGGATCGACGCCACCAGCGCATAGAGGATGACGAACGCCCCCGACAGCCACTTGGTGCGCGGGCTGGGCTCCAGGACCGTACGGGCGCTTTCGGCCGCGGCGCTCATCGCTGCTTCACCTTGTTGAGGAACTTCACATAGATGTTCGCGGCGCCGAACACGGTCACGAACAGGATGATGGCGAAGGCCGAGCTGTAGCCGGTGCGCCAGTTCTCGAAGGCCTCGCGCTTGAGGTTGATCGAGGCGAGCTCGGTCGCCGAGCCGGGGCCGCCCGAGGTCAGGTCGACCACCATGTCGAACATCTTGAAGTTCTCGATGGCGCGGAACAGGACCGCCAGCATCAGGAAGGGCAGCACCATCGGCACGGTGATGTGCCAGAACTGGCGCCATTGCGAGGCGCGGTCGATCTCGGCGGCCTCGTAGATATAGTCGGGAATGGAACGCAGGCCCGCGAGGCAGATCAGCATCACATAGGGCGTCCACATCCAGGTATCGACCAGGACGATGGCCCAGGGCGACAGGTTCACGTCGCCGATCATGGTGAAGCTGTCCGGCGCGATGCCGGCGAAGAACCCCACGATGTAGTTGAAGATGCCGGCCTGGGGCTGGAACAGGTAGGTCCAGAAATAACCCACCACGGCGGGCGACAGCATCATCGGCAGCAGGATCACGGTGGTCCAGGTGGCGTGGCCCTTGAAGCGCTTGTTGATCAGGAGCGCCAGGCCGAAGCCCAGGATCACCTGCAGCGCGATCGAGAACACGACGAAATGCGCGGTGACCTGGAGATAGCCCCAGATGTCCTCGCTGGACAGGATCTGCTCGTAGTTGCGCAGGCCGATCCACTTGACCGGCACGCCCGGCTTGTTGGCGCGATAGTTGGTGAAGCTGAGATAGATCGCCCAGATCAGCGGGAAGATGTTGATCGCCAGCAGCAGCAGGATCGTCGGCGAGATGAAAAGCCAGGCGATCGACCGGTCGCTCAGCCCCTTGAGCTTGGCACCGATGATCGGGCTGGTCCGGCTCCGCTGCGGCCGCTCGGTCTGGGCGACGCCGCCGGAGGGCGCGATGTTGGTAGCGTCGGTCATGGAAGAAGTGCGTCCCCTCTCTCATCCCCTCCCCCGTCCCGGGGGAGGGCCAGGGAGGGGGATGTCTCGGCAGTAGACAATGCGCATGAGCCGTGCGGCACCGGCTTCCTCGACCGAGCGGCCCCCTCCCTCACCCTCCCCCATTCCGGGGGAGGGGATAACAAGAGGGAGAGCGCCGCCAGGTTCGCGAACGGGCCCGATCGCTTCATGCGCATGCAGGCCGTTATGCTATTCGGTCAGCTTGCCGTCGTCGATGAAGACCTGTTTCCAGTCCTCGACCAGCTTGTCGAGCGCTTCCTGCGCCGTGCCCTTGTCGGCCACGACGAAGTCATGCACGCGCTTCTGCATCGACTGGAGGAGCTCGGCGTAGGTCGGCTCCTGCCAGAAGTCCTGGACATGGCTCATCGCCTTCAGGAAGTCGGCCGCGAACGGAGCCGACTGCGCGAAGTCGGGCGCTTCCAGCACCGCCTTGTGGCAGGAATAGCCGCCCAGGCTCCACCACTTCTTCTGCACGTCGGGCTGGGCGAACCACTTGATGTATTCGAGGGCCAGATCCTTCTTGTCGGAGTAGCTGACCACCGAGATGCCCTGGCCGCCGAGCGTCGAGGCCTCGACCTTCTCGCTCGGGTTGACGAAGAAGCCGGACTTGTCGCCGCCGACGTCCGGATCCTTGACGATGCCGGGGAAGAAGGCGAACCAGTTCATCTGCATCGCCACCTGGCCCGACTTGTAGGCGTCGAGATTGGCGGTCATGTAGGCGTCGGAATGGCCCGGCGGGACGCAGCACTTGTAGAGGGACTTGTAGAACTCGAGGGCCGCCACGGCGTCCTTGCTGTTGACGAACCCGTCCATGTGATAGGGCTTGTTGGGATCCTGATACTGGAAGCCCCAGGCATAGAGCGCCGCGGTCACGCCCATGGTGATGCCCTCGGAGCCGCGCTCCGTATAGATCGCCATGCCGTAGACCTTCTTGCCGTCGATCTCGCGGCCCTGGAAGAATTCGCCGACCTGCTTCAGCTCGTCCCAGGTCTTGGGCGGAGCCAGGTCGCGGCCGTATTTCGCCTTGAATTCCTTCTGCAGCTCAGGCCGTGCGAACCAGTCCTTGCGATAGACCCAACCCAGCGCGTCGCCCATCGCCGGCAGCGCCCAGTAGTTCGGCGATCCCTTGGGCCAGGTCGAATAGGCATAGACCGTGGCCGGCAGGAAGTCGTCCATCTTGATGCCGTTCTTGTCGAAGAAGTCGTTGAGCTTGACGTAGTGGCCGTAGGTGGCCGAGCCGCCGATCCACTGGCTGTCGCCGATCAGCAGGTCGCAGAGCTTGCCCTTGGAATTGAGCTCGTTGAGGAAGCGGTCGGCGAAATGCTCCCACGGCACGAACTCGAACTTCATCTGGATGCCGGTCTTGGCGGTGAAATCCTTCGACAGCTCGACCAGCGCATTGGCCGGATCCCAGGCCGCCCAGCAGAGCGTGATCTGCTTGTCCTCGGCTTGGGCATTGCCGGCGCCGATGCCCGCGATGCCGGCGGCGAGTGCCGCGGCCGCCAGGCATGTTTTCCAAAATCGCATAAGCGATCCTCCCCAGTTTGTGTGAAGGCCCGGCTTCTTAAGAGTCCAGGCCCGACGCAGTTTCGCGATCCGCTCGATCTTTTTCTTCTTCGGGCCCCGTCGGTCCACGGACGGTCGCTCAAGAACCCGCTTCGCTCTTGTTGAGCTTAGTGAACATATACTCAACTAAACTAAACATGGGTCAAGCCGGCAGTCTCGCGCTGCGAAGTTGCATTGCAGCATCGCCCTCCGGGGCCGATGGCGCAGGGGGCGGAGCAACGAGAGATCGCTGCGGCAGAGCGACAATTCCCGCTTGCGCGGGGTCGTTCCCGGGTTTGGCGCGCGCCGCATCGCCGGGCGCTGGATCGGGCACGGGGCAGGAGCGCTGCCCATTTTCGGTTGCAACCGGTCGCATGGTTCAAGGCCCCGCACAGGGCGGCATCGGCGGCTTATCCGCAAGCCCACGGGCGGGCCCCCCGAGTCGGCATCGGTTTCGTCTGCCGGCCCCGCCGCGGGCCCGCGGCATGACCAGAACGAAACGCTCGCCGGACCCGCCGCGAGGCTTCGGAAAGGCCCGGGAACCCGCAGCAATCGCTGGCGTTTTGCCACGGTTCGGCCACGGTCTCCGGGTTCCTTACGCGTGGCATCGCCCGAACCCAGGCACTAGACTCCGGACCTCGACCTGCCCGACATGGCATCGCTTGGAAAGACTCCGGGACCCGCCCGGACCGCCGCCGGAATTTCTTTGCTTCTCTGTTGGAGACGATTTTGCTGAACCGCCCGCGAGGATCCCTGGTCGACCGACCCGCCCGCCCCTCCTTCCGGTCGCTGGGCCGGATCGCCTGCCTTGTTCTGGCCTTGGGCGCCTGGCCTTTCTCAGCCCTCCAGGCGGCGGATGCCGGCAGCAGCACCGTCAGCGGCGGCGGCTCGAGCGACACCCCCACCGCGACCACGACCTCGACGACCGAAACCAGCCCTGCGCCCGCGACCGCACCCGACAGCGCGGTCTCGCGCGAGGACATCGATCACCTGATCCAGATCCTCCAGGACGACAAGGCGAGGGGCCAGCTGATCGAAGGGCTGCGCGCCGCCGTCGGCGAGGAACCGGCGGCAAAGACCGAAGCGCCCGAGCCCGAGCGGCCGGCGACCCGATTCCTGGTGTCGCTGGGCGACGCCGTCACCGATATCGGGCGCGCGGTCAGCCAGGCGGGCGACTTCGTCCGGGATTTCCCGCGCTTCTATCGGTGGGCGCAGCGCCGCCTTTCGGACCCCGACACCCGCGACCAGCTGCTGCTGGAGATCGGCCAGGTCGTGGTCATCCTGGCGGTGGGCGCGATCGTCGAGTTCGGCCTGCCGCTGCTCTATGCCGGCTGGCGCCGCCGGCTCGAGCGCGCCAGCCCCGCGACGATCCTGCGCCGGATCCCGCTGGCGGTGGGGAACACCCTGCTGCGGCTGGTGCCGATCATCGGCTTCTGGGTCGCGGCCATGGCCATGGTCGCGGCGTTCCGCCCGGACCCGCTGGCGGTGCTGATCGCGGTCGCCCTTATCAATGCGCATGTGGTGACCGCCTTCCTGAGCCTGATCCCCTACTTCGTGCTGGCGCCGACGGCGCCCGGCCTGCGCTTCGCCAAGCTGCCGAGTCCGGCGGCACGCAGCCTCTACCGCACGATCTCGACCATCATCGCGGTGGGAGCCTTCGGCTATTTCGCGGCGATCGCGATGGGTGCCGCCGGCCTGCCGCCGCATATCTACGAATTCCTTCTGGACGTGCTGGGCGTGGTGGTCGCCGGTCTCCTGGCGCTGCGCGTCTGGCAGGCGCGCCCGCGCAACAGCATCGCCGCGATCGAAGCCGCGGAGCCCGCCTCGCAAACCGCCGTCCAGCGCAGCCGCTACTGGGTCGAGGCCGTCTGGCACTGGCCCGTCCTGGCTTATATCGCCTTCGCGCTCCTGGTCTGGCTGATCCGCGGCGGCAACGGCGTCCTGTTCCTCGCCCGCGCGACGGCGAGCACCGCCTTCATCGTGGCGCTCATCGCCGTCGTCCTGCTGGGCGTCCGCCAGCTTCGCAGCCGGCTCGAGGTCCGCACCGGCCGGATCCACCAGCAGAACGCCTCCTTCGGCGGGCGCGTGAAGCTCTATGTGCGCCTGGTCATGTGGCTGATCCTGGCCGCGGTCGCGGTGATCGCCATCCTCGCCGTCGCCGAGACCTGGGGCGTCCCCATCCTGCGCTGGCTGGCGGCGATCGGCGGCGAGAGGATCATCGGCAGCCTGATCTCGATCGCGATCATCACCGCCGTCGGCCTCGTCCTGTGGGAGCTCATCAATTTCGGGATGGAGCGGCTCATCCGGCCCGACGACCATACGCTCGAAGGCCTCAGGAAGGCCGCCCGGCTGCGCACGCTCCTGCCGCTCTTCCGCCAGGTCAGCTTCGGCGTGCTGGCGCTCTTCGTGGTGCTGATCAGCCTGTCGGAGATCGGGATCGATATCGGACCCCTGATCGCCGGCGCCGGTGCCGTCGGCGTCGCCGTCGGCTTCGGCGCGCAGGCCATGGTCAAGGACATGCTGGGCGGCGTCTCGGCGCTGGTCCAGGACACGATGGCGGTGGGCGACGTGATCAATGTCGCCGGCAAGGGCGGCGTCGTGGAATGGATGTCGCTCCGCTCGATCCGCCTGCGCGATTTCGACGGCACGGTCCACACCATCCCCTTCAGCGAGATCTCGATCGTCAGCAACTCGACCAAGGATTTCGCCTATGCCGTGTTCCGCGTGAACGTGGCTTACGACGCCGATATCGGCGAGGTGCAGAAGATCATCGCGGAGATCGTCAAGCGCATGCGCGAGGACCCCGCCTTCAAGGCCAAGATCTGGAGCGATGTCGAGATGCTGGGCGTGGACAGCTTCGGCGATCTCGCCGTCACCGTGCTGGCCCGCGTCAAGGTCGGGCCCGGCCAGCAATGGGATGTGACCCGCCGCTTCCAGCGGCTCCTCAAGGAGGAGTTCGACAAGGACAACATCGCCATGCGGTCGCCCGCGCGTAGCATCTCGCTGCCGCCGCCGGGGCAGCCCACATCCGAAAGCCCCTCGCCCGAGGGCGAGGCGCCTGCGCCGGCATGAGAGGAGCGGGAACCGGAAGGCCGGTCCGGCGCTTCTCCGCTACATGACGGTACCGCCGCTCAAGACCGGCAGCACCCGCGCCACGATCCCGGCGAGACAGACCAGCACGATCAGGATCTTCAAGAGATTGCCGAGACGCCCGTCTCGGACGAAGCGATCGACCACCCAGAACAGGATGGCGCCGATGACGACGATGATCAGAATATTGATGACCAGCAAAATCATGAATCCCTCCTCGAGCGGCGCGCGTTCCCCTTCTCGCCAGCAGCCTCACCCGAAACCGCCGGGAACCGCGTCAGCCCGTTGAAACGTTGGCAAGACCGAGGGAGTTCCCGTGCCGTCAGGGCCGGATACGACGGGAGGCTCGCCCGCAGACCCAACTTGGCACCGCCAGTATCCGCTTCGTCATCCGCAATCGCCACTGGGGAGATTGTCTCATGCGTCTCGTCGCCGTCCTGTTGATCGCCGCCGGCATCCTCGCGCTTGCCTATGGCGGCTTCACCTACACCAAGAAGACGCATGAGGCGCAGATCGGCGGCCTCGAGCTCTCGGTCCAGGAGAAGGAGACCGTCGATGTGCCGATGTGGGCCGGCGTCGCCGCGATCGTCGGCGGCGCCGTGCTGCTGCTTCTGGGTGCGAAACGGCGCTGAGGCTCCGAGGGGCGGCCTTCGGGGATCAGCGCCCCGGCCGCGCGGCCGTCATTGCGCGGCCCGGGCGAGCTGCGCTTCGGCCGCGGCGAGCAGCGGATCGGGAGCGGCCCCCGCCTCCTCCGTGACCTGGCGCCAGCGCGGCGCCACCGCATAGCCGGTCGGCAGCGGCAGGTCGAGCGTGGCGCCGAGTGCCGTCGCGGCATGCCAGGGCCAGCGCGGGTCGTCGAGCATGGCCCGCGCCAGCGCCACGAAATCCGCATGGCCCGCCGCCAGGATCGCCTCGGCCGATTGCGGCCGCGAGATCAGCCCGACCGCCATGGTGGGCAGCCCGACCTCCTTCTTGACGCGTGCGGCGAAGGGCAACTGATAGCCGGGCCGGAAGTCGATCTGCTGATCGGCGGCGACGCCGCCGCTGGAGACATCGAGGAAATCGCAGCCCTCGCGCTTCAAGGCCTGGCCCAGCGCCACGGCATCCTCGATCGTGGCCCCGCCCTCGCGCCAATCCGAACCGTTGATCCGGGCCCCGACGGGAATCCCGTCCGGCACGGCCGCGCGCACGGCGGCGAGGATCTCCGCTTGCAGCCGGGTCCGGTTCTCGATCCCGCCGCCATAGGCGTCGGTCCGCCGGTTCGTCAGGGGCGAGAGGAAGGAGCTCATCAGGTAGCCATGCGCCATGTGGAGCTCGATCGCCTCGAAGCCGGCGCGGACGGCCCGCTTCGCCGCGGCGACGAAGGCCGCCTTGATGCGGGCGATCCCGGCCGCATCGAGCGGCTGGGGTGCCGGCCGCTTGTCGTCGAAGGGAATGGCGCTCGGGCCGACCGTGGCCCAGCCGCCCTCGGCCGGGGTCAAGGGCCGGCTGCCTTCCCAGGGCCGGGAGATCGAGGCCTTGCGCCCGGCATGGGCGAGCTGGATGCCGATCCGGGTGGCGCCGGCCTGGGACTTGAAGCTCTCCAGGATCAACCGGAAGGCCCGCTCGGATTCGTCCGAATAGAGCCCCGGGCAACCGGGGGTGATCCGGCCGACCGGCTCCACCGCCGTGGCCTCGACGAACACCAGCCCCGCCCGGGAGAGGGCGAACTGCCCCAGATGCAACCGGTGCCACTCGGTCGGAACCCCCTCGACGGCGCTGTATTGGCACATGGGCGAGACGACGATTCGGTTCGCGAGCGCGAGGCCGCGAAGCCGGGTGGCGGCGAAGAGATGGGGCACGGGGGAGGGGTCCTTTATGGGGGGAAGTTCAGGTTGGAAAGCCGGCGAACCTGGCCCGGTAAATGGCGGCGCTTTGCCGATTTATCAACAGCCTGCCTGGTGGGTCCGGGAGCGCTGTCACATAACTTTCATCGAACCACAATAAATTCAAACGGCTTCATGGCGTCTGGTGCGCCGGCCAGGTCGCGGCGGGGGCGAGTGGGTCTTGGTGTTCGCGGCAGATGGCGTCCTAACCAACGAGAGGTTTCCATGAAATTGTCTGTGAAAGCCCTGGGGCTCGCAGCGGCCGGCGTCGTGGCGGCTGGCATCCTCACCGCGGTCTCGGCGGCCGAGATTTCCGGCGCCGGCGCGACCTTTCCTTACCCCATCTACGCGAAATGGGCCGACGCCTACAAGCAGGTCAGCGGCAACAGCCTGAACTACCAGTCGATCGGCTCGGGCGGCGGCATCAAGCAGATCAGCGCCAACACCGTGACCTTCGGCGCCTCGGACAAGCCGCTGACCCCCGAAGAGCTCGACAAGGCGGGGCTGGCCCAGTTCCCGACCGTCATGGGCGGCGTGGTTCCGGTGGTCAACCTGTCCGGCATCAACCCGGGCGATCTGGTTCTCGACGGTCCGACCCTCGCCGACATCTTCCTCGGCAAGATCAGCCAGTGGGACGACGCCGCGATCAAGAAGCTCAACCCGAGCCTCTCCCTGCCCTCCCAGGCGATCGCCATCGTCCACCGTTCCGACGGATCGGGCACCACCTTCATCTTCACCAACTACCTCTCGAAGCTCAGCAAGGAATGGGCCGACAGCGTCGGCTCCAACACCGCCGTCCAGTGGCCGGCCGGCATCGGCGCCAAGGGCAATGAGGGCGTCGCCGCCAATGTCGGGCAGACCGCAGGCTCGATCGGCTATGTCGAGTATGCCTACGCCAAGCAGAACAAGCTGACCTTCACGAAGATGGTCAACCATGAGGGCCAGACCGTCAGCCCGACGGCCGACGCCTTCACCGCAGCGGCTTCCGGCGCCGACTGGTCCCATGCGAAGGGCTTCTACATGATCCTGACGGATCAGCCGGGCGCCCAGAGCTGGCCGATCACAGCAGCGACCTTCATCCTGATGCAGCGCCGTCCGAGCGATCAGACCGCCTCGATCGAGGCCCTCAAGTTCTTCGACTGGGCCTATGCCAACGGCGACCAGATGGCGACGGATCTCGACTACATACCGATGCCCGACAGCGTCGTTAAGCTGATCCACGACTACTGGAAAGAGAGCATCAAGGGCTCGACCGGCTCGCCGATCTACAGCGGCAGCATGTAAGCAGGACCTCTCGACGCAGCGTCACCGAAACAGGGGCGGGGAGGTCGCGACAACCATGGCCTCCTCGCCGCCTGCCCATAATCGGGATCACGCATTCATGACCGAAGCCGCGATGCCAGAATCCGTCGCTACGCCGACCCTCGACACCGGCCGACTCGCGGCGGCCCGCCGCTTTTCGCGGAATGACCGCTTCTTCTTCCGCCTGACGCAGACTTGCGCCTTCGCTGTGCTGGCCATCCTTGCCGGCGTCATGATCTCGCTCGCCTTCGGCGCGGCGCCGGCATTGTCGGAGTTCGGGCTGGGCTTCCTCTGGACCGACTCCTGGAACCCGGTCACCGGGAAGTTCGGTGCGGTCGCGCCGATCTACGGCACGGTGAT
This sequence comes from Hypericibacter adhaerens, assembly GCF_008728835.1. GTDB lineage: Bacteria > Pseudomonadota > Alphaproteobacteria > Dongiales > Dongiaceae > Hypericibacter > Hypericibacter adhaerens. The sequence continues at coordinate 3,403,763 of NZ_CP042582.1, forward strand.
CACCTCGGCCATCGCCATGGTCATCGCGGTGCCCGTCGGCCTCGGCATCGCGACCTTTCTCACGGAGCTCTGCCCCCAGGTGCTCCGCCGCCCGATCGGCATCGCCATCGAGCTTCTGGCTGGCGTCCCCAGCATCATCTACGGCATCTGGGGCTTGTTCGTCCTGGCGCCGATCCTGCAGCGGACGCTCCAGCCCTGGCTGATCGGCATCTTTCACGACATTCCGTTGCTCAATGCCCTCTTCGCCGGTCCGCCTTACGGCATCGGCATCCTCACGGCGGGCATCATTCTCGCCATCATGGTCCTGCCCTTCATCAGCTCGATCACGCGCGACGTGTTCGAGGCCGTACCGCCGATGCTGAAGGAATCGGCCTACGGCCTCGGTTGCACGCGGCGCGAGGTGATCTGGAAGGTGGTGCTGCCCTATGCCCGCGTCGGCGTGACCGGCGGCGTCATGCTGGCGCTCGGCCGCGCGCTGGGCGAGACCATGGCCGTCACTTTCGTCATCGGCAACGCGCACCGCATCAGCGCCTCGATCCTGGCGCCGGGCACCACGATCTCCGCCTCGATCGCCAACGAGTTCACCGAGGCGGTCGAGGACATCTATACCTCGTCCCTGATCGCGCTGGGCCTCATCCTGTTCATCATCACCTTCCTCGTGCTGGCGGCGGCCCGCTACATGCTGCTGCGGATCGAGAAGAAGTCGGGAGGCTGACCCATGGACGCTCGTCTCTATGGCATCCGCCGGGTGCGCAACCGGCTCTTCCTCGCCTTCTGCATGACTGCCACCGGCATCGGGCTCGCCTGCCTGGCGATCATTCTCATCACGCTCCTCTATCAGGGCTTCAGCGGCCTCGACTTGAGCGTCTTCACCGAGGGCACGCCGCCCCCGGGCTCCGAGGGCGGACTTCAGAACGCCATCCTGGGCAGCCTCGTGATGACGGTCCTGGCGGTCATCTTCGGCACGCCGCTGGGCATCATGGCCGGCACCTACCTCGCCGAATACGGGCGCTACGCCAAGCTCTCGACCGTCATCCGTTTCATCAACGACATCCTGCTCAGCGCGCCGTCGATCGTCGTCGGCCTCTTCGTCTACGAGGTCGTCGTCAAGCAGATGGGCCACTTCTCCGCCTGGGCCGGTGCCATCGCGCTGGCGATCATCGTGATTCCGGTGGTGGTCCGCACCACCGAGAACATGCTGCGGCTGATCCCGGACTCGCTGCGCGAGGCGGCGACCGCCGTCGGCGCGCCGCGCTGGACCATGATCTCGAAGGTCGCCTACAAGGCAGCGCAAGCCGGCATCGTCACCGGCATCCTGCTGGCGATCGCGCGCATCAGCGGCGAGACGGCGCCCCTGCTTTTCACGGCGCTGAACAACCAGTTCTGGAGCAACAACTTCAACTCGCCGATGGCGAGCCTGCCGGTCACCATCTTCCAGTTCGCCATGAGCCCCTACGAGGAATGGCAGCAGCTGGCCTGGGTCGGCGCGCTTCTCATCACGATCGCCGTGCTGGGCCTCAGCGTCCTGGCGCGCGTCCTCGGCACGAAAGGGAAATAGGAATGGCCTCGGCATCTCCGGTAAAGGTCGCCATCAACAACCTGTCCTTCTATTACGGCGACTCGAAGGCGCTGAAAGGGATCAATCTTCCCATTCACGAGCGGGAAGTCACCGCCTTCATCGGCCCGTCCGGCTGCGGCAAGTCCACCCTGCTGCGGATCCTCAACCGCATCTACGAGATGTATCCCAAGCAGCGCGCCGAGGGCGAGGTGCTGCTGGACGGCGAGAACATCCTCGACCGCAAGATCGACATCAATCTCCTGCGCGCGCGGGTCGGCATGGTGTTCCAGAAGCCGACGCCTTTCCCCATGACGGTCTATGACAACATCGCCTTCGGCATCCGGCTCTACGAGAAGCTGCCGAAGTCGGAGATGGACGACCGCGTCGAGCACGCGCTGCGCCACGCCGCGATCTGGGACGAGGTCAAGGACAAGCTGCACCGGACCGGCCTGGGCCTGTCGGGCGGCCAGCAGCAGCGCCTCTGCATCGCCCGCACCGTGGCGACCAAGCCGGAGGTGATCCTGCTGGACGAACCCTGCTCGGCCCTCGACCCCATCTCGACGGCGAAGATCGAGGAACTGATCGAGCAGCTCAAGGTCGACTACACGATCGCGATCGTCACCCACAACCTGCAGCAGGCCTCTCGCGTGTCCCAGTACACCGCTTTCATGTTCCTGGGCGAGCTGATCGAGTTCGGCGAGACCGAAACGGTCTTCACCAAGCCCAAGCAGAAGAAGACCGAGGAATACATCACCGGCCGGTTTGGGTGATGCCCTCCGTTGGCTGAGCCGGCGAGGAACCAAGCCAGTCCTTCTCACCATCATCCCCGCGAAAGAGCGCGTGAAGAAATCGAGAGCACCACGCAAGGGCGTAGCAAACACTCAAGCCCCCTCCCCTTGCGGGAGGGGGTTGGGGGGAGGGGTGCCACGGACGCAGCTGGGGGCATCCCTGCGATCAATCACCGCTCTGGAGGCAGAAGGCCCAGACAGGGCGCCAAGCGAGCGAGCCCGAGCAGATCAGGCTCCGCTTATTTGCCAGGATCTCGCACGGCATCGCCCCTCCCCCTACCCCCTTGTATGAGCGAGATGTGAGAGCATGGAGCGTGGTCCGGGCCGGGGTGGCCACCCCGGCCCGGACTGTCGGTTGTCGGATCGACACCCTCGAAGTCTTCTGGACTGCGCGGGAGCGGGATCGCAGCCGACCCTTCATCGGACCCGGATGGTTGCAAGAACACCCTGGTTCGGATCAACGCAAGGTGGGGTCGACGAAGATGAGCAAGTCTATCACGGAAACGGCGGGTATCGACGTGTCGAAGCGCAAGCTCGATGTGGCGTTGGCCGCTGGGCCGGACCGGCTGCAGGCCAGCAACGATCCGGCGGGATACCAGCAGATCGAGAGCTGGCTGCGCGAGCATGGGGTCGAGCGGGTCGGGTTGGAGGCGAGCGGCCATTACGAGGCGGCGGTGGCGGCGCATCTTCGCCGGGTGGGGTTTTGCGTCGTGCTGCTCGATCCGGCTCAGGTGAAAGGCTTTCGGCGGTTCAAGAAGAAGCGAGCCAAGAACGACAAGATCGATGCTCGCCTGATCGCGGTGGCGACGGCGGACATGGAGCCCGACAGCATCCGCCCGGCGCCCGATGAACGTTTGGCGCCGTGGGCCGAGCATCTCACCCTGATCGAGCAGATCGGCGAGGATATCAGCCGGCTGAAGACCCGGCGCGATCGCTACAGCCTGCCGGCGCACAAACGCTATCTCGAGACTGAGATCACCCGCCTGTCCAGGCGCCGCGACAGGGAAATCGTCCGGCTGCTGGCCAAGCTCCGCCGTCACCCCGACCTGGCTCTCAAGCTGGATCTGCTGGAGAGCATCCCCGGCCTGGGCCCGCTCACCGCCCTCAGCTTCGTCCTGCGCATGCCCGAGCTCGGCCGCATGACCCGTGCCGAGGCCGCCGCCCTGGTTGGTGTCGCTCCCTTCGACGATGAAAGTGGCGAGCATACCGGTGAGCGCCATATCGCCGGCGGCAGAAAACGGCTCCGACGCAGCATCTACCAGGCCGCCTTCTCTGCCTCTCAGCGCTGGAACCCCATCCTCCTGGCCCTCTACAAGCGCCTTATCGCAAAGGGCAAGCACCACAAGGTCGCCACCGTCGCTTGCGCCAGGAAGCTAGTTGAGATCGCCAACGCTATCCTCGCCAGGGCTACTCCCTGGCAGGATAAAGCCGTCACTCCATGATCCCCGCACGATCATGGTTGCTCCCGCAAGGGGAGGGGGCGAGAGAGTTCTTTGGCATCGCCGATTCCTTCACACGCTCGAAAGCGGGGATCCACCTTTCAACTGACGCCGCTGGATCGAGTTGGACCCCCGCTGGAGTTTACGCTTGGGCCGGCCTACGGCCGGGCCCGGGCGCGGGGGGTGACGGGGTTGGTTACGCCCGCCCCGAGCGTTTGGCGCGCGCGTTCTACGGCCCCAGGCTCTGCCGGAAGGCCGCGAGCTCGGGCGAGTTCTTGACCTCCGTGGCGCCGACCTCGACCAGCTCGTCCACGTCCGGGTCGGGAATGGTGAGCCCTGTGGGAATGGCGGCGAGCCGGGCGCGCAGCGCGGGATCGCCGATCTCCTGCAGCGAGAGATGGATGAAGTAGCTCTCGACATCCTCGCAAGCGTGGCCATCGATCACGGCCCCCTCCTCGCATCGAACCTGGCGGAGCGCCGTGGCCAGCTTCTGGAGCTGGTCCCGTGCTAGCAGGGCGGTCTCGAAGTTGTAGCTGTCGATCTGCGTGCCGGACACGGCGCTGAAGATCTGGCCGATGCTGCTGACCGTGCGCTGGGTGGGCCAGCTCGTGTCGCGGCTCGCCTGGCCGTCGACGCTGATCAGCACCACCCGGCGGACCTTGTCGAGCCCGGCAAAACGGATGCGTTGCGCGTCGTCCGCATAGGCCAGGATGGAATTGATGATGCCGCGCATCGCCAGGTTGTCGGCGATGCCGCCATCCATCAGGTGGATGTATTTGGTGTTCTTGCCGTCGAGATAGAGCCGGGCGAACTGGGCCCGGTAATATTCGCGCGAATTGACGTCCTTGGCCTCGGCGCGCGTCACCCAGCGCGGAACCCAGCCCTTGCAATCCTCGGCGTGGTTCTCGAGCGTGATCGGCGTGAAGAGGATCGGGAATCCGTTCGAGGCCGCGACCGCGCGCGCCAGCGGGAACTTGGCCAGATCCGAGCAGATCAGGTCGAACTGATCCTGGTCGAACGGGAACACCGTGCCGAAATTGATGTCGGTGGCGTCGATCGAGACCAGCGGCCGGCCCTGTCGGATCAGGTCGGCGTAGGTGGCGCCGTGGAACATCAGGTTGTCGTAGACCTTCTCCATCTGATCGTTGGTGCCGTAGAGCGGGTTGACCCACCATTCCCAGTTCCAGGGCAGCAGATACATGCCGTAGATGTAGCTCTCGAGATCGACGCGCAGGAAATCCTTCTCGAAATCGCTGAAGATCTTGTCGCGGTAGAGGCCGTAATAGGCGGCGGGGAAGCTGCCGCCCGAGACCGCCGTCATGAGATCGACCTCGTCCAGCAGGCGGCGCTGGCGGCCATCGATATCGATCGTCAGGTCGCGCAGGCCCGTCAGCACGCCGTAGCCGAAGGCGGCCGACCGCTTGCCGCCGCCCGAGAAGGCGAGGGCCACGAAAATGTCGGGCGCGTTGTCGCCCAGGGGCATGGCTCCGAACCGGTAGCCCTTGCCGAGATCCGGCCCGGCCGTCGCGACATCGGCTTTCGGCGGCAACGGCTTGTTCATCGTTACCGTCGAGCAGGCCGCCAGCAGCAGAAAGAGGCCGATCAACCCCAGGCGCATGGGGACGATTATGCCTGCGGGGCGGCGGTTCCCCAACCGGTCCTTTGCGCCGCCACCGCTTGCACCCGGCCGGTCCCGCGCCGGGTTTTCTTTGCAGGCGCATGGCGGGCCCGCTAGGGTCCGCAGGCCTCTATTGCCCGCGATTCATCCATGAGCCTCCGCCGCACCTCCCATCTCGAGCTGGTCATCATCCTGGGCGCGCTCACCGCCTTCGCGCCGCTCGCGATCGACATGTATCTGCCCTCCCTGCCCACGCTGGAGCGCGCCTTCGCCGCCAGCACGGCCGAGGTGCAGCGGACGCTGGCGAGCTTCTTCCTGGGCTTCGCCCTGGGCCAGGCCCTCTACGGCCCGGCCGCCGACCGGTTCGGCCGCAAGCCGCCGCTCTATGCCGGGCTGGCGCTATTCGCGCTCGCCTCCTTGGCTTGCGCCCTGGCGCAGTCGGTCGAGGCGCTGACCGCGCTGCGCTTCTTCCAGGCCGTCGGCGCCTGCTCCGGCGCCGTGATCGCCCGCGCCATGGTGCGCGACCTGTTCGAGCCGCAGGAGACCGCGCGGATCTATTCCGCGCTGATGCTGGTGATGGGCGTGGCGCCGATCCTGGCGCCGCTCCTCGGCGGCTATCTGCTGCTCTGGTTCGGCTGGGAGGCCATCTTCGGGCTGCTGACGGCCCTCGCCCTCCTGTCGCTGGCGGCGGTGGCCTTCCGGCTGCCGGAGACCCACGACAAGGCCCACATCCGCCCCCTGGCGCTGGGTGACGTGCTGGCGCGCTATGCGGGGCTCCTGGCCGATCGCCACTTCATGGGCTACGCGCTCTCGGGCGGCATGAATGCCGCCGGCATGTTCGCCTATATCGCGGGCTCGCCCTTCGTCTTCATCGAGCTCTACCGGGTGGCGCCGGAACATTACGGCTGGATCTTCGGCAGCAACGCCGCCGGCCTGATCCTCGCCTCGCAGATCAATGGCCGCATCGTCCATCGCTTCGGCGCCGACAGGATCCTGCGCTTCGGCAACCTGCTGCAGACGGTCGCCGCCTGGGCGCTCGTCGCGACCGCGGCGACGGGCGGGGGCGGCCTCCTGGGAATCGCGATCCCGCTCTTCGTCTATGTGGGCTGCGTCGGCATCGTCAGCCCGAACGCGATCGCGCTGGCGATGGCGCCCCAGGGTGCCCAGGCCGGCAGCGCCTCGGCGCTGGTGGGGACGCTGCAATTCTCGATCGCGGCCCTCGCGGCCACGGCCGTGGGCGCCATTCACCAGACGAGCGCGCTGCCGATGGCGATCATCATCGCGATCTGCGGCACGCTGGGGCTGATCCTCCATCGCTGGCTGATCGGCGGCATCAAATCGCCGCCGGCCGCGTGAAGACAACGGCCCCTTCTTCCTATCCCGGATTGCATGAAAAGGCGGAAATTCTGTCGCCGCTGTGATCCCGCCGCATCACGCCGTGTGCAGCCGCTGCCTCGCACCCATGGGGAGCCCTGCTCATGTTTCTGCCGAATGGCGAATCCCCCCGACTCTACAGTTCCTTTGCTCTGTTTCTTTCTTAATCACGTTAAGCAAGATCGCGGCGCCGATCTCGCGCCGAAGCCGCGCGAATCCTCGTTCGCCCCGGCTCCGGTAAGGCGGCATTAATCGCAATCCTTCACGGAATCCTGTGGATAACCAGATTCGATTCATTTCTTCTTAAAAATGGAGGCGCAATTGTGGTTTCCACGACGCAGGTAAGTGTCGTTATGGCCCCGAACGATCCAGGTAGGATGGAGGAAACCATGTCGCTCTCGAAACGCTCCGTTGAGACGTTGCTCGATCTGGTGGAAATCAAGCTCAGCTGCATTGAAGTGTTCGACCGCGAAGACCAGCGTGAACGCCACTCGCTGGAAGCCGCTCGCAAGGAACTGACGGCCCTGATCCCGCAGCGCGGCGCTGCGAAAGCCTCGGCCGCCGCCCGTCCCGAGATGCGCGCGCAGCACTAAGACCACCCGACATTGCCGGCCCGGCTCCCCGGGCAGGCCTTCCGTCAGGCCCGCCGGCCCCGTTGCCGGCGGCCCTCCGACCCGCCTACTCTCCCCTCGGCGCACCACGCGGTTCGCG